>JACCZY010000109.1 GCA_013695685.1 Geodermatophilaceae bacterium | reverse complement strand
GCCGACGCGGGCTCACAGCGGGTGTACCTGCAGTTGCTGGACTTCACCGATATCGATCAGATCGAACTCGTTGCCGCCGATGTCGCACCGCAACTCAGATAACGCGCCAACTCAGATAACGCGCCGCGCTACCAGGTGCGCCCGAGGCGCTTGCGCAGCGGCCGGCCGGCGGGGTCCTGCGGCGCCCGCCCGTCGCGTCGGCTGTCCAAGACCGCGCAGGACAGCTCGCTGTCATGCGTCCACGATCTGCGGTTGAAGTTGTCGCTTCCCACGCTGCACCAGACGTCGTCCACGACGCACACCTTGGCGTGCACGGAGACGGGCGTTCCACGCGGTTGGGGCGGCAGCGGCTCTGCCCGCATAGGTGCTGCCGTTGACCAGCGGCGTGACGTCGTTGCCCTCGGTCCAGATCGGAATCCGGGTGGCCCGATTGGCTCGCTCGCCCCGTGACAGGAACCAGTCCCGCACGGTGGACCGGTCAGAACCCGGGTGATCGGCCATCCCTTCCCTCCGCCGCTGTCATGTCTACCGCTATCAGCCGCGCCGCGATGGCGACTGACGGCTATAGTTCGGGCGTGTCACGGATCGTGCTGCTCCTTAGCCGGCCGTGCCGGTAGCGCCCCACTCCGGCACGGCGACCCCTCCTGTGTGAGGGGTCTTTTCATGCCCGGACGACTCAGCTTGGGACGGCCAGAGGAGAACCCCAGATGACCGAGCACCCGGCGGATATCCCGCCGTACCGCTACACCGCGGCGATGGCAGAGCGGATCGAGCTGAGCTGGCAGGACCGGTGGGAGGCGGAGGGAACCTTCCATGCACCGAACCCGACCGGGCAGCTGTCCGACGGGTTCGAGCGGGTCTCGGGTCGGCCCAAGCTTTACGTCAACGACATGTTCCCCTACCCCTCCGCTGCCGGACTGCACGTCGGTCACCCGCTGGGCTTCATCGGCACCGACGTCTTCGCCCGCTACCAGCGGATGAACGGCCACCACGTGTTGCACGCGATGGGATTCGACGCCTTCGGACTGCCGGCCGAGCAGTACGCCGTCGAGACCGGTAAGCATCCACGGGTCACGACCGAGGCCAACATCGTCAACTATCGAAGGCAGCTGCGGCGGTTGGGGCTCGGTCACGACCCGCGTCGCTCCGTGGCGACAGCCGACGTCAGCTACTACCGTTGGACTCAGTGGATCTTCCTGCAGATCTTCAACTCCTGGTTCGACGTCGGTGCCCGGCGTGGTCGCCCGATCGGCGAGCTGATCGCAGAACTGGACGCCGGATTCCGCCAGCCCGGCGAGGGGACGAACCCGCTCGGTCGGCAGTGGACTGATCTGTCCACTGTGGAGCGTCGGGAAGTGGTCAACAACCACCGGCTGGCTTACGTCAGCGAGGCCCCGGTGAACTGGTGTCCCGGCCTGGGCACGGTGCTGGCCAACGAGGAGGTCACCGCCGACGGCCGCAGCGACCGGGGCAACTTCCCGGTATACCGGCGCCCGCTGAAGCAGTGGAAGATGCGGATCACGGCATACGCCGACCGGCTGCTGGCCGACCTGGACCGGCTGGACTGGTCGGAGTCCATCAAGCTGATGCAGCGCAACTGGATCGGTCGCTCCACCGGGGCGTCGATCGTGTTCCCGACCGAACCAGGGCCGCGAATCGGGGTGTTCACGACCCGCCCGGACACGCTGTTCGGGGCGACGTACATGGTGCTGGCCCCGGAGCACCCGCTGGTCGGGGAGCTGACCGCAGCCGACTGGCCCGACGACGTACCGGCGGCCTGGGCCGGCGGTGGCGCCTCGCCGATCGAGGCTGTCGCCGCCTACCAGAAGCAGGCCGCACAGCGCTCGGAAATGGACCGTCAGGCCGAGGCGAAGACGAAGACCGGAGTGTTCACCGGCTCGTTCGCCGTCAACCCGGCCACCGGCGGGCGCATCCCGGTGTTCATTGCCGACTACGTGCTGATGGGGTACGGGACCGGCGCGATCATGGCCGTTCCCGGGCAGGATCAGCGGGACTGGGACTTCGCCGAGGCGTTCGGTCTGCCGATAGTGCGCACGGTGCAGCCGCCGGGGGACTTCGCGGGCAAGGCGTTCGTCGGCGACGGCCCGGCGGTGAACTCTGCCCGGGACACCCTGACCCTGGACGGGATGGGCGTCGACGGGGCGAAGGCGGCGATGATCGGGTGGCTGGAGGAGTACGGGTACGGCCAGGGGGCGGTGACGTACAAGCTGCGCGACTGGTTGTTCAGTCGGCAACGGTATTGGGGCGAACCCTTCCCCATCGTCTACGGCGCCGACGGGCTGCCACAGGCGCTGCCCGAGGAGATGCTGCCGGTCGCGCTGCCCGACATCGAGGACTTCACCCCGAAGACCTCGGACGACGCGGACTCCGATCCCGAGCCGCCGCTGGGCCGTGTGGCGGACTGGGCGACGGTGCGACTTGATCTGGGTGAGGGCGAGCAGCAGTATCGCCGGGAGCTGAACACGATGCCCCAATGGGCCGGTTCGTGCTGGTATGAGTTGCGCTACCTGGACCCGACGAACGATCAGTCCTTTGTGGACAAGGAGGTCGAGCGGTACTGGATGGGTCCTGACCCAGACCGACCCGATGACACCGGCGGGGTGGACCTCTATGTCGGCGGCGTGGAGCACGCCGTGCTGCACCTGTTGTACGCGCGGTTTTGGCACAAGGTGCTCTTCGACCTGGGGCACGTGTCGAGCGAGGAGCCGTTCCGACGGCTGTTCAACCAGGGTTACGTGCTGGCCGATTCCTACGTCGACAGCCGCGGCTTCTACGTCGAGGCGGCCGAGGTCGAGCACCGCGACGGGCGCTTCTTCTTCAACGGCGATGAGGTCCGTCGGGAGCACGGAAAGATGGGCAAGAGCCTGAAGAACTCCGTCACTCCCGACGAGATGTACGACCGGTACGGCGCGGACACGCTGCGGCTGTACGAGATGTTCACCGGGCCGATGGACCAGTCCCGGCCGTGGGAGACCAAGGCGGTCGTCGGCTCGATGCGGCTGCTGCAGCGGATCTGGCGGGTCGTCGTCGACGAGCACACCGGCCAGCTGCGCACCTCGGACTCCGACGTATCGGCCGGTACGTTACGGATGCTGCACCGCACCATCGCGGCCGTCCGCGACGGCATGGAGACGCTTCGGTTCAACATCGCCATCGCCAAGGTGACGGAGCTGAACAATCACCTGACGACCGCGTACGCCGACAGTGCCGTGCCGGTGGCCGTCGCCGAAGCGCTGGTGCTGATGCTGGCGCCATTGGCTCCGCACATCGCAGAGGAGTTGTGGGCGAAGCTGGGGCACGCCGAATCGCTGACCCGGGAGGCGTTCCCGGTGGCGGACCCGGCGTACCTGGTTGACGACACGATCGAGATTCCGGTCCAGGTGAACGGCAAGGTCCGGGCCACAGTCGTGGTCGATGCCGATGCCGACGCCGCGGTGATGGAGGCGGCCGCGCGTGCGGAGGCCAGGGTGGCCAGCTACCTGGACGGCCACACGGCGCGCAAAGTGGTCGTTGTACCGGGGCGTTTGATCAACTTCGTGGTGTAACTGGCCACTCGCCCCTTTCGGCGCCGTAGCGGCAGATGCGGCGTGCCAATAATGACTCGCTGTCTCTGCCGTTACGCCGGCTCGGCTCTGTCCTGCCGCGTGGCCTCGTCCGCAACTCGGGCGGCGACTCCGCGGCCACCCGATCCAGGGTTCGATGTCGCGTC
>JACCZY010000099.1 GCA_013695685.1 Geodermatophilaceae bacterium | reverse complement strand
GTCGTAGGCGATGTTCTGGTTGTCCTCGGCCGTGGCCGGGATCCCGGTGAGGCGCAGCCCGTCGGTCACCAGGTAGCGGCGTACCTCGGCGTAGGTGCCGGGAAAGGCAGCCTGCATCCGCTCGTTGACCGCCGTGGCCGTCGCGTCATCCAGATCGTCGACAGTCAGCCGGTAGCTGGAGGATCCCCATGGCGTTTCCGGGCCAGTGGTGAGACCGATGGGCATGAAGTTCCCGGGCGGCAGGAGCGCGGCCATGTTTTGCAGCGCCGGCACGATCGTGCGGTAATCCTTGGCCGGATCCTTCGAGTTGGGGCCGTTGAGGTTGGTGTGCCCGCACCAGCATAGGTGTCCAGTGGTCGCGAAGTCGGGGTCCGAGCGGTGCACCTCGACCCAGTCGGTGAGGCGCTGTTTCGTATCCTGGATGTCGGTACCGCCGACGCCGTTGTAGATGACCGGTACGCCGACGAGTTCGGCGAGATACGCAGGCCACACCTGGGTCATCGAGTCACCCCAGACCACGATCTGAGTGACCGGGCCCCCCGCAGCGGCCGCAGATGGACCAGGCGCCACTAAGCCGACGAAGACCAGGGACATGGACAGGGCATAGGCGACGATGCGAGAAATGGTGCGCCCCCCGTGGTGCGACGTCGTGGGAGCGGAGTGTAGGCCTGTTCGAGTTGACTCATCAAAGGCGGCCGGTCTGGAGGAGGGAGGCGGGCGAAGTCACCAAGGCGTTGACTGCGGTGCGGAGATACCGTCGGGACATGACCATGAGGTACCGGCTCACGCAGTACACCCACGGCGGAGGCTGCGCCTGCAAGATCCCGCCAGGTGAGTTGGAGACCGTCGTCGCCGGGTTGCTCCGCCCCGACCCGCCGGCCGGAGCGGCGGAACTGCTCGTCGGCCTGGACGACGGCGACGATGCGGCCGTCGTACGGATCGACGGCGGGCAGGCCCTTGTTCTCACCGCCGACTTCTTCACCCCGGTCGTCGACGATCCCTACGACTGGGGCCGGATCGCCGCCGCCAACGCGCTGTCCGACGTGTACGCGATGGGCGGCCGGCCGCTGGTCGCGGTCAACCTGCTGGGCTGGCCCCGAGACGTGCTTCCGATGGAGCTGGCACGAGAGGTGCTGCGCGGCGGCCTCGACGTCGCACGGGACGCCGGCTGCCACGTGGCCGGCGGCCACAGCGTCGACGATCCCGAACCGAAGTACGGCATGGCCGTGACCGGCATCGCCGATCCCGACCGGCTCATCCGCAACGACGCAGCGGTAGCGGGCCTGCCCCTCTCGCTGTCCAAGCCACTCGGCGTCGGCGTACTCAACAGTCGGCACAAGGCCACCGGTGAGGTGTCCACCGAGGCCATCGAATCGATGGTCCGGCTCAACCGCGACGCTGCCCAGGCTGCGCTGGCCGCTGGGATCGTGGCCGGAACCGACGTCACAGGCTTCGGGCTGCTAGGGCACCTGCTCAAACTCGCCCGCGCCAGCAACGTCACCGCAGTCGTTGACGCGTCTGCGGTGCCCTATCTCGTGGGTGCTCGGGAGGCGCTGCGCGACGGGTATGTCAGCGGTGGCACTCGGCGGAACCTGGATTGGGTTCGTCCTGATGCAGATCTGTCAGCGGTCGACGAGGACGAGGCGCTGCTGCTCGCCGACGCACAGACCTCGGGCGGGCTGTTGCTGGCCGGCGAGATCCCCGGCGCACAGCTCATCGGCGAACTCGTTCCGCGTGGACAACACATCCTGGTGATCCGCTGACCTAAACTAAGCCTACGACGTGGCGGTTCTGCTGGCTTCCTGAGCTAGGGCATCATCACGCTCGCAGTGCAGCGTCAGTTCGGCGGGCGCAGCTGCTGGGTCTGCTCGCGGCCGAGGTCCACCTGCCCGCCGGAGCCGCCGTACTGCTGCTGCTGCCCCGAGCCGTCGTACTGCTGCCCGCCGTACTGCTGGCCGTAGTGCCGACCAGCCTCCTGGGCCCGGCGGTCGGCGTCCTCCTCGACCAGGTGATTGATCAACTGCTGGATGCGGTCGGAGTTCGGCACGTTGTCCAAGATCTGCGCGGGACCTTCCCCAGCGGACTCGATAGTCAGGGCGCCCGACTTGACGATCCGGTCCCACAGCGACTGCCGGTAGGCGACATCGGTGATCCGGGTGAACGCGACATCCTTGCCTTGCCGGTGGAGTACGCCGATGCGGTACATCACCCGGTGGGAGGTGATCACATAGTGGGTGGTGACCCAGCGCAGCATCGGGACCAGGGTGAAGACGACGAGGAGGACGGCGGCCGCGATCAGAATCGCCAAGCGGATCCAGATCTGCGCATCACCCTCGGGGATCGCCGCGACGCCGAAGGAAGCGGCAGCGATCACAATCAACGCGATCACGACAGGGATGAACACCGTGATCCAGTGCGGGTGCAGGTGCTTGACCACCTTCTCGTCGGAGGCGAGTAGCTCTGCTGGGTAACCCACGGTTGTCTCCTCGGCCGGCGGGATGCCGCTGCTCGGCATTAGCATCCCGCAGCCAGACCGCCTTCGTCACCTATCCGACGGGACTGCTTGTGTAGGCCCCTGGGCAGTGCAACTATCGTCGTCCGGGTGGTGGCGGGGCTTCCGACGCTTTGGCCGCCCGCTGGGGGGCACGACAATGCGACATGGTGAGCCACGCAATTTCGTGCAACCTTGTCTGCTGCTGCTGCTCCTCGAACATCCCGACCACGGGTACGCCTTGGTGGAGCGGCTGAAGTGCTTCCTCCCGGCCGAGGGTGACCCGGGCAGCGTGTACCGGGCGCTGCACGCACTGGAGGTCGGTGGCGCGGTCCGCTCGACGTGGGGACTGTCCGAGTCCGGACCGGCCCGACGTACCTATCACCTGACCGAGATGGGGCGGTCTCAGTTGGACGAGTGGGCAGGGTCGATCAGTGACACCCGCCAGGCGCTGGAGACATACCTCGCCAGATACGCCGGCAATCCTGGCACTGCTGGCAACACCCACACCAACCCCGCCGGCACCGCCGGCGGGGCGGACACCGCACAGATTCCCGTCGTAGAGCCGGCCCGGGCGCCGCGTCCGTCGCACGGGAGACCCGGTGGGGTGTCAGGATGACGCACACCGTCGGTCGGCTCGACCGGGCAGCCGTCGATGCTGCCTTTGGGCGACGGGTCGACGCCGGTACGGCGCTGGCTGATGACGCCAACCAGGTAGCCGCGGCATGCCACGCGATGGCGGCCCGTTTCCACCGCGGCGGACGGCTGCTCGTCTTCGGCAACGGCGGCGCTGCCACCGATGCCGCACACCTCGCAGTGGAGTTCATCCACCCGGTGATCGTCGGCAAACGGGCCTTGCCGGCGCTGTCCCTCACGAACGACGTAGCGTTCTTCAGCGGGCTGGCCGCGGCCGGTGCGTTCGCCGATACGTTCGCAGCCCAGGTACGACTGCTGGCCCGCCCCGAGGACATCGCACTGGGGATCTCGGCGTCCGGGCGCTGCGCCAACGTCGCAGCCGGCCTCGCCGCAGCCGACGACAGTGGGCTTCTCACCGTCGCACTGCTCGGCGACGGGACGGTCGGCGACGGGCCCGACATCGCCTCCAGCCCGGCGGTCGCGCACGTCATCCAGGCGCACAGCAGCGACGCCCGCATTGTCAAGGAGGTGCACGTCACCGTGTACCACGTGTTGTGGGAGCTCGTTCACGTGTTCCTCGAGCAACCCGGCCTGCTCGGGCCGAAGGTGATCCGGTCATGACGGACAACTCCCAGATCCCCGAGTGCTACGGCGAGGTCTGCATCACCTGCTCCGATCAGGCGGTGCCGGTGCGCATCATCGAGCTGCTCGCCGACGACCTGGCGCTGGTCGACACCGGCGAGAGCTTGGAGCACGTCAGCGTCGCACTGGTCACGGCCTGCATCGGTGACACCGTGCTGGTCCACGCCAAGGAGGCCATCGCGGTGGTGTCGCCGTGAGCCAGCGCAGCGAGGGCAGCGAGGTGGCTCGGTGAGTATGGAGGCGCTGTACCCCTTCCTGTACGCCGACCAGCTCGACGTCGAGCCGGTGCTTCGCGCGGTCAGCGTGTCCACTGCGGACAAGGCTCGCGAAATCGTAGCGCTGCGCCAGCAACTGGCCGGACACTTCGCCGACACGTTGATCGCCTGCGCAGGGGACATGGCCGACCGGTTCACCGCCGGCGGGCGGCTGTTCACCTTCGGCAACGGCGGCAGCAGCAGCGACGCGCAGGCGGTCGCCCAGCTCTTCCTCAATCCCGCGACCGGCGCCCGGGCGCTGCCCGCGCTGAGTCTGACCAACGACGTCGCCGTGCTCACCGCCCTGTCCAACGACATCGGCTTCGAGGTGGTCTTCGCCCGGCAGCTCGCCGCGCAGGGAACCGCACAGGACATCGCCGTGGGATTGTCGACCAGCGGCGGGTCGGCCAACGTACTGGCCGGATTCGAGCAGGCCAACCGGCGCGGGATGTTGACTGTCGGCTTCGCCGGCTACGAGGGCGGGAGGATGGCCGAGGCGGACACCATCGACCATCTCTTCGTTGTGCCGTCGGCCTCGGTGCACCGCATCCAGGAGGCGCAGACCACGACGTACAACGTCTTGTGGGAGTTGACCCAACTGGCGATGGACTAGATGGGCCGCGTCCGCATCCACGTCGACGGGATCGTTCAGGGCGTCGGTTTCCGGCCCTTTGTCTACACCCTGGCCCGCGAGCTGTCGGTGTCCGGATTCGTCCGCAACACCGCTGCCGGCGTGGTGATCGAGGCCGAGGCGCAGCCGCAGACCCTGGCCGCCTTCGCCGACGCGATCCGGTCCCGCTCTCCCGCCCTGGCCCGGATCGACGACCTGCGGTGCGAGCCGATCGCCGCCACCGGCGTCAGGGGTTTCGAGATCGAGCTGAGCACCGCCGACGGCCCCCGCCGTACGCTGATCTCCCCCGACACCGCGACATGCCCGGACTGCTTGGCCGAGATGGCCGACCCCGCCGACCGGCGCTACCGGTACCCGTTCACCAACTGCACCAACTGTGGCCCCCGGTTCACGATCGTCACCGGAGTGCCCTACGACCGGGCGGCCACGACGATGGCCGGCTTCGCGATGTGCCCGGACTGCCAGCGGGAGTACGACGACCCGGCGGATCGGCGTTTCCACGCCCAGCCGGTGTGCTGCCCGGCGTGTGGTCCCCGGCTGCGGCTCGTCGATGCCGCACGAAGGGATGTCCCGGGCGACCCGATCGACGCCACCGCGGACCTGCTCCGGTCGGGATCCGTCGTGGCAGTGAAGGGCCTCGGCGGTTACCACCTGGCCGTGAACGCCCGTTCCGACGAGGCGGTCGCGAATCTGCGCTCGCGTAAACACCGCGAGGACAAGCCGTTCGCCGTCCTGATGCCCGACCTGGAGGCCGTCCGCACATGGTGTGAGGTGAGCCCGGCGGCCGCGGAGCTGCTCGCCGGACACCGCCGCCCGATCGTGGTGCTGCCGCGCCGTCAGGACGTCCAACTGGCTCCCGCGCTCGCGCCGGGCAACGACCACGTCGGCGTACTGCTCCCCTACACGCCCCTGCACCACCTGCTGGCGCAGGCCGTCGGCGCTCCGATCGTGCTGACCAGCGGCAACGTCTCCGACGAGCCGATCGCCTACCTCGACGACGAGGCGGCCACTCGGCTGGCCGGGCTCGCCGACGCGTTCCTGACTCACGACCGGCCGATCCGGATGCGCACCGACGACTCGGTGTTTCGCGTCGCCCGGGGTCGTCCCCAGCCGGTACGGCGCTCCCGCGGGTACGCGCCTGAGCCGATCACCCTCCCGCTGGACTGCCCGCGGCCGGTGCTCGCGGTAGGCGCGGAGTTGAAGAACACGATCTGCCTGGCCCGGGGCCGGCAGGCGTTCGTGTCACACCACATCGGCGACCTGGAGAACTACGAGACGATGCTGTCGTTCCTCGACGGAATCGCGCACTTCGGAATGCTCTTCGACCTCGTTCCTGAGGTGGTCGCGCACGACCTGCATCCGGAGTACCTGTCCACGAAGTACGCGGTGGACCTACCGGGGGTGGAGGTGGTCGGCGTACAACACCACCACGCCCACATCGCCGCATGCCTGGCCGACAACGGCGAGCTGGGGCCGGTAATCGGCGTGGCTTACGACGGGACCGGCTTCGGCAGCGACGGGACGCTGTGGGGCGGGGAGATACTGCTCGCCGACCTGTCCGGATTTTGCCGGCTCGCCCACCTCGAGCCCGTCCCCCTGCCGGGTGGTGCGGCGGCGATCAGGGCGCCGTGGCGGATGGCGGCGTCGTACCTGCAGGCCGCGTACGGCGAAGAGCTGCCACCCGGTCTGGACGTGGCGCGCCGGAACCAGGCGCTATGGGATCCCGTGCTCGCCATGGCAGCCCGTGGCGTCAACGCGCCGCTCACATCCAGCGCCGGGCGGCTCTTCGATGCGGTGTCCGCACTGATCGGCATCCGCGACCAGGTGAACTTCGAGGGGCAGGCTGCCATCGAGCTGGAGCAGTCAATCGACCGATCCGAGACCGGCAGCTACCCGATGCGGGTGCGGGACGGCCTGCTGATGGGCAGCGATCTCGTCCGGGCCGTGATCTACGACCTGGGTCGCAGCGTGCCGGTACCGATCATCGCCGCACGGTTCCACCGCGGGCTGGCGACGGCCACAGTGCAGGCGGCGGCAACCGCGGCCCAGGACACCGCCATGGACACGGTTGCCCTGTCCGGCGGGGTGTTCCAGAACGCCGTGCTGCTGGACCTCGTCGTCGACGGGCTGGAACGAGCGGGCCTGCGGGTGCTGACACACAAGCAGATCCCGTGCAACGACGGCGGCATCAGCCTCGGCCAAACGGCGGTTGCCGCTGCCCTCTCCTCCGCCGCGGCGGGGCTGAGGTAGGTCAGCCGCCGCCGTCCCCGGGCGGCATGTCGCTGCCGGTGCTCGACTCACTGCCGCCGGGATCCACCGAGGTCCCGGAACGCTCGTCGGCGGTGCCGACCGGCCGCTCGTCCTTGTAACCGGTGGTCTCGCGCCCGGGCTCCGTGCCCTCCTCCTTGACGACATCCTCGCCGCGCCGGTTGATCGACCCGCCGACGCCCAGTGGCGTGGCGGCGGTCGTATCCGTGGCGGACACACCTTCACGTTCCTCGTCGGAGACCTCCCGGCCGGGCCCGGGTGGCGGAGCCGCATTCTCCGCGTCGAAGGCCCGCTCGGTGCCTTCCTGGTTGGCCGGGTTGGGTTCGACCGCCCCGTGCGTTCCGTACTTCTCGGCCATCGGGACGTTCTGGGGGTCAGCCGTGCTGCCCTGGTCTTCGCTCATTGCATGATCCTTTCCGTTGCCTAGGAAACCTGGTCAGCAGATTCGTGGGAGTGGGTCTCCGACCAGGAGGTCGACGATTCTGGTGCCGCCGAAGGAGGTCTTGAGTAGCACCAGTCCGGGTGGGTCGTCGTTGATCCGGCCGATGATGGCGGCGCTGGCGCCGAGGGGGTGGCCGCGGAGCGCGGCGAGTGCGGTGTCGGCCTGGTCCCCGTCGACGACGGTGACCAGCCGGCCTTCGCAGGCGACGTACAGCGGGTCGATGCCGAGCAGTTCGCAGGCGCCGTTGACGATCGGGTTGACCGGTACCGCGGCCTCGTCGACCACGACGGACACCTGGGCGGCGACGGCGATCTCGTTCAGGATCGTGGCCACCCCCCCGCGGGTCGCATCGCGCATCATCCGCACCCCGGGCACCGCGTCGAGCAGCGCCGCGGCGATCTGGTGCAGCGGCGCGGTGTCGGACTGCAGGTCGGCCTCGATGTCCAGTTCGCCGCGGCACAGCATGATCGTGACGCCGTGCTCGCCGATCGGGCCGGACACCAGCACCGCGTCGCCGG
>JACCZY010000091.1 GCA_013695685.1 Geodermatophilaceae bacterium | reverse complement strand
CCCGACCTGCCGGGCGTGGGCAACGTAGAAGTCGATCAGCTCCGGGCGATCGAGCGCACCGAGGTTGACCACATCCTGCACCGGATGGCCCTGCAGCAGCCGCTTGATGGGCACCTCGATCCGCTTTCCGGTCAGGGTGTGCGGCACACCCGGCGCTTCGACGATCTCGTCGGGCACATGCCGCGGACTGACCTCACGACGGATCGCGTCGTTGATCCGCGAGCGCAGCCCGTCGTCCAGGACCGCACCCGGGGCCAGTACGACGAACAGCGGCAGGTAGTAGCCGCCGTCGGGAAGCTCCGCGCCGATGACCAGCGACTCGGCCACCTCGGGCAGGCGTTCCACCGCCTCGTAGATGTCCGCGCTGCCCATCCGCACGCCCTGCCGGTTGATGGTGGAGTCCGAGCGGCCGTGCACGACCACCGTCCCGCGCGCGGTGATCGTGATGAAGTCGCCGTGCCGCCACACTCCGGGGAACATCTCGAAGTAGCTCTCCCGGTAGCGCTCGCCGGACGGGTCGCCCCAGAAGTACAGCGGCATCGACGGCATGGGTTCGGTGACGACCAGCTCACCGACCTCGTCGATCACCGGCGTACCGCTGTCGTCCCACGCCGCCATCGCGACGCCCAGGCCGCGGCACTGCAACTCACCGACGTGCACCGGGAGGATGGGCGCGCCCTTGATGAACCCCGTGGCCACGTCCGTTCCGCCGCTGACCGACGTCAGCCACACGTCCGGTGCGACGGCGTCGTACACCCAGCGGAAGGCATCGGCCGGCAACGGCGACCCGGTGACGCCGATCCCGCGCACCGCCGAGAGGTCCAGCCGGTCCCGGGGGCGCAGCCCGGCGCGGGCGCATCCGGCGACGTACGCCGCCCCCGTCCCCAAGAACGTCACCCCGTGCTCGGCGGCCATGGCCCACTGCACGTCCTGAGACGGGTACGCCGGACTGCCGTCGTACAACACGATCGTCGCGCCGTGCAGCAGGCCGGCAACCAGGACGTTCCACATGATCCAGCTCGTCGAGGTGAACCAGAAGAACCGGTCCGCAGGCCGCAGATCGAAGTGCAGGCCGAGGGACTTGTGGTGCTCGAGCAGCACGCCGCCGTGACCGTGCACGATCGGCTTGGGCAACCCCGTCGTCCCGGAGGAGTAGAGCACCCACAGCGGGTGATCGAAGGGCAACTGCGCGAAGTCGCACTCGGCGGTCGGATCCGCGATCAGTTCCGTCCACGGCGTGAAGCCGTCGATGGCGCCGGTATCCACAGTGGACACGAGCACGGCATGCCGGAGCGACGGCAGCGCGGCGCGGATCTCCGCAGCGGTGGACAGCCGATCGAACATCTTGCCGCCATAGCGGTATCCGTCGGTCGCGATCAGGACGACCGGCTCGATCTGACCGAACCGGTCGATGACGCTGCGGGTGCCGAAATCCGGCCCGCAGGAGGACCACACGGCACCGATGCTCGCGCAGGCCAGGAACGCGACGACCGCAGCGGGAACGTTGGGGAGGTAGCCGGCAACCCGGTCCCCGGCGCCGATGCCCCGTGACCGCAGCCAGGCGGCGACCGAGGCCACCTCCGCACGCAGCTTGGTCCAGCTCACCTCCGTGGCGCCGTCCTCCCCTACCGCGACGAGGGCGGGACTGTCCCCACCGGCGTACCGCAGCGCGTGCTGGGCGTAGTTGAGCCGGGCGCCCGGAAACCACACCGCGCCGGGCATCGCGCGGTCCGGCAGTACGGCGTCGTACGGCGTGGACGCGTCGATCTGGTAGTAGTCCCAGATCGAGGTCCAGAAGTCCTCGAGGTTGTCCACCGACCAGCGCCACAGGTCGTCGTAGTCGGGACCGGGCCGCACATCACGACCTTCCAGCCACCGCCGGTACGCCGTGACATTCGCCGCCGCCACGATCTGCGGCGACGGGCGCCAGAGCACGTCCATCAGCGCAGCCGGAGGGCGAAGGGCAGCACCAGCGGTCCCTCCGGCAACCCGAGGCGGGCTGCCACCGCCGAGGCGAGCCCCCACTGCGCTGTCCCGGCGGCGGCGGCCGCCGGGTCCTCGCTGGAACGCGGCGGACGCAGCATGCTCAACGGGCGGAACTCCGGGTAGTGCCTGATGCGTACGCGTTGCGGGTCGACGCCGGCCCGCTCGGCGCCGACCTCGACGGCGCGTTGCAAGCCACCCAACTCGTCGACGAGTCCGCGCAGCTTCGCGTCCGCTCCGGTCCAGACCCGGCCACGCGCCACCTCGTGCACGTCCTCCAGGCTCATCCCGCGTCCCTGCGCCACCTTGGCTGTGAAGTCGGCATAGACGCGGTCCAGCCACTGCTCGAGCAGGTCCCGCTCCTCGGCGGAGAAACCCCGCCGGGAAGAGAACATGCGCGCATGACGGCCTTCGCTGACCGCGTCATGCCCGATGCCCAGGCGCTCGAGCAGGTCGGCGGTCACGGGCTTGCCGCCGAAGACGCCGATCGACCCGGTCAGCGTTCCCGGTTGGGCGACAATCGCGTCGGCGCCCATGGCGACGTAGTACCCGCCGGATGCGGCAACGTCGCCCATCGAGGCGACCAGCGGCACTCCGGCGGCGCGCGCACGCGCGACCTCACGCCAGATGACGTCGGAGGCGACGTAGGAGCCACCGGGTGAATTGATCCGCAGCACGACAGCCGCCGGCTCGCTGGCCACGGCCGCCCGCAGCGCGGCCGACATGGTGTCCGACCCGATGGACGGCCCGCGTAGCGGGCCTCGGCGGCTGCGGCCCGAGTGGATCGCCCCGGTGCCTTCGACCACCGCGACAACCGGGCGGCCGCGGTGCCGGAGCCGGGTCAGAACGGGAGGCCGCGCCCTGGCGTATCGGGCCAGGAACAGCAGTCTCGTACCCTCGCCGGTACGACGGCGTACGGCGTCGTAGACCTCGTCGCGGTAGCCGAGCCGGTCGACGAGGCCCTCGCGCACGGCGACCTCGGCAGCCAGCGGAGCGGTGTCGATGAGGTGCTGCACCCGGTCCACCGCAAGGTTGCGCGCCTCGGCCACCCCGGCGACGATCTCCTCCGCCGCGGACGCGGCCAACCGGGCCGCCGCCTCCCGGTGCGCCTCAGTGAAACCCGTGCGCAGCAAGGCGTCGGCGGCGTTCTTGTACTCATGTCGCTGCGCGATCTCCGGCCGCACCCCCACCTTGTCGAGCGCCCCGGCCAGGAACGTCGCCTCCACCGCGACACCGGTGAGGCCGACGTCGCCGGAGGGTTGCAGCCAGATCTCGTCGAAGCCGGTAGCGAGGTAGTAGCCGATACTCCCGCCGGCGAACTCGCCGAACGTCTCCGACCAGGCCACCGCCGGCCGGCCGCTGGTCCGGCGGAATCGCAGTACGGCGTCCCGGAATTCCTGGGCCCGGGCCAGCTCCCAGGCGGTGCCCCCGACCTTGACCACAAGTGCCGCGACATCCCGGTCACGCCCGGCCCGATCCAGCGCCGCCAGCAGGCTGGGCAGAGATGGACGACCGCGCGACGCCAGGCGCGCCATCGGGTCGTGGTGCCCGTCCGCGGGCGGCACCGTGGCGTCGAGTTCGAGGATCACCTGGGTACGCCGGTGCGCCGCCAGGTCCCGTATCACGGCGTACGTCATGCAGCCGAACCTACCCAGCGGCTGTTCCGCCCGCCGTCCCGCGTTGCGCCCAGGCGGCCAGCAGCTCGGACTCCCGCTCCCTGGTGATGCCGGTACGTCGTTCGCGGTCCAGGCCGAGTTCCCGCTCCCAGCCCAGGCTCTCGGCGACCGTGTCCTCGAGCGGCCGGATGTGCAGGCCGGCCGCGAGCGACGCGCCGACGTCACAGGTCATGAAACCGGCGTACTCCGGTACCGGCAGCCACAGGGGCAGCGAGCCGGGACCCATCCACGGAGCCACGCCGTGCTCGAGCAGGAATTCCTGCGGCACCCAGACCGGCTCGGCGCCGGAGCCGACTGCGGCGGTGAGGCGGGCCAACCACTCCCCCCACCGCACAGGCGGGCACACAGCATCAAGCGTCGCGACCAGCCGCTGCTCGGCGGCGGTGACGATCCACGCAGCGCAGTCCCGGACGTCGACGTACTGCACCTGGTTCTCCGGGCTTCCCGGCGCGAGGAAGCGACCGCCGGCTGACACCCGGGCCGGCCAGTAGCCGAAACGGTCGGACCGGTCCCCCCGTCCCACGATCAGCCCGGGCCGGCAGATGAACGCACGCTCGCCGAGCGTCTCGCGCACAGCGTTCTCGGCCGCCAGCTTCAGCCGGCCGTAGAGCTCGCCGTCGGTCTCGTCGGCACCGTCCGGCGCCGGGTCGAGCAGCGGTGCTGAGTCCGCGCGCTGCCCGGGTGTCTCATGGTCGGCGTACACCGAGCAAGTCGACACGTAGGTCCAGTGACCGGCCCGCGCACCAAGCACCGCGAGCGCCCGACGTACGCGGGTGGGCGACATCGACTCCACATCGACCACGGCGTCGAAGGCGGTGCCGGCCAAGGGGTCGAGCCCGGCCGGTTCGTCGCGGTCCACGCGCACCAGCGCCGCCCCGTCGGGCACGCTGCCCGAGATCCCGCGCGCCGCGCACGTGACGCGGTGTCCCCGTGCCACCGCCTCGGCGGCCACAGCGCGGGACAGGAAGACCGTGCCGCCGAGCACGAGCAGGTGCACCGTCAGCCCGCCATGACGTCGAGGAGCAGCGCATCGGCGGCGACGGCGTCGAGCAGGCCGTCATCACGCTCGGTCTCGGTGTCCATCCACGCAACCTCGACGATGCGCACGTCGGCCCCGGACAGCTCGGAGGCGTACACGGCAGCAACGAGCTCACTCGGTCCGCCGTCGATCTGTACGCCGGCGCGCAGCAGGTCACTCACGTTCCCGGTGCCGCTGGCGTCCACCAGGTTCCGCAGATCGGCCGCCCTCGCCTCGTCCGGCATCACCACCACCGACACCGAGACGACGGCCGGCACGTCGTCGACGGTGGTCGTGAACAACACCCGGGTCAGCCCGCTGCACGGCGTCGTGGCGAAGAAATCCGCCACCTGGCCGTAGGCATTCGACGCGCACTCGGTGTCACTGCGCAGCGCCTGCTGGGTGTACGTCGATCCGGCGATGTCCTGGGTGGGAAGGGCACTCGGGGTGCCGGCCGACGAGGTCTGCCCCGATGCCGACGCCGACGCCGACGCCGATCCCGACGACCCCGCGGCCTCGGTGCCCGGCGCGGCCGGTTCGTCGCCGCCCGAAGCATTCGTCAGTACGTAGAGCAGAACCGCCAGGGCGGCGAGCAGTACCAGCACGACAAGCCCGAGGACAGCGGCCCGGCGAGGTGGGCGCTTGGGCTCATACGGCGGTGTGCGCTGCTCAGCCGGGTGGTCGTCGGTTTCCCGGTCCGGCGGTTCGGTGAACAAGCCACCTACGCCGCTGTCCTCGGGCGGCTCGGCGACCGGCTCGGGCTGGACAGTAGCGGGCGGAGTCGGTAGCTCCGGCTCGACGACAGCAGGGGGGGTCGGTGGCTCGGGGCGGGCCTTGTCGTCGTCCCATCCCGGCTCGGGACGGGCCGCCCCGTCCGACACCGGCTCAGCCCACTCCGGCTCAGCCCACACCGGCTCGGCCGAGCGCGGCGGCGCGAGCGGTCCCGACAGCAAGCTGAGCGCCGGGGCACGCTCGAGGTGCGCCCCAACCGCAGACTGCCGCCGACGCAACACATAGGGCGAGTAGAGGAAGCCTTCGTTGTTGAGCTCCTCCACGGACGGACCACGACCCTGCAGGCCGAAGATGGTCAACGCCGCCTTGACGTCCGCGGTCGTCCATACCCGGGTATCACCTTGGGAACCGACGTTGGCACAGTGTCGCAGGCCGGTCAGCACGTCGCCGGCATCCATGCTGCAGGCGATCGGACCGCCCGCGGTGCGGTCACGGACGGACGTGATGGCCCCGTCGATGGCGGCGAGCGCGGCCGGCGAGCCGGGATCGATCCCGCCCGAGTCCAAGGCCGCATGAAGGAGCTCGACCGCCTTGTGCAGCTGCACTGCGGGGCTCGAGCCGCCACCGCTGAGCCGCAGGATGTCCCCGCCCACCGTCCACGAGCCGCTGGCGCTCGGCTTCAGCTCGCCGCCCTGCCGTCCCATCCCGAGCGCACGAACGACGACTACGGTCTCGGGCAGGAAGGCCACCGCGTCGGCCTGCCGGCGCTGCATCGCACCCTCGACGACGGGGATGAAGACGACAAGTCCACCGAGGACACCCGTGCCCGGCCCGAGGCCGCTCAGAGCCCTGTAGAGGCGCCGTTCCGCCTCGGTCATGAGTTCGATGGGTGCCAGACAGAGCACCGGCCCCGACCTCCACTCGACTCGCGCCGGCGCCGGATCAGTAGCCGGTCCACCGGCTTACGTCCTTCGCCG
This sequence comes from Geodermatophilaceae bacterium, assembly GCA_013695685.1. Classification (GTDB taxonomy): domain Bacteria; phylum Actinomycetota; class Actinomycetes; order Mycobacteriales; family Geodermatophilaceae; genus JACCTY01. Next base: position 12,732 of record JACCZY010000091.1, on the reverse strand, counting down.
GTATTCCGGCCATGCGTTGGACGTTACGACATGCTGCCGCGTTCCCACCGTTACCGAGTGTGGCGACACGGCTGTTTCCTCACAGCGGCTGCGGCGGCGGCCGATGCGCCGGACCGACCGGCCGGCTCCAGCGGACCCCGACGGGACCGTCGAGGATCCGGTCGACGGCGTACCACTCGGCGGCGAGGACGAGCGCGACTGCCGGGGCCGACCACCAGAGCCAGGGCGGTATCACGGCGAGTTCGTCCATCAACCGGGCGGTCGCATACGTCGCCACGGTGACTGCCACTGCTCCGGCTGCCGCGTTCAGGCGGTACCGCGTCGCGACATCGATCACGACGGCTCCGGCGAGCAGCATGTAGGGGACGGCCGAGGGCGGGAAGTCGCCGGCGACCAGCAGCACCCAGGCCACCGATCGATAGGTCAGGTACACCGCCGCGACGATCGTCGCGGCCCAGGTGATCCTCGTCGTACGCCGGGCGACGACCAGGGTCAGAAGGCCGGCGCAGACCAGCCATGCCGGGTGCACCCACGAGGGCACCGGCAGCATGAACTCAGCCGGACTGCTGCCCTGCGCCCGCGCGAAGTCCAGCAGGATCGGCTCGGCTGTCGACTCGCCGCCATCGAACGCGCGCAGCGACAGGACGCCGTACTCCTGATGCTGGTTGGGGAACAGGACGTTCTCCACGAAGAAGAACCACAGCGCGAGCATCACGACATTCCGCCGGCGGCCGGGTTCGCTGCCGAGCCACCATCCGCGGAGAACGCCGACGAGCATCACCGCGGTGCCGAGATACAGCACTGCATGGGTCGGGCTCCAACTGGTGATGTCCAGCCCGAAGGCCGCGTGGTTGACCAGATCCAGCGGGACGGCCAGCAGGAACAGGCCGATGCCCCACTGCATGAACCGCAACGCGATCCGGTCGACGCCGAAGCCGGTGTAGGTGTGGAACACGACGAGGGCCACGACGAGCGCGGTGCCCGCACTGTTGAGCAGATGCGGGGGGGCAAGATCGTCGCGCAGCCACTTGAAGTGCCATGACACGTCCCATGAGGAGCCGAGCACCTTCAAGACAAAGGCCAGCAGCCACGCGCCGTAGATCGCCCGCATCTCGCGTGGGCCGGTCGCCCGCAGCACCGGTCCCCACGACCAGTACGTACGCAGTTCGGCCCACCGCGCGGTGAGGCCGCGCTTGTCAGTCGCGCTCATAGCCGTGGCTATTTGGAGATCGCGCTGTCCGCGGTCAGCCGGCGCAGCGCCCGCCGCTGACGTTGGACCCGTCTCCCGTACGGCGAGGGGTCCAGCAGGGTCTCGGTGGTGTCCACGACAGCGGTGGGGTCCGGGACGAAGAGGACCGACACCTGTACGACGACGTGCGCGGTGCTGGACACCGACAGCCACAGCCGATCGTCTGCGTCGAGGCCCACGATCGCCGCCCCGGTGGCCGGCAGCGCGAAGGGTGCGCCGTTCGCGGTGACAGTGCTCGGCAGCACGGCGTACGCCAGGACGGCGACTCCGTCCGCGCCGGTCTGCTCAGGGTAGATGGTGAGGACACCGGACTCGGCCGCCCCGAAGACCTGCAGGGACACCGCGACGGCCGCTCGTGGCGGCACGGAGGTCGTGTTCACCAGAACGCGCAGGTCCACCGCGATCCGGCGGCCCGCCACCAGCCGACCGTCAGCGTCCAGATCTTCAGCGGTGAAGCGGTCCCGCTCCGCGAGGTTCAGATCCCGAGTGTCCAGGACAGTCGCATCGCGGGCGTGGACGGGGTGCAGGTAGTTCGCGAAGTACGACGTGAACACCTGGCTGGGGACGACATCGAAGTCCCCCGCCTCGGCGCCGAAGTACAGCAGACCACCGGCGGCGGCGATGTCCCCGGCGGCCATCGTCTCCACGTCGGGCACCTGCGGGCGGGCGGCGCCCGCGACCGGGCCGGCGAGCCGGAGTTGGGCCGCGACGAGGTCGACGTCACCGGTCGACTCATGGCGACGGACGTGCTCGTTCAGCAGCGACAGCGTGGCCACCGTCGTGGTGGACTGCAGCCGGGTCTGTGAGTCCGCGGCTCGGTTCCGCCCGCCCAGGCGCAAGGAGTCGCCCGGCTCGGCGGCCGCCTTGCCCATCAGCCCGGGCGCGACGATGATCCCCGCCGTGCCGGCCAACACCGCGGCCGAGCGCCGCACCATGGCCCGCCGGTCCAGCGAATGGGGCTCGCCAGCCTGACCCTCCGGCGCGTCGCCAGGGGGCTGCTCAGGTGGGGGGTGAACCGGCATCACCTCGATGGTCTCACTTCGCGGGGCCGAAGCGCGAGCCTGCGGTCCGGGCGGTCACGTAGGGTGCGCGCAGTGAGGGCAGCGAGGTGGGCACATGACTGACAGGTTGGTGTGGATCGACTGCGAGATGACCGGCTTGGACCTCACCAAGGACAAGATCATCGAGATCGCGGCGCTCGTGACCGATTCCGAGCTCAACGTCCTCGGTGACGGCGTCGACATCGTGATTTCCGCCGACGACAACGACCTCGACGCCATGATCGAGGTAGTCGCAACGATGCACGCGGCGTCCGGACTGACCGAGGAGGTACGCCGCTCGACGGTGACGCTCGACGAGGCGCAGGCGCAGGTACTCGCCTACATCCGCAGCCACGTGCCCGACCGCCGAACCGCGCCGCTGTGCGGCAACTCCATCGCCACGGACCGCGGGTTCCTCGCCCGCGACATGACGGAGCTGGACGACTTCCTGCACTACCGGATGATCGACGTCTCCTCGATCAAGGAGCTGGCCCGACGCTGGTATCCCCGCGTCTACTTCGGCCAGCCCACGAAGGGGCTTTCGCACCGGGCCCTCGCCGACATCCTGGAGTCGATCGAGGAGTTGCGGTTCTACCGCAAGACCCTCTTCGTGACGCAGCCGGGACCGAGTACGGCGGTGGTAGCGGCCGCAGCGGCCGCGCTGGCTGCGGATGCCGGACGGGCCCCCGGGATCGGGTAATCTTTCCCAGCCGGCCGTCGTCGGGCGGCCATGGTGGGTGTAGCTCAGCTGGTTAGAGCACCGGGTTGTGATCCCGGGTGTCGCGGGTTCAAGTCCCGTCACTCACCCCGTTCGGGCACCGTGTTCGCGACGTGCACCGTGTCTGCGGCGTGCAACTCGGCGAGATGCCGGTTGTACGCCGCCAGTTCCGGGTCCGTGTCGTCGTCGGTGACCATCGGCGGTCGGGGGGCAACGGCCGGCTCGGACGGTGTCGCATCGTGCTCGGGCGGGTGCAGCTCGGCCTTGATCACACGGACCCAGAAGAAGACGGCGAAGATGCCGAAAAGTGGCCACTGCAGGGCATAGCCGACGTTCTGGACTCCTCCGGTGTCGGACTCGAAGCGCGCCAGCTGCCACCAGCCCAGCCACAGGCACGTCGCGAAGGCGGCCACCACGAGCAGGTGTCCGATCAGCCAGGCGGGCGACAGCAGGAGGCGACGCACGTGCTCAACGTTACCGCCGTCACCTGTGTAGACCCGGCTTTGTCGGGGCACAGGATCGTCATGACTACCAAAGGCGAGCAGGACAGCCGCGCGGCGAGCGCGAACCCGCCCGGAGCAGACGCCGAGCGGCCGTCGGAGATCCCCCGCAAGGGCTGGTTCCAGGTGGTGAAAAGGGCCTTCCAGGAGGGGAAGAAGGACAACGTCTCCATGCTGGCCGCCGGTCTGGCCTACTTCGCATTCCTCGCGCTGTTCCCTGCGCTTATCGCCGCGGTGCTCATCTACGGGTTGGTCGCCGACCCCGCCGACGTACAAGAACAGGTTGACTCCTTCAGCGGGGCCCTCCCGCCGGAGGCGCAGAGCCTGATCAGCGAGCAGATGAGTGCGATCGCCGCAAGCTCCGATAGCGCCCTCGGGATCGGCCTGGTCATCTCCCTGCTCGCGGCGCTGTGGAGCGTCTCCGGTGGGGTCAGCAACCTGATCAACGCGGTCAACGTCTGCTACGACGAGGAAGAAACGCGTGGCTTCCTCAAGCTGCGGGGCCTCGCTCTCCTGCTGACGATTGGCGGAATCGTGTTCATGGCCCTGGCGGTGGGGCTGGTCGCCGTGGCTCCGGTCGTCCTCGAAGCGCTGAATCTCGGCATCGTCGGCACGATTCTGCTCCAGGTCGGCCGGTGGGTACTGCTCGTCGTGCTGGTGATGGCGGGGCTCGCCACCGTCTACCGTGTCGCACCCGATCGTGACGCCCCGAAGTTCAGCTGGGTGTCCGTCGGAGCGGTGGTGGCCACGATCATCTGGGTCATCGCTTCTGTCGGCTTCTCTCTCTACGTCAGCAACTTCAGCAGTTACGCCGAGACCTACGGCGCGCTCGCCGGCGTCATCGTGCTGTTGCTGTGGCTGTTCATCAGTGCCTACATCGTGCTGCTCGGCGCGGAGATCAATGCCGAAGCCGAACAGCAGACCGCGCAAGACACCACGCGTGGCGAGGAAAGGCCGATGGGCCAGCGGAACGCCGTCAAGGCCGACAGCCTGCCGGGCGACGAGGGGGCAACTCCGGAGTGATCTTGCGTGCGGAGGCACTGGCCGGGTGTCCTGCTGGCCGAGGCGGGCTCCTCCGATCCGATAGACGCGACGGTCGCCCTGCTCGCACAGGCCGGGGATCGCATCCTGACCAGTGATCCTGGCGACCTGAAGCAGCTTGTGCGGGCCGCTCGCGTGCAGGCCGCCGTTGTCCCTGCTGAGACGAGCACGCCAACGACCGGTGCAGCGGCGCTCAGTTCTGTACGTGTGCGTAGCCGAAGCGGCCTTTGATGCACAGGTGGCCGTTGGTGATCGAGTGGTCGATGGGTGAGTCGACCCGGACGATCCGGTTGTCCTGGGTGGTCAGCTCCAGGTTGCATCCGACGCCGCAGAACGTGCAGACGGTGGTGACCTGGTCCTGCTTGGTCTCGTCCCATGTTCCGGCCTGGCGCATGTCGTACTCGCTCTTGGGCATCAGGGCGCCGGTCGGGCACACGGCGATGCAGTTGCCGCAGTACACGCACGCGGAGTCGGGGAGTGTGACGTCGAACTCGGTGGCGATGGTGGCGTCGAAGCCGCGCCCGGCGACGGCGATCGCGAACGTGTTCTGGGCGTCCTCACCGCAGGCCTCGACGCACTTGTAGCAGAGGATGCAGCGGGCGTAATCACGTACGTAGAGCTCGTTGTCGATCTTCACCGGCTGGGCGACCGTCTCGGCGGTCAGCCCGTCCGGGACGTGGTGGTGTCCGGCCTGGCGGCGATCCCGTTCCCCGGCCGCGGCCGGCGGCCCCGGCGGGCCGTAGCGCTTGATGTCGACGCCGTAGGAGTCCATCCAGCGGTGTACGGCGTCCTCGGCCAGCGACATGTCCGTGGAGGAGGCGAGCAACTCCAGGACCATCTTGCGGCTGTGCCGGACCCGCTCGGTGTCGGTCTTGACGACCATCCCCGCCTCGACGTCGCGCGAGCATGAGGGCACCAGGACGCGGGAGCCGTCGACCTCGACCATGCAGACCCGGCAGGCGTTGACCGGGGTCAGGTTGTCCAGGTAGCACAGCGTGGGGGTGTCGATGCCCTGCTCGCGGCAGACATCCAGGATCGTCGAGCCCTCCGGTGCCCGCACCGGCTCACCGTCGAGCTCGAAATCGAGCATGCGCCGGATGGCACCGAGCATGACCGGGGCGTTACGACGCATCAGGGGTCCTCTGCTTGTTGCCGGTGGACGATTCGGGCGTCGTCGAGGTGTCGGCGGCGCCGCTCGCGCCGACACCGAGCAGGTTCAGTGCCAGTGCCGACTGCAGCGCGGCCGGTGCGGTCTGACCGAGGCCACAGATGGAGGCGTCTTTCATGACGAGGGACAGCTCGGCGAGCAACTCGACGTCTGCGGCGGTGGATCCGTTCGAGCGCCCGGTTCCGATCCGGATCAGCGCCTCTTCCTGGCGGACCGTTCCGACCCGGCAGGGCACGCACTGCCCGCAGGATTCGTCGCGGAAGAAACCGGCCACCCGGGTCAGGATGTCGACCAGGTCGACCGTGTCGTCGAAGAGCATGATCACCCCTGAGCCCAGTGACGCACCGATCTCCCGGGTGCCCTCGAACGTCAGCGGGGTGTCGAACTGCTCCTCGGGGACGAATGTGCCGGCCGCACCCCCGAGCAGCAGTGCCTGTAACGGCCTGCCGTCGCGGACCCCGCCGGCGAGATCGATCATCTCGCGCAGCGTCGTACCGAACGGAACCTCGTACACCCCCGGCGAGGTGACGCAGCCGGACACGCAGAACAGCTTCGTTCCGGTCGACTTCTCGGTGCCGACCGTGGCGTACGCCGGACCCGTCCCGAGGATGACGTCGAGCACATTGAACAGCGTCTCCACGTTGTTGATCAGCGTCGGCTTCCCGAACAGCCCGGCGACGGTCGGGAACGGCGGCTTGTTGCGCGGCTCGCCGCGGTAGCCCTCGATGGAGTTCATCAGCGCGGTTTCCTCACCGCAGATGTACGCCCCGGCGCCGCGCCGCAGCACGATGTCGAAGGCGAACCCACGGCCCATCACGTCGAGGCCGAGCAGCCCTCGGGCACGGGCCTGGGCGATCGCCCCCTCGAGCCGCCGGGTGGCCAGCGGGTACTCGCCGCGGATGTAGAGGTAGCCGAGCTCGCAGCCGGCGGCGTACCCGGCGATCGTCATCGCCTCGACGAGCGCGAACGGGTCCTCCTCCATCAGGACGCGGTCCTTGAACGTTCCCGGCTCGGACTCGTCGGCATTGCAGATCAGGTAGTGCGGGCGGGCCGGGGCGCTGGCCACACCCGACCACTTCACCCCGGTCGGGAACGCCGCACCGCCGCGGCCCATCAGCTTGGAGTCGGTGATCTCCCGGATCACCCCGGCCGGACCCAGCTGCAGCGCCCGCCGAAGCGCCTCGTAGCCGCCATGCGCGCGGTAGTCGTCGAGGCTGTCCGGGTCGGCGACACCGATCCGGCGCAGCAGCCGAAGCGACTCATCGCGCGGCGGCAAGGTCTGTGGCGTCGATCCGGGAACGAACACCGCCGGCGACCCACCGCCCAGTACGGCGTTGACCTGGTTCGCAGCAGCCGGAGCGTGCGACTCGTCGGCCTCGTCGCCGGCCAGCTGGAACATCACCGCGGGCGCCCGCTCGCACAGCCCCAGGCAGGGGCTGCGGATCCAGGTGGCGTCACCTCTTGGGGTACCGGCCGGACCGAAGTCGGCGGTGAGCTGGTCGATCAGCGGATTGGCGCCGCCGATCCGGCAGGCGATGTCGTCGCAGACGTGCGCCACCCGCCCCGGGCGGGGTCGGATCGACAACATCGAGTAGAACGTGGCGACGCCGTACACCTCCGCCGGCGGGACGGTCAGCCGTTGCGCCACATAGGTCAGCGCGCCGTCGCTGACCCAGCCGATCTGCTTCTGCACCGCGTGCAGAACCGGCAGCAGCAGGTGCCGCTGGCTGCGGGCGTCTCTTCCGCCGTAGCTGACCCGGCCGTCCTCGGCACGGTCGCGGCCGCCGCCCTCCCAGCGGGTCGCCGGCGGGCCGAGTTCGGCGTCGACAGCGGCGCGTTCGGCCGTGCTCGCCGTGGCGCGCCCCAGGTGCAGATCCATTAGTGCCCTAGCCGCGTTGCTTCTCGGGCGTGACTCGATCGACCCGGATCGCGGTCGCCTTAAACTCCGACGTACCCGACTTCGGATCCCAGCTCTCGTTGGTGAGCAGGTTGACATCGGCCTCACCGGTGGAGTGCGGCGTCATCCAGGTCAAGCCCGGACGCAACGACGCATCCACGCGCAGCGGCGCCTCGATCGCACCCCGCCGGGAGCTGATCAGCACCCGATCGCCGTCTGCGAAACCGAGGCGCCGCGCATCCTCCGGTGAGATCCGCAGGCTCTCCCGCTCCCACAGCGGAGAGGTGTAGCCGTCGGTCTGTACCCCGGTGTTGTAGGCGTCCAGCCGGCGTACGGTCGTCATCCGCAACGGGAACTGCTCGGTCAAGGTGTCGATCGGCGGCAGCCACTCGCAGGCGTGGAACGGTGCCGGCTGGCCCTCCAGCGGGTCGGCCCACAGCCGCTCGTGCAGCAGCTTGCTGCCCGGGTGGTTCTCATCCGGACAGGGCCACTGGATACCGCCGAGTTCCTCCAGCCGCTGATAGCTCATCCCGGTGTGCATCGCCGACAGACTGCGCAGCTCGTCCCAGGCCTGCTCCGCCGTCGGGTCGCCCCAGTCGTGGCCCATCCGCTTGGCGAGTTCGGTGATGATCTTGATGTCGGGCCAGGCCTGGCCGGGCGGGTCGATCGCCTTGCGGGTCCGCTGCACCCGCCGCTCGCTGTTCGTCACCGTGCCGTCAGCCTCGCACCAGTCCGCGGCCGCCGGGAGGACGACGTCGGCGTACTCCGCGGTCTTGGTCAGGAAAATGTCCTGCACGACGAGGTGGTCGAGACCGTCGAGTAGCTTGCGGCAGTGCGCGACGTCGGCCTCGGACTCGGCCGGGTTCTCCCCCATGATGTACGCCGCCCGCAACTCCCCACGGTCCATGGCCTCGAACATCTGCGACAGATGCCAGCCGTGCTCGGCCGGCAGCGGCATCCCCCAGGCCCGCTCGAAGCGACCGCGTTCGGCATCGTCGGTGATGTCCTTGAAGCCCGGCAGCTTGTTGGGGATGGCGCCCATGTCGCCGCCGCCCTGCACGTTGTTCTGCCCCCGCAGCGGGTTCAAGCCGCTGCCGTAACGCCCGACATGCCCGGTCAGCAGCGCCAGATTGATCAGCGACAGCACGTTGTCCACGCCGGTGTGATGCTCGGTGATACCCAGGGTCCAGCAGATCTGCGCCCGATCGGCCTCGGCGTACCGGTGCGCGAGCTCCCTGATCGCCGCCGCCGGTACGCCGGTCACCCGCTCGGTGTACTCCAGCGTGTACGGCTCGACGGTCTCTCGTACAGCTCCACGTTGATCGTGGCGTGGTCGATGAACTGGCGGTTCTCCAGCCCCGCGGCCAGGATCTCCCGGCCGATGCCGTTGGCCAGGGCGATGTCGCTGCCCACATCGATGCCCAGCCAGACGTCCGCCCACTCCGCGCTGCTCGTCCGGCGGGGGTCGACCGCATACAGACGCGCGCCGTTGTGCACCCCCTTCAAGACATGGTGGAAGAAGATCGGGTGCGCGTTTCGGGCGTTCGAGCCCCACAACACGATCAGATCGGTGTGCTCGATGTCCTCATAAGAACTGGTGCCACCACCGGCACCGAACGCAGCCTCCAGACCGACGACACTAGGAGCGTGTCAAGTTCGGTTACAGGAATCGATGTTGTTCGAGCCGATCACCGACCGCACGAACTTCTGAGCCAGGAAATTCGTCTCATTCGACGCCTTCGAGCAGCTGAACATCCCGAAACCGCGTGACCCGTCCTGGTCGCGGACCCTGTCGAAACCCGCTGCAGCCCGACCCAACGCCTCATCCCACGACGCCGGCCGAAGCTGCCCGTTCTCACGGACCAGCGGCTCGGTCAACCGAGGCCGGGCGCGCGGAACCTGTGTCGCCTGCGACCTTGGGCTCTGGGACCGAGCCATCGCACTCACCTCAATCTTTCATCCGCTGGCATCCTCGCTGTTCTCGCCGCCAGCCTAACCGGGGTGGTCAGGACACGGCGCTGCCGGCCAACCACTGCTCCCATGAGACCGCCCAGTCGTAGATGTCGCCGTCGGCCGGTCCGAGCGGAACCGGCGTACCGACCACCTCGACTACGTCACCGATCTGCGAGAAGTTGAAGAACCAGGCGGCGTTCTCCGGGGAGGCGTTGATGCAGCCGTGTGAGACGTTGCGGACGCCCTGGTCGGCAATGGACCACGGCGCGGAGTGCACGAACTCGCCGTTGTTGGAGATCCGGGTCGCGTAGTCGACCTCTGTCACGTAGCCGCCGGCGTCCAGTGCCAGGCCGTACGTCGTGGAGTCCATCGTCTTCTCACGGTTCTTGTCGATCACGACATGGGCACCGCTCTTGGTTTGCCAGCCGCCCTCGGCCGCGCCCATGGACACCGGGATGGTCCGCACGAGGGTGTCGCCGTCGTAGACCTGCATCTCGTGGGTCAGGGCATTGGCCACGCTTCGGTGCGCATCGCCGATGCTGAAACTGATCTGCCGGTCCATCTCACCCCATGCGCCGCCGCCGAAGTCGACGCCGAACAGGTTGGCGTCGACGGTGACCTGGGAGCCGGCCTGCCAGTACACCTTCGGTCGCCAGTGCACCTCGGTGTCCGACAGCCAGCTCCAGGCTCCTTCCTGCGGTGGGCTCGCGGTGACCGTGAGGTGGCGCTGAACCTCGGCTCGCTCCGTGGCCGGTGCGTCGAGGTACACCCGGACCGGCATGCCGATCCCCACGGTGGTCCCGTCGAGCGGGCCGATCGAGGGGAAGACGAGGTCGGCCGGTGCGACGGTGGAGAACGTGGACCGCTGCAGCGTGCTCTGCCCGCCCGCGCTCTCGGCGATCGCAGTGACTGTGTAGTCGGCGGCGTAGACCAGCGGTGCGGTCGACTGCCACTGTGCACCGTCGGCAGAGATCTCGCCGGGCACCGCCGCCCCGGCGGTATTGGCGACGGACACCGAACGCAGCTCCCCGCCGGCAGCCTCGACGATGATCGGCTCCGTCGGCAGCACGTCGGCCACCGCTGCGCCGGGGAGAACCGTGATCGTCGGGGCCGGTCCCTGGGCTGCGGTCGTCGTACCGGCGTCGTTGGTCGAAGCGCTCCGGGACGAGCCCGCCGTACAGCCGGTCACCAGGATCAGGCAGGAAGCCACTACGGCCATCGCGCCGCGGCCGTGGATCTTCCGCGCTCCCAGCACGTCACCGCCCTCTCGACTGGCTCCGGACCATCCTCCCCCGGGGCGTCGATAAAGCCGCGAAGGCGGGCCGAGGGGGCGGGGTCTATTCGCCGACCGGCCAGTGCTCGACGGTGAGTTCCGGCATCGGGAAGTCCCGTGGATTGCCGGTGGCGAGTCGACCGCCGGCGCGCAGCGCTGCGGCTGCGATCAGGCAGTCTGCTTGGGCGAGGGTCTGACCCCGTGCGGCGTACTCACGACGCCAAGTACCGGCCTGAACAGCCTGCGCCCGGTCCAGGGAGACCAGTCCCAGACCGCGGAGAAATCGCATCGCCGGGTCGCGTTCTGCGTTGCGCAAGCCTCGAACGATCTCCTCCACGTTGATCGGTGAGACGACGGCACGGTCACCCTTGGACCGCAGACCACGGATTCGGGTCACGGCACCGCGGCCGCGCAGCGCATCGATCAGCACGGTGCTGTCCAGCAGCACAGCAGCCATCAGCCGACCCTGTGCTCGTCCGCCCGTCGCTGGGACCGAACCCAGGCGCCGGGATTCTCGTCCCACTCGTGCCCGGTGTCCCCGATGCTGCCGAAACCGCTTTCGAGGTCGCCCCAGCGTCGCTCGTCAGCGAGGGCGTTCCTGATGAGTTGCGCGACATAGGCGCTGCGCCGACCGCGGCCGACCCGCTCGTCCAGTTCCGCGACCAGTTCGTCCTCTACCATGATGTGCAGCCGCATGTGCGAAAGCTAACACATGATGCCCCGCCGGTCCGCTGGTAACCTGTGACGGCTGCCTGCGGGCGGCACGGCGCCGCTAGCTCAACTGGCAGAGCAGCTGACTCTTAATCAGCGGGTTCGGGGTTCGAGTCCCTGGCGGCGCACCACGAAGTACCTGGTCAAGGCGTAGGTTCTCTTGTTCAAGCGCCAACCCAAGCAGGCGTCAGGTCCAGCCCCACTATGAGCCCCACTATCCGTCGAAGCGCCGAGCGGCCGCGTGAGGGTTCGAGCAGGGCTAGTGGCATAGCCCGCCCGCTAAAGGCACGCCGGCACCCACGGCTGGGACGGGTTGCCCGCCGTCGCTCACATCCGTAAGGCCCTCGCCGTCACGACCTTGCGTGCTGGTCCCCCGACCAACCGTGCCACGACGTCCTGCTGGTGATCGCGAATGGCTGGCGGCCGGATGCCAGGATCGTCCGGTGCCCACCCGACGCCCGGCCGCAGCGACGTGGCTCGCGGCGGGTTGCGTCGCTGTCGGTCTGTGGATCGCCGCGGGATCCAGGAGAACACGATTAGTGCAATCCCCACAAGAGCGCTCCCCCACCCCAGAACGGCCCCGGACTCCCGGGCACGGCACCTACCCAAACGCTGACCAGGCCGAACATGAGCGAGGCAATCCCGGTGGCCCTCAGCATGCTGCGCCAGCCCGGCGGCCGGAACACGGCGATCACCGAGTTCAGCATCATCATGACCAACGCGAAAACGGTCAGCGCGGACCAGCCCTGGACGCCGAGAGTGAAGTCTTCGTAAGGGTCCGAACCCATCCGTTGTTGAACCGCCATCACGCCTGCGTAAACGACCCAGGGACCTGCTCCAAGCGCGGCGAGCACCACAAGCGGACGGTGGGCAGGGTTTGCCGCGGGCGCAGGTGCCCAGCACCGGGAGCCAGTCTCGCCAGCACCAACGCCGAGACGAGCAGGGCAACACCACCGATGATGGCCGTCCACACGCCCCCGGCGGCGGCAGCAGCGAAGTAGGCCACGGCCGCGGCTAGAACGTGCTGCACCGGTGCGGCCGCCAGAGTTGGCCTTCGCGCGAGGGTGAAGAGTGCGACCGGTAGCAGAAAGCCGACGACGAGGCCGTATCCGCTGCGCATGCTGACGTACTCGTCCCGATCGGGCAGGCCGAGGGCCGCCGAAGCGAGGTCCACGACACCCA
>JACCZY010000087.1 GCA_013695685.1 Geodermatophilaceae bacterium | reverse complement strand
TCCGGGCCGTAGCCGCGGCTGTGCGGCTGCCCTGGTCCGAACGGGGCGCGGGTCGCGGCCAGCGCCTGCTGGACGTGGCGGGCGTCGCTGGTCATCTGGGCTGCGGCCGTGCGGGGTGGACGAGGCGGTCGGCGTAGTAGGCGGCCAGCCGCGGCTGCGCGGGCGGCACGCCCGGGGTCGTCTGGTTAGTTCGGCGGCCAGGGCTGTGGACAGGGAGCCGGCGCGGGTGACCGCGGCCGACAGCGGCGCCAGGTCCTGGTGTGCGGCCTGCACGTGCAGGCAGGCCACCACCTGGCGGACCCGGGCCTCGGGCATGTCCTCCATCGCCGGCAGGTCCCGCGCGTGAGCACGCAGCAGGCCCTCGATTCCCCATCGGCTTGTCGTGGCGTGAAGCTGGCCGGCGATGACCGGCAACTGGTTGGCGGTCTGCTGCAGGTGGTGAGCAGCAGCGGCAGGTCGGCGCGGGCCCGCAGGACTGCCACGTCGATGGCCTGTGGTGGCCCGAGGTCGCGGCCAGGGCGGCGGGGCTGGCAGCCATCGCGGCCGCGGCCGATCGGCTGCGCGCCGCGCACGCCTACCGTGAGGGCGGACCGACTCAGCCGTCGGGCCCCCGTCGTGACCGCTCGGGCCCAGATCCCCTGGTCGACGACGATGTCCGCCGGCGAGCTGCTCACCCGCCTCGAGCACCGTGCCCGCGTCGGTCAGCACCCGCGGCAATGATCCGGGAGGCGAACTACCCCATGTACTGGGCAAGTGCCGACGAGGCCCGGATCCCGAGAATCCCGAACGGCTGCGTCCCCGCCAGCGCCGCCACGGCACCTGTCGCCCGGTCATCGTCCAGCGTCCGCTCCAGCGCGGCGATGTTCGACTACTCGGCCGCCAGGGCGGTGCCCAGGGCGCTGCGCCGCTCGGGGACATCGTCCGGTTCGACCCGCTCGACCGCACTGAGAGCCTGCCGGCGTACGGCGGTACGGAACTCGGGGTAGCCCGAGAACCCGAGGGCCGAGGCCAGCCGGACGACGGTCGGCTGGCTCACCCCGGCCAACTCGGCGACGTCCACCGTGGACATGAAGGCCACGTAGGGCCTCGAGTCCGGCATCGACTGCACGACCCGGCGCTGGGTGGGCGAGAGGCGGCGGGTGTGCACGAGGTCGAGCAGCCAGGCCTCGGTCCGCGCGCGGACGGCACCGGTTTCGCCCTGCCCCGCTGTGGCGCTGCCGGTCACCTGGGCCATGGTCGTCCCTCTGCATTCTCACGGGTCCGGTGCCGGAGAATACGCTGCTACATTGCGCCGGGTACTCGTATCGTTCGATGCGCTGCACTCCGGAAAGCGGCTGCACTCCGGACAGCGAAGGGTCGGTGAATGTCGACAGCGCTCTGGCTGCGGTTCCTGTCCGGTCCGGACATCGACTCCCTCGAGCTGACAACGACCGACGTGATCGAGGCGATCGAATCCGTCGTCGACGCCCACGGCCGGGGCAGTACGGTCTTCGAGCCCCGGATGCACCTCGTGCCGGACAACGGCGGGATCGGGCACTTCAACGTCCTGCGCGGGCATGTCTCCACCCTCGGTGAGCGCGGGATCAGCGGCATCAAGGTGGTCGGCGACTTCGTGCCGAACTACCAGCATGGCCTGCCCAGCGAACTGGCACTGGCGACCCTGTACGACCCGTACAACGGCGTTCCGCTGGCGGTGATGGACGCCACCTTCATCACCGAGGCACGGACCGGGGGCATGACCGCCGTCGGCGCGAAGTACCTCGCGCGCAAGGACTCCCGGGTGCTCGGTCACGTCGGGGCCCGCGGCACCGCGTACTCCAACGTCACGATGCTCGACCACCTCTTCGAACTGGACGAGATCCGGGTGACCAGTGCCCGGCCGGAGTCGAGGGAGGCCTTCGGTGAGCGTCTCCGTGCCGAGACCTCGACCACTGTCCGCGTCGTCGAGACCGCGGATGAGTGCTTCGAGGGCGCAGACATCCTGGTCGAGGCTTCGCGGCTCACCGAGCCGACACCGCTCCTACGTACCGGGTCGGTCGGGCGCGGCGCCTTCGTTGTCCCGTACGGCACGGTCAGCGCCGTCGAGATCGACCTGCTCGACGTGATGGACAAGGTCGTCGTCGACGACTGGCGCGAATCGCAGTCCGGTCGATTCGGGGCCTTGCGCGCACAGGTCGACACCGGGCGGCTGACCCAGCAGTCGCTGCACGCCGAGATCGGGGAGATCGTCAGCGGCACCAAGCCGGGACGTGAGCGCGATGACGAGCGGATCCTGTTCTGGCACCGGGGGCTGTCCGTCCTCGACGTCGCTCTCGCGCATCTGGTCCTGACCCGGGCGGAGGCCTCCGACGTCGGCACCATGCTCAGGTACCGGTGAACTCGGCGGTCCCGTCGGACAGCGCGCTGGTCCTCGGCGTCGCGGAAGATCTTGACCCGGTGGGGATACGGTCGGTCGCGCTCGGCCGTGAGATCCGCATCGCCGAACCGCTGGTCGCTTCGCTGGCCGCCATCCGGGAGGCCGCACTCGCGGCACTCCAGTCACCCGGCCCGGTGTACGGGGTCAGCACCGGGATGGGGGACCAGAGCCGACTCGCGCTCGACCCCGCGGACCGGCAAGGGCACCAGGGGAGGCTGATGCTCGGGCGCGCGGTCGGCTCGCCACCGTGGCTCACCCGGCGCCAGGCCCGGGCCGCCCTGGCTGTTCGGCTCCGGACCTTCCTCAACGGCGATGCCGCGGTCTCGGCCGGGCTGTGCGAACAGCTCGCGGCCCTGCTGAACGCCGACGTCGTCCCGGCCGTCCCGTCCACCGGGCTGGGAGCTGCCGGCGAGATCATCGCCCTTGCCCACCTCGGGGCGCTGGTCACCGGGTCCGGGTCGGCCCTGGACCCCGACGGGGTAACCGCCCGGCCGGCGGTGCGGGCGTTGGCCGCAGCCGGGCTCGCTCCGTACCCGCTCGCCGTGAAGGAGGGGGTGGCCCTGCTCGAGGGCGTCCCGACGACGAGCGCGCTGGCCATCCTGGCCTCGGGGCGGGCCCGGCAGCTGGCTGATCGGGCAACAGTGGTCGCGGGAACAGGGATCGCGGTGACGAGAGCCCACCGCGACCCCTACTCCGCGCTGCTCGCGCGGAGGGACGCCGAGCTGACCACCGCACTGGAGCGCATCCGCGAGATCGCCGGGGTCGATCCGCAACCACGGTCCCTGCAGGCGCCGCTGTCCTTCCGCGTGCTGGGGCCCGCCCTCGCCCACCTCGACAGGTGCACCTCGGCCCTCGACGCGGCTGTCGAGCGCGCACTGAGCGGGGTGACCGACTCGCCGGCCTTCTTCGGGGGTACCTTCGTCGGCTCCGCAGGCTTCGACGGCTTCGACCTGGCCGCTGCGCTGGACGCCGTGACGGTGGCGGCCTGCCATCTGGCCGAAACCTCGGCCGCTCGGCTGCACCGGTTGCTGGACGACCGGGTCACCGGCCTGCCCCGGCAGCTGACCGACTCTCCGGGTTTGCACGCGGGCCTGGTGGCGGTGCACAAGCGAGCGGCCGGCGTCGTGCACCGGATGCGTCGCGAGGCGGTGCCGACCTGCCTCGGGTCGATCGAGACATCCCTCGGCCAGGAGGACGTGCAGAGCTTCTCGATGGAGTCGGCCCGGACCCTGGGCTCGGCCCTGGAGGGTCTCGCCGAGGTGCTGGCCTGCGAGCTTCTCGGCGTGCACCAGGCGGTGCGGCTGGGCGGCCGGCCGGTGTGTGTCGGCGCGGACGCGCACCGCCTCCTCGACGCAGCCGACGATGCACTCCCGACAGGGACGTCCGACCGCCCCTTCGGCCGCGACATCGACGCGCTGCTGATGCTTGACGGCGGAGCCGGTGATGCGGTTCACTGAACCGCATCACTGATGCGGTTCAGTGAACCCGATCGAGGAGCCGCCGATTTGACCCTGACCACCCTTGCGCAGACCGAGGACCACATCCTCGACCGGCGCGAGCTGCTCGCGTACGTCAACGAACTCGCGCGAACTCCGGAGCTGTGGCAGGACCGGGTGGCCTTCGATACCGGCGGTCGGCACTTCGTGTCCATCCTGCGCGACCACAACGTCGACGTCTGGCTGCTGTGCTGGAACACCGTCGACGACACCGGCTGGCACGACCACGACATCTCCTCCGGTGCTGTGGCGGTGGTGCAGGGCGTGGTACGCGAGACCACTCCACGGATGGCCGCGGACCCCATCACCTCGGATTTCGCGGCCGGCACGGCATTCAGCTTCGGGCCGGACCACATCCACCGGATGGCCGGCGCGGTGGACGGTTCGATCTCGATCCACGCCTACTCGCCGCCGCTGTGGCGGATGGGTCAGTACTCCTTCAGCCGTGAGGGTGTGATGCGGCGCGTGTCGGTGAGCTACGCCGACGAGCTGCGTCCCCTCGACGGCGTGGCGAGCTGA
>JACCZY010000062.1 GCA_013695685.1 Geodermatophilaceae bacterium | reverse complement strand
GAGGAGGTGGCGGCTGCCGTGGCGTTTCTCGCCTCACCGGTGGCGTCGTTCTGCGTGGGAGCCAACCTGGTGGTCGACGGCGGTTTCCTGTCCCGCGTCGACTTCTGATTCCCAGTCTGACGACGCTCCAGGAAACCGGTCACGAACGACAGGGTTTTCGCTCGTGTGGGTTGTCGTTGGTGACCAGTTTCGTCGTGTTAACCGCTGCCGCTCAGGGGTGGGGTGCGTCGGCCGGGCGCGGGGCGACCCGCGGTACCCGCCGCCACAACGCACGTGGGACGAGCATCGTAAGGATGCCCGCCACCAGGATTGCGCCGATGTTGACGCCGCGCTGAAGCAGGGATCTCCCGAAGCCCGCTGGGTCCCCCAGCGCCAGCGACAGGGCGACGTTGCCCCTGCCGGGTGACGCTGTGCCGTCGATGCACGATCCCCACGGCTAACGCGGCCATCGGCGCGAACTCCGGACCGAGCACCATCGCTCCGACGATGAGTACCGCCGAGTCCAAGACGATGGCGATCGATGCCAGCACGGTGGCGATAGCCAGGAACGCGATGAAGGTCGCGGACAGGCCGACTGGGCGTCGGTGGAACGGATCACCTGCTCCCAGATGACCGCGTCGGAGCCGTCACCCGACGCCCCGTCCTCGGCCCACTCGGCGGCTCGGCTGACCGATGTGTCGACCGAGTCCAGCGCGATCGTTCCGACGACATCGATTCCCTGCTCCCGCAACGCACGGATCACTCCGTCGGCGGACTCCCGCGCTAGGTCGGCGAGAACGAGATCGCCTGGCGGCTTGATCGAGCAACCGGGCAGGACCGCGAGGTTCGCGACACCCACGTCGTTCTGAAGCAGGTCGACACGCCTCGACGGCGCTCGGCGGGCACGGTGATCCGCAGGTGCAGCACGGGAGTCAGTCGGTGACCGTGAGGGTCACCGTCGCGACCGTCCTCGCCCCAGCGGCGCCGTACGCGACCAACGCCAGTTCGTGCTCTCCGACCTGCACCGGGGACGGCACGAGGAACGACGGACTCACGCAGTCGATGAGGGTGTACGCCGGACCCTCCGGGGTGCTGGTGAAGGTCACCTGCTGGTCGGGCTGACCCTGCACGGGTTCGCCGTCGATGGTGAAGATGTACTGCTCGTCTTGCGGGCCGGTGCTGCGTACCCGCAGGTTCTCACCGGCCAGAATCTGGGTGGTCTCCACAGCGAGGCTCGGTTGGGTGCAGCTGCGTTCGATCGCCACCGGGTCCGCCCCTCCGCCCCGGACGAACGCTGCGAGGAGGAAGAACGCGGCCACCGCCACCAGCAGCAGCCACGGCGACCGCCGCCGGTGCCCGCCCAACTCCCCGCCGGCTGCGAGGGTGCGCTCGTCGTTGATGTCCCGAGCGAAGTGCTCGCGCTGCCGCCGGTTGGCATCGGCAAGTTCCATATCGCGATGGCCTCGACCACTGCCGAAGAGGAAGCTCATGGTGCCGATGCTCCCACGGGTCTAGCCGGCACGAGCCGCTTCGTCGGAGCCGGGGCTGCGCATGGAGCGGTGCAGGATCTGGGCGACGTCGAGCACTTCGACGTCCTCGCGGGCGCTGCCGTCCTGCTGCTTGGCGGTGACGGCGTCGGACAGCATGGTGATGCAGAACGGACAGGCGGTCGACACGATGTCGGGATCGAGGGCCAGCGCCTCGTCCACCCGCTCGACGTTGATCCGCTTGCCGATCTTCTCCTCCATCCACATCCGCGCGCCGCCGGCGCCACAGCAGAAGCCGCGTTCCTTGCAGCGGTGCATCTCCTGCGTTCGGATGCCCTGGACGGCGGCCAGAACCTCGCGCGGAGGGGTGTAGACCTTGTTGTGCCGGCCCAGGTAGCACGGGTCGTGGTAGGTCACCAGCCCGTCGACCGGCTCGACCGGGATCAGCCTGCCCTCGTCGATGAGTCGCCCGAGCAGTTGCGTATGGTGCACGACGTCGTACTCCCCGCCGAGCTGCGGGTACTCCCGGGCCAGGGAGTTGAAGCAGTGCGGGCAGGTCGCGACGATCTTCCTCGTCGTACGGGATCCGAAGGCCGCGTTGAGGGTCTCGACGTTCTGCTGACCGAGCATCTGGAAGACGAACTCGTTGCCCATCCGCCGCGCCGGGTCGCCGGAGCAGGCCTCGGCGGCCCCCAGTACGGCGAACTCCACGCCGGCGGTGTGCAGCAGCTCGGCGACAGCGCGGGTGACCTTCTTGGCCCGGTCCTCCAGCGCGCCGGCGCAGCCGACCCAGAACAGGTACTCCACGTCGTCGGGGATCTCGCCCTCGACCTTGCGTACGTCGAAGGTGAGCCCCTTCATCCAGTCCTCGCGGGACTTCGCCGACATGCCCCACGGGTTGCCCTTGTTCTCCAGGTTGCGCAGCATCACACCGGCCTCGGAGGGGAACGCGGACTCGATCAGCACCTGATAGCGGCGCATGTCGAGGATGTGGTCGACGTGTTCGATGTCGACCGGGCACTGCTCGACACAGGCCCCGCAGGTGGTGCAGGCCCACAACACGTCCGGGTCGATGACCCCGCCCTGCTCCTTGGTACCGACCAACGGGCGGTGCGCCTGCTGGTCGTTCGATCCGATCACCCGCGGGTAGCCGGACTCGGGCACCGAGTGGGCGCGCTCGTCGGACTCGGCGATGAAGTCCGGGACCTGCTCCGGGGTCTCCCGCTCGCCCAGGATGTACGGCGCCTTGGCGAAGAGATGATCACGCAGGTCCATGATCACGAGCTTCGGGGACAGCGGCTTGCCGGTGTTCCACGCCGGGCACTGGTCCTGGCACCGACCGCATTCGGTGCAGGTGGCGAAGTCGAGCATGCCCTTCCAGGTGAAGTCCTCGACCTTGCCGCGGCCGAACGTGTCGTCCTCGCCGGGGTCCTCGAAGTCGATCGGCTCGCCCTGGGACTCCATCGGCAGCAACGGGCCGAGGCCGTCGGGCAGCCGCTTGGTGGTGACGTTGATCGGCGCCAGGCCGATGTGCAGGTGCTTGGAGTAGGTGACCAGTACGAGAAAGGACAGGATCACCGCGATGTTGGCGAGCAGGAAGACGGTCTCGATGACCTCGTTGGCGGTCTCGCCGAGCGGTTCCAGCGGGATGGACAGCGCGTGCGAGGCGAAGGCGGCCCACGAGTCGCCGAACGGGAAGACGCCGGTGTTGATCTGCGCTGCCCGGTAGAGCAACAGAGTGACCACGACGGCGGTGATCAGGCCCAGGATCAGCCAGGCCGGCCCGGTGTGTGAGCCGTAGAAGCGTGACTTGCGGTCCAGCCGGGACGGCGCCTGCCGGATCCGCATCACGGCGAACGTCGCGAGCCCGACGAGTACGGCGACGGCGAAGAAGTCCTCCAGGAAACCGATCACCGCCCACCGGCCGATCAGCGGGATGTGGAAGTCGGCGTCGAACAGCGCCCCCCACGCCTCGATGATCGTCAGCCCCAGGATGAGGAAGCCCCAGAACGTCAGGAAGTGCGCGACGCCGGGCACCGACCACTGGAGCAGCTTGCGCTGACCGAACACCTCGATCAGGTGCGCCTTGAACCGCGCGCCGATGTCGTCGGTGCGTCCCTTCGTTGGCTGACCGGAGCGGATCAGCCGGGTCAGCCACCAGATCCGGCGCCCGGCGATCGCGAGCGCGATCGCCGTCATTCCCAAGCCCAGGATCAGGCGCAGCGCCACCGGCCCTCCCCACAATGCGTAGCGTCCGAGCAGGCGTGACATATGTGTCACGTGCACTCGGACGTTACCGGTGGCCGCAGGTCCTTCCGGCAGGCAGGCCGCGACCGGAGGACTGCGGCGGTCCATGGGGGTACGCCGACCTGCTGGAAATCCTTGCAGACCCCGACCACGAGGAGTACGCCGCCACCGCCGACCGAACCGTCACCTCCGTCTTGGAGGAAGCCCTCCGCCGACTGCTCGCCGACGTCGATCGGCAGCCGTCGCGCCCTCGGTCGGTGCTTCCGCTGTCCACCGCCGGCGGCGGGCTGCTCCCGGGCGTCGACCTCGACGACAGCGCAGCGCTGGCCGAGTTGATGGACGAGCCGCCCGGTCGCTGACGTGGTCCTCACCGACGTGAACGTCCTCGTCTACGCCTTCCGCCCCGACGCGACCGACCACGAGCGCTACCGTGACTGGCTGCAGGACCTTGTCGACGGGCCCGAGGCGTTCGGCTGCAGCGACATTGTCCTGAGCGGCTTCCTGCGCGTCGT
>JACCZY010000038.1 GCA_013695685.1 Geodermatophilaceae bacterium | reverse complement strand
CCGGGCCCGGCGACTGGCCGCCGCCGGGCCCGGCTTTCTGCGCGCCTTGGCAGTCCGCGCCGGCTACCGTCCGACCACGGGCAGGACCTTGTAGATGGTCGTGGTGCCGCTGACCTCGTTGGCGACGGCGAGCAACGGGAACGCAATGGGACTGTCGGCGGCGGAGATGAACGTGATCCCCTCGGGACCGAGGTCACCGGCCGTGCCGGCTTCGGCGTCGCCGTCGAAGTCCCGGTTGTTGACGTACTCCACGAAACGCGGGTCCTGCGGAGAGCCGATGTCGTAGACCATGACGCCACCGACGCGTTCGAGCCCGATGAAGGCGTAGGTGTTGCCGAACGCCCGGCCGATCTCGATGCCTTCCGGCTCGGGTCCCTTGTCATCGCTGCGGCTGTCGAAGCTGCCGTTCTCGTCGTTGTTGGAGTTGAAGTTCTCCGGATCGACCGCCGCGGTGATCCGCTCGAAGTCGTCGCCGCTGTCGAAGACGAGGTTGCCGGCCGCATCCCGGATGGAGAACGACCGGGCCCCATAGGAGTACAGCTCCGTCGCCGGCTCGACGGTGGGGAATGCCGTCGTCGTCTTGAGCCGCCCGAGCCGCTGGTCCTGCTGCAGTCGCGCCGGGAACCGGAAGGCCTCCCGGTCGAGCAGCAGATCGCCGATGCGGGCTTCCTCGGAGAAGCATTCGTAGTCGCGGGCATCGCCCTCGTTGGCGGTGACTATGAAGGTGCGCCCCCCGCGCTCGTACGCGTCGATCCCATCGGGCATGTACATGCCCTGCACCGGCCAGGTCCGGATGTTGATCCGGCCGTCTTCGTTGCTGGCGTCCAGCGCGTTGTCCCGGACCGAGTGGTCCTTGTAGCCGAGCGACACGATGTCGGTGACGTCGGCGCTCGCCAGATCGACGATGGCGAAGGCGTTGTTCTCCTGCAACGCCACCCACGCCGTGGTCGAGTCGGCATCGATCGCCACGTACTCCGGCTCGAGGTCCTGGGCGACGGTGGCGCCGGGCCCGAAGATGCGTACGCCGGCGGCTCGCAGCGCATCCTCCTGGCCGTTGAACGCCGTGAAGTCCGCGGTGCGGACATCGTCCTGGGTGACCCCGGCCGCGCCCCCCGAGACGTCGATGATGCTGATCGACCCCTCGGGATCGCCTTCGTCGCCGGCGCAGTAACCAGCGGGCTCGCCCTCGTTGGCGACCACGATCATCGTGCCGTCGGGTGAGAAGGTCAGCATGTCCGGCAGCGATCCCACCCGAACGGCGGCGAGCGGATTGCCGTCGGTGTCGAACAATTCGACGAATCCGGGCTCCTGAGCGGGATCGGCCTGGGCGGCGATCGCGACCGTGCCGTCGTACACATCGACGCTGTTCACCACTCCGGAGGCGATGATCGAGCCGATGAGTTCGGGCTCGGTCGGGTCGGCGATGCCGAGGACATCCACAGAACCCGCTGCGGCGTTGACCACGAACAGCCGCTGGGTGACGGGATCATGGGCCACGATCTCGGCCGCACTGCCGTCGAAGACACCGCTGGCGTATGTGCCGATGGAAACCAGCGAGATCCGGTTGACTGCAGGAGCGCCGGCTGCGGGGCTACCGATCGAGGTGGCGAGCACGCCGGCAGCGGCGACGACAGTGCCGGCGGTGCGGGCGCGGCGAGGATGACGAGGCATCACCGAAACGTAGGGAGGCCGATGGAACGCGCCGGGGTGATTGGGTGAACAGCCAGCGAACGCCGCCCGGCGTCACCGGGCCCCTTGGCCGCCGGGGACGCGACGGCCCAGCCAGACCCAGACCGACAAGGTGAGCAGGATCAGCGCGAACCCGAACAGCAGGTCCTCCACCGGTGCGTAGACGATCCGCAGCCCGGTGATGGTGTCCGGGTCGTAGGTGACCACCCGCCGGCCGGTGAGGATCCCGTTCACCACCAGCTGGAAGCAGACGACGATCGCGTACGCCGTCCAGAACACCCGGCGCCGCACCAAGCCCGTGCGCAGCAGGGCACTATCGACGAGCAGGACGACAGCCACCCCGACGAACGAGAGGGTCGTGTAGGTCACCGAGTTTCGTCCCCCGCCCGCCACCCCGTCGTACGCCGTACCGCCTCGAAGGCGAGCAGCGCGCAGGTCGGGATGACGACGAAGAACAGCACCTCCTCCAGCGGGATGCCGCCCGGCAGCACCACGCCGACGGTCTGGGCCGGATCGAAGGACCAGTGTCCTCGGGAGATGGCGTAGAGGTCCCACCCCAGGAAGATGGCGAAGCCGGGGACCAGCGCGAGCAGCCAGCGCCGCCAGCGGGCGTAGACGCTCGTCCGCAGGAAGAGCTCCAGCGGCAGCGTCCCGAGCAGGCAGCCGGCCAGCACGGCCAGGTACGTGAAGCGCACCGTGCTCAGCCACCACTCACAACGCGCTGGCCTGCGCCCGCCGCTTGACCTCGGTTCCGCGGTTGTCCCGCAATGCCTGGATCGGAGTGCCGGGCAACGATTCCTCGGCTGTGAACAGCCAGCGAACGGCCTCCTCGTCGCTGAACCCGCCGTCTCGCAGCAGCGTCAAGACGCCGGGCAGATGCTTCACAATCGCCGTACCGTCCAGGAAATCGGCAGGTATGCGCAACTCACCGTCATCGCGTACGCCGACGAGCTGCCGTTCCCGCCGGAGCTGGTGGACCCGGCTTACCGGAACGCCCAGCCGCTGCGCCACGTCGGAAACCGTCAGCCAGGAGATCTCGTCCATCACGGCGATAGAGCCTTTCATGCCCACGGGGACAACTGCGCCCTAGGGTTTCGGCATGGATCTGGACGCGCTGCACGACCAGGCCCGTGCGCGGCTTCCAGCAGGGGTCTATGACTACTACGCCGGAGGCGCCGAGGCCGAGACGACGCTCGGCGAGAGCGCCGCCTCCTGGCAACGCTGGCGGCTGCGACCACGGATGCTCCGCGACGTCTCCACGGTCTCCTCGCAGACAACACTGCTGGGTACGCCGGTGTCTCTGCCGATTGGTGTGGCACCGTGGGCGCTTCAGGGCATGGCCCACCCCGACGGCGAGCGGGCCACCGCTCGCGGAACGGCTGCCGCCGGCGCACTGATGACCGTCTCGACCACTGCCACGGTGGCACTCGCGGAGGTTGCGGCCGCCTCGGACGGGCCGAAGTGGTTCCAGCTCTACCGGGTGCATGATCCGGCGTACACCGACGACCTGGTCCGACGGGCGGCCGACGCCGGCTACCGAGCGCTGGTGATGACAGTCGACCTGCCGCTGCTCGGCCGCCGGCTGCGCGACGTGGTCAACGACTTCCAGCTCCCGGAGGGGATCGCGCTCGCCAACCATCCCCCGCAGCAGCAGGCCTACGGCAACCGTGGCCTCGGCCGGGCGGTCGGCGTCCTGCCCACCTCGACCTGGACCTTCGAGGACCTCACCCACTTCACCGCCTTGACCGCGATGCCGGTGGTGGTCAAGGGGATCCTGCGCGGTGACGACGCCCAGCGCTGCATCGACGCCGGCGCCTCGGCCGTCTGGGTGTCCACCCACGGCGGCCGCCAGGTCGATCCGGTCATCGCCTCGGCGGTCGCCCTGCCCGAGGTCGTCGGCGCGGTGGGGCCGGACGTGGAGGTGTACGTCGACGGCGGCGTACGACGGGGTTCGGACGTACTCACCGCGCTGGCACTGGGTGCCCGGGCCGTGTTCGTCGGGCGTCCGGCGATCTGGGGTTTGGCCGCTGGCGGCGCGGACGGCGTCCGCGACGTGTTGGTGGACCTGGCGACGGCCCTGCAACTGACCATGGCGCTCTGCGGGGTCACCGACGTCCATGACGTCCCCGCCGACATGATCGCGCCGGCGTAGGCCTCGGCGCCGTCGAACGCCCGAGATCCCGGCCGGCGAGCGGCGCCGAACGTAGACTGACCGGTTGTGGACGCGACCCTGACCGACTCGATGCTCGGCGTCGTGCTGGACGGGCGCTACCGCGTCGATGACCGGCTCGCTGACGGCGGCATGTCAACCGTGTACGCCGGTACCGATCTGCGGCTGGAGCGCACGGTCGCGGTCAAGGTGATGTCGCCAAGCCTGGGGGGCAACCCGACCTTCGTCGACCGCTTCAGCCGGGAGGCACGCGCCGCCGCCCGGCTCTCGCACATCAACGTCGTGGCGGTCTTCGACCAGGGCACCGACAACGGGCACGCCTTCCTCGTCATGGAATTCGTGCGCGGTCACACCCTGCGCGACCTGCTCGCCGAGCGCGGCCGGTTGACGCCGGCGGAGGCGGTCGCCGTCCTCGAGCCGGTGCTGGCCGGCCTCACCGCCGCGCATCGCACGGGCCTGGTCCACCGCGACATCAAGCCGGAGAACGTGCTCATCTCCGACGACGGCGTGGTCAAGGTCGCCGACTTCGGGCTGGCGCGTGCGGTCGCGGCCGGTGCCGCGGCGACCCGCAGCGGCGACATCCTCATCGGCACGGTGGCCTACCTGTCCCCCGAGCAGATCCAGAGCGGGGCGGCCAGCCCGCGCAGCGACGTCTACGCCGCGGGCATCCTGCTCTACGAGATGCTCACCGGTCGCCCGCCGTACTCCGGCGAGACGGCGATATCCATCGCCTACCGGCACGTGAACTCCGACGTACCGCCGCCGGGAGACCTCGTGCCGACCATCCCGCTGCGCCTCTCCGAGCTGACTGTCGAGGCGACCCGACGTGAGCCGTCGGGCCGTCCGCTGGACGCCGGAGCGTTCCTCGCCGAACTCTGGGACGTCCGCACCGATATCGACCTGGAGCGCGTCGCCGTACCGACCCTCCGCGCTCGAGCCGCAACCCCGCCCCCCTCAGGCGCCAATCGCGACACGCTGTCGCAGACGCCGCGCCACACCGGTACGGCAGCGCCGCCGGCCGGGATGAAGCGCGCCACTCAGCCGGTCGCCGCCCCACGCGGCCGGCGGCGGCGCTCCGGCCTGATCGCGCTCGGCCTCGTCCTCACCCTCGGCCTCGTCGCCGGGACCACCGGGTGGTGGTTCGGCAGCGGTCGCTACACCGAGGTGCCGGCGCTGGTCGCACTCACCGAGGACGCCGCGGTGGCCGCCGCCCAGGACGCCGGCATAGACCTGACCTTCACTGAGTCGGTCTTCAGCGAGACGGCACCGTCAGGTGAGGTGATCTCCACCGATCCCGCTGACGGCGCCCGCGTCGTACGCGGCACGGAGGTGGTCGCCACCGTCTCCAAAGGGCCCGAGCGGTTCACGGTGGAGGAGAACCTGGTCGGCGAGCCGCTCCAGCAGGTGCTCGATGCGCTCGCGGACACGCCGGTGGAGGTCACCCAGACCGAGGCGTACGACGACGCGGTGCCCGCCGGGTCCGTGGCTGACTTCGATCCTGCTGCCGGCACCGAACTTCGACGCGGTGACCCGCTGACGATCGTGGTCAGTCAGGGACCGGCGCCCGTCGCGGTTCCGGAAGTGGTCGGGCTGGAACGGCTCGAGGCCGTCAACGTGCTGCGGGACGGCCACCTCAACGTGAACCAGCAAGAGGATTTCAGCAACGACGTCGAGCCGGGCCTGGTGATCAGTCAGGATCCGACGCCGGACGTCGAGCCCGTCGTGCGCGGGACCACCGTGACGATCGTCGTCTCCAAGGGGCCGGATCTCGTGCTGGTGCCCGACGTGGACGGCCTGCCACTGTCGGAGGCCACGGCGACGCTCGAGGCAGCTGGCTTCGTCGTCGACAGCACCTGCTTCCTCTGCTCCGACGGGACGGTGACCCTGCAGGATCCCGGCGGGGGCGACATGGCCCTGCGCGGCTCCACCATCTCGCTGCTCGCGACCTTCTGACGGCGTGGTCTGCCCATGGTGATAGTGATGGCGCCTGCCGGCGGCGACAGCGACGTCGCCGAGGTCATCGCGCACGTCGAAGCCGCCGGTGGTTCTGCGTTCGTCTCGCGAGGCGTGAACCGCACCATCGTCGGAGTCGTCGGCGATGAACGGGTACTGGAGAGCATCGACCTGGGCCAGCTGCCCAGCGTCGCCGAGGTCGTGCGGATCACCTCGCCGTACAAACTCGTCAGCCACGAACACCACGCCGGCACGTCCACGGTCATGGTCGGCGGCGTCCCGATCGGACCCGACACCGTGACACTCATCGCCGGGCCGTGTGCGGTGGAGACACCCGAGCAGACCCTCGCCGCCGCAGTGATGGCCCGGAAGGCCGGCGCGGCGCTGCTGCGTGGCGGGGCGTACAAGCCGCGCACCTCGCCGTACGCCTTCCAGGGGCTGGGCCTCGCGGGGCTGCGGATCCTGGCCGAGGTGAGTGCCGAGGTGGGGTTGCCGGCCGTCACCGAGGTCGTCGATGCAGCCGACGTGGACGTCGTTGCCGAACACGCCGCGATGTTGCAGGTCGGCGCCCGCAACATGCAGAACTTCACCCTGCTGCAGGCTGTGGGAGGCGTCGGGCGACCGGTGCTGCTCAAGCGCGGGCTGACCGCGACGTACGAGGAGTGGCTGATGGCCGCCGAGTACATCGCGCAGCGCGGCAACCTCGACATCGTCCTGTGCGAGCGCGGGATCCGGACCTACGAGACAGCTACCCGCAACACCCTCGACGTGGCGGCGGTGCCGATGATCCGATCGATGAGCCACCTGCCGATCATCGTCGACCCGTCCCATGCCGCCGGCCGCCGGGACCTGGTGCTGCCACTCGCGCGGGCCGGCCTCGCCGCCGGAGCCGACGGTCTGATCGTCGATGTGCACCCGCATCCTGAGGCGGCGTTGGTGGACGGGGCGCAGGCGCTCGCCGGTGAGAGCCTGACCGCGCTCACCGCGGCACTGCAGGCGATGCCGGCGCTGATGGGACGGACGCTGGCCGTACCGCCCTTGCCGGTCAGGGTAAGGCTCGACTAAGTTAGGAGGGCCTTACCGCCGCGGAAGGGACACCGCATGTATGTCTGCATCTGCCACGCGGTGACGGAGACCCAGGTCGCGGCGGCGATCGCCCAGGGCGCCAGCACGGAGGGCGAGGTCAGTGATGTCACCGGCGCCGGGACCGGCTGCGGCGGATGTCTCGAGCGGATATGCGAGCGCCTGGCCAGTGCCGATTCCAGCCACCTGGTTTCGCACGCCGTAGCATTGTCGGCCTGATCGACCTCTAGCGAGACGAGGCTCCATGCAGGGTGAGGCGCACGTTCTCGAGTTGCTCAACGAGCAGCTGACCAGCGAACTCACCGCGATCAACCAGTACTTCCTGCACGCGAAGATGCAGGAGAACTGGGGCTTCCTGAAGCTCGCGGCGCACACCCGGGCCGAGTCGTTCGACGAGATGCGGCACGCCGAGGTACTCACCGACCGCATCCTGTTCCTCGAGGGCCTGCCCAACTACCAGCGGCTGCTGGCGCTGCGGATCGGGCAGACGGTCAAGGAGCAGTTCGACTGCGACATGAAGGTCGAAGTCGAGGTGGTGGAGCGGCTGCGCCCGGCGGTGGAGTACTGCCGCGGGGCCGGCGACATCACGACCGCGCGAATCTTCGAGGACATCCTGGCCGACGAGGAGCACCACATCGGCTATCTCGAGACTCAGCTGGAGCTGATCGAGGCGCTCGGCGAGCCGCTGTACCTCGCCCAGCTGATCGAGCACCCGTCCGCCTGACCCGCCGCCGCCCTGGCGAGTCGCCACTAGGGTCGTCCCAGTACTGCACCGGCGAACCGCTCCTGGTCTTCTGTCGGGGAACCCACTCTGGGTGGGTGAACCGATGGTGCGAACCGCCGGAGGTGTCGTCGTGAAGCTGCTGCTACTGCATCCGCCGTTGCTGTCCGCTGCGGTGTGGCGCCGGCTGTCCCCGAGGTTGACCGCGGCGGGACATTCGGTGACGGCGCCTGACCTACGCCCAGCGCAGGCCGAAGGCTGGTGGCGGTTGGCCCGCGACGCAGCAATAGCTGCGGCTCCGGACAGCGACGGCGTGCTTGCCCACTCCGGGGCGGGTGTCCTCGCCCCGGTCGTGCTCGACTCGCTGCCGGCCGCCCAGGCTGTTGTCCTGATAGATGCTCTTCTGCCGGCTGTGGGGGGCAGTACGGCCGTAACGCCGCCGATGCGAGACGCGGTCCGCGAGCTCGCCGTCGCCGGCGTCCTGCCGCAGTGGACATCCTGGTGGGACGAGGCGACGCTGACCGAACTCGTCCCGGATCCAGATGACCGCGCGGCGTTGATCGCGCAGGCTCCGCGGCTGCCGGAGGCCCTCTACGACGTCCCAGTCCCTGTACCCATCGGGTGGGAGCCGGCCGTGCGCGGCTACCTCCAGCTCAGCCCCGCATATGGCGACGTCGCCGCTCGAGCCCAGCAGGAGGGTTGGCAGACGATGTCTCTGCTCGGGCGGCACCTGGATCTCCTGTCCGACCCGGCCCGGGTCGCGGAGGCGGTCCTCGCCCTGCTGGCAGGGACCGACTGAACCGTGCGCCCGAAGTTGTGAGGCGAGTTCGTCGGGCTGCTTCCACGCCGGCGTCCGCATAAGCGTGAAGCATGGTTCACTTCTGCTCGGACGGAATCGCTGCGGCGTGGGAGTCAGTCGAGCAGACCGCTGAGCACGCCTGCCGCGCGGTCCGCCCCGTCATCATCGACATCGAGGTGGGTCACGAGCCGGATCCGGGTCGGGCTCACCACCGAGACCAGGACACCGTCGTCGCGAGCGGCTGCGGCCAGCGCGTGGGCGTCGCCGTCGAGTTCGAGTACGACGATGTTGGTCTCCGGATCATTGACCACCACCCCGGGAAGCGCCGCGGCCAGCGTCCGCGCCCGGGCGTGATCGTCGGCCAGCCGCTCGATGTGGTGGTGCAGCGCGTGCCGCCCGGCGGCGGCCAGTATCCCGGCCTGCCGCATGCCTCCGCCGAGGCGCTTTCGCAGGATCCGGGCGGCCGCGATGCGATCGCTGCTGGACACGATCACCGACCCCACCGGCGCCCCGAGACCCTTGGACAGACACACCGACAGGGTGTCGAACACGGCGCCGTACTCGGCCAGGCCGGTGCCGGTGGCGACGTGGGCGTTCCAGATCCGCGCCCCGTCGCAGTGCAGCGACAGATCGGCCTCGTCGGCGTGCGCCCGGAGCGCCTTGAGTTCCTCGATCGGCTGGACCGAGCCGCCGCCGCGGTTGTGCGTGTTCTCCACCGCGATGACGGCTGTCCGTACGGTGTGCCAGTCCGGCGGGCGCACCTGCGGGACGTAGGCGTCGAGCTCGAACCGTCCGCGAGCGCCCAGAACAGTGCGGGTGCCGAGACCGAACAGCGCCGCGGCGGCGCCCATTTCGTAGGTCACGATGTGCGCGTCGCTGTCGCAGAGGATCTCCTGGCCGGGCTCGGCGAGCAGGCGCAGGCAGATCTGGTTGCCCATCGTCCCGGACGGAACGAACAGCGCCGCCTCGTGCCCGAAGAGCGCAGCGACCTCGGCCTCCAGCGCGTTGACCGTCGGGTCTTCAACATAGACGTCGTCGCCGACCTCGGCCTCGGCCATCGCCCGGCGCATCGCGGCGGTTGGCTTCGTGACCGTGTCCGAACGCAGATCGACCGGCCTAGTCACGCCGACGGCGACACTTGGGGAGCCGGCACTAGCCACGCAACATCTCCGCCACGAGGAAGGCGAGCTCGAGTGATTGGCCGGTGTTTAGCCGGGGGTCGCACGCGGTCTCGTAGCGGCCGGACAGGTCCGCGTCGCTGATGTCGTCGGCCCCGCCGAGGCACTCGGTGACGTTCTCGCCGGTGAGTTCCACATGGATCCCACCCGGATGGGTGCCCAGGGCGCGGTGGACCTCGAAGAAGCCCATCACCTCATCGACGATCCGGTCGAAGTGTCGGGTCTTGAAGCCGGTGGAGGATTCGATCGTGTTGCCGTGCATCGGGTCGCACTGCCACACCACGCGGTGCCCGGTCCCCTCGACCTTCTCGATGATGGCGGGCAGCGTGTCGCGGACCCGGCCGTTGCCCATGCGGCTGATCAAGGTGAGCCGGCCCGGGGTGTTGTCTGGGTCGAGCCGCTCGACGAGTTCGACAGCAACCTCCGGCGTACAGGCCGGTCCGAGCTTGACCCCGATCGGGTTGGCGATCATGGCCGCGAACTCGATGTGCGCCCCGTCCAGCTGGCGGGTGCGCTCCCCGACCCACAGGAAATGCCCCGACAGGTCGTACGGCGTGCCGTCCTCGACCCGGGTGAGCGCCCGCTCGTACTCCAGGATCAGCGCCTCGTGACTGCAGTACAGATCGACGCTGCGCAGGGCTTCGTCGTTCACGCCGCAGGCGGCCATGAAGGCCAGTGCCCGGTCGATCTCCCGGGCGATCGTCTCGTACCGGACGCCGGCCCGGGATCGGGTCACGAACTCGTTGTTCCAGTCGTGCACCGCGTGCAGGTCCGCCAGCCCGCCGTGCGCGTAGGCGCGGATCATGTTCATCGCGGCCGCGGAGTTGGCGTAGGCACGGACCAGCCGGTGTGGATCGTGGACCCGCGCCTCGGGACTGGCCTCCAGCGAGTTGACCATGTCCCCGCGGTATGAGACCAGGCCGAGGGCGTCGAGGTCGGCCGAGCGCGGCTTCGCGTACTGCCCGGCGATCCGGCCCACCTTGATCACCGGCATGCTGGCGCCGTAGGTGAGTACGACGGCCATCTGCAACAGCGTGCGGGTGGTCGAGCGCAGGTGCGGCTCGGTGTTGTCGTCGAAGGTCTCCGCGCAGTCCCCGCCCTGCAGCAGGAAAGCCCGCCCGTGCGCCACGTCGGCCAACTTCGAGCGGAGTACGTCGACTTCGGCCGGCGCGACGATCGGCGGAACCGTCTCCATCGTGGCCAGTACGGCGCGAAGCACCGCCTCGTCCGGCCAGGACGGCTGCTGGCTCGCGGGTAGCTGTCGCCAGCCGTCGAGGTCGGGTGTCACGACTCCAGGGTAATCGTGCCGGCCTCGCCACGGCTGCGGGTGCAGTCCCCCACGCGCTCCCCCGGCCAGGCCCCGCTTTGCCCACGCCGTACGCCGACACGCCACGCGACACACCGCCCACTTTGGTGCGGACGGGCAAAGCGCCGGAGGAACATGTGCATGCTAACGTAGGCGGATGTATGGGCGGCGCCTGCAGATCCTGCTCGACGAGGACCGATACCGCCGGGTGTCCGCTCTCGCCGCCCGGCGCGGGGTGTCCGTCGCGGCCGTTATCCGCGAGGCGATCGACCGCAGCGTCCCGCATGGCGAGGACGAGGCTCGTGGCGCCGCGCTGGCGCTATTACTGTCCGCGGACCCCATGCCGGTGCCGGTTGATCCACGCGACCTGCGCGTCGAGCTCGACGACCTGCACAGCCGGCACGGATGATCCTGCTCGACACGACGGTGCTCTGCTACGCCGTCGGTTCCGAACACACGTACCGGGAGCCCACGCGCCGGCTACTCGGCGCGATTCGGAACGGTGAGCTGCGGGCGAGCACCACCGTGCAGGTCGTTCAGGAGTTCGTGCACGTCCGCAGCCGACGACGCGGCCGTGAAGACGCCGCCGAGTTGGCCACGGCGTACCTACGGCTGCTCTCACCACTGGCCGTGGCCGACGAGGACGTCCTGGACGACGCGTTACGGCTGTTCGTCGCGACCCCGGGGCTGGGCTCGTTCGACGCACTGCTGGCGGCGACCGTCCTGCGCCAGTCCGACACCCTGGTGTCGGCTGACCGCGCATTTGCCGGCGTACGCGGGCTGCGGCACCTCATTCCTGACGCTGCCGGAGTCGACGGCCTCCTGGCCCGCAGCTAGGACTGTTGCCTCCACTCAGCCGCAACGTCCGTAGGTTCGGCTGGCATGCCGCTCACACCTAGGGACGCAACGCTCGGGCGAAGGCAGGCGGCGCTCAGCCGAAGAAGACCTCGGCCTCGGCGAGCCGGTCGTCCGGCACCGTCTTGAGTTCCCGGGTGGCCTCCGCCAGCGATACCCGCACGATGTCGGTGCCACGCAGCGCCACCATCACCCCCCAGTCCTGCTCGTGCGCGGCGTCGATGGCGTGCAGCCCGAAGCGGGTGGCGAGGACCCGGTCGAAGGCGGTCGGCGTACCACCGCGCTGGATGTGCCCGAGTACGACGACGCGTGCCTCCTTGCCGGTGCGCGCCTCGATCTCCTCGGCCAGCCGCTGACCCACCCCGCCCAGTCGCACATGGCCGAACGCGTCCACATCGCCGGTGACCAGGCTCATGTCCCCCTCGGCCGGGGTGGCGCCTTCGGCGACGACGACGATGCACGCGTACTTCGTCTCGAACCGCCGCTCGACGTAGGCCACCACCTCGTCGATCTTGAACGGCCGTTCCGGAACCAGGATGACGTTCGCACCGCTGGCAAGGCCGGCATGCAGCGCGATCCAGCCGGCGTGGCGCCCCATCACCTCCACGACCAACGCCCGGTGATGGCTCTCCGCCGTCGTGTGCAGCCGGTCGATCGCCTCCATCGCGATCCCGACCGCCGTGTCGAAGCCGAACGTGTAGTCCGTCGCGCCCAGGTCGTTGTCGATCGTCTTGGGTACGCCGACGACCGGCAACTGCTCGTCATGCAGCCGCTTGGCCACGCCGAGGGTGTCCTCACCGCCGATCGCTATGAGCGCGTCGACACCGTGCTCAGCCAGGCTCACCCGGATCCGCGCGACCCCGTTGTCCTCCTTGAACGGGTTGGTCCGTGACGAGCCGAGGATGGTCCCGCCTCGCGGCAGGATGCCGCGCACGCTGGCCACCGTCAGCGGCACGGTGTCGCCGTCCAGCGGCCCGCGCCAACCGTCGCGGAACCCG
>JACCZY010000028.1 GCA_013695685.1 Geodermatophilaceae bacterium | reverse complement strand
CATCGATCTTGGCCCGGTTGCGGACGATGCCGGCGTCGGCAAGCAGGCGGCGTACGTCGTTGTCGTCGTAGGCCGCCACAGTGGCGACGTGAAAATCGTCGAAGGCCGTCCTGAAGTTCTCCCGCTTACGCAAGATCGTGATCCAGGACAGACCGGACTGGAACGCCTCAAGCGACAGGCGCTCGAACAGCGCGTCGTCCCCGTGCAGCGGCGTACCCCACTCCTCGTCGTGGTAGGCAACGTATTCGGGGGCGCTGCCCGCCCACGCACAGCGCTCCATGCCCCGTTCATACACCTCGGGCTAGGGTCGGCAGCCATGCACGTGCTCCTCACCGGTGGCGCCGGCTTCATCGGCTCGCACGTCGCCGAGGAGTTGCTCGGCGCCGGGCACGAGGTTCGCGTCCTCGATGCCCTGCTCCCCGCCGTACACCCGACCTATCCCGGGGGACGGCCCGATCTCCCAGCCGACATCGAACTGATTGTCGGCGATGTCCGGGACCGGGCCACAGTCGACACTGCAGTGGCCGGAACGGACGCCATCTGCCACCAGGCCGCCATGGTCGGCCTCGGCCTGGACACGCAGGACATGCCCGAGTACGCCGGGATCAACGACTTCGGCACGGCCGTGCTGCTGGCCGCCATGGATCGGGCCGGCATCGGGCGGCTCGTCCTGGCCAGCTCGATGGTGGTCTACGGCGAGGGCCGCTACACCTGCCCGGAGCACCGCGTCGTCCGGCCGGCGCCCCGTACGTCCGAGGACCTTGCGGCCGGGCGGTTCGAGCCGCGCTGCCCGGCCTGCGGCGCCGCTCTGGAGCCGGGCACGATTCCGGAGGATGCGCCGGCGGACCCCCGCAACACCTATGCCGCCACGAAACTCGCCCAGGAGCACCTGGCAGCGGCGTGGGCGCGGACCACCGGCGGGACCGCGGCGGCCCTGCGCTACCACAACGTCTACGGGCCGCGGATGCCGAAGGACACGCCGTACGCCGGCGTTGCCTCGATCTTCCGCTCGGCGCTGGAGCAGGGACAGCCGCCGCGCGTCTTCGAAGACGGCGGCCAGCGGCGCGACTTCGTGCACGTGCGCAACGTCGCCGCAGCGAACCTGGCGGCCCTGCGGCACGACCTGCCGCAGGGGGAGCTGCGCGCATACAACATCGCGTCGGGCACGGCCCACACTGTCGGGGAGATGGCAGCTGCGCTGGCCGACGCGTTCGGGGGGCCGGCGCCGGTGGTCACCGGCGACTACCGCCTCGGCGACGTACGGCACATCGTGGCGAGCCCCGACCGCGCCCGCGGCGAACTGGGCTTCAGCGCGGGGATCGGCTTCGCCGAGGGTATGCGCGAGTTCGCGACGGCTCCGCTGCGCGGCTGACCTTAGGTCGACATCCGGTCCCCGCCGCTGCAAACGTCATGGTGCTCACCATGACGTCCGCACCAGAACCTGTACGACGAGAGCGGTCCCGGCCTGGGCAAGCAGCCACCGCGCGCGTTGCCGTTCGTCGAGCAGCGCCGTGGCAGTGAGCAGCCAGCCGAAGAAGGGCAGGTAGATGCGCTCCACCTCGCCCTTGCTCAGCAGGGACAGATCGGCGATCACGATGCCGGCGAGTGCGGCCAGCGGAAGCACCGCCACGGCCGTACGACGGCCCGTTCGCGTCACCACCTGCCCGATCCCGGCCACACCCGCCGGACCGATGGCGACCGCGATGGCGGCGAGATTCGCCACGATGAAGAACAGCGCCGGCCGGCTCTGGGCGGCCCCGCCGCCACTGACCCGCTCGATCGTGGCGAGCAGCCCCGAAAGCCACCAGAAGCCGGCCAGCGCGAAGGCGGCGACGACGAGGAGCACCCCACCTGCCGCTACTGCGAGAACCCGCCAGCTCCGGCGGACCAGGACCACCGCCAACGCCAACGGCCCGAGCAGGACCAGCCCGTACGAGAAGAACAGCGTCAGTCCCAGCAGCACGCCGCCGACCAGCGCGAGCCGATCGCTTCTCGCGCGGGCGGCCACCGCGAGCGCCATGACGCCCCACGCGCTGACACCGAGGAACAGCGCGTCAGCGGACGTCGCGAGCCAGATCGCCGCGGGAGCAAGTACCAGGAACGGCGCGATAGTCCGTGCGGTGCCCTCCCCCGCCATGACGCGTACGGCTATCAGCACTGCCGGTACGGCGCTGGCGCCGGCACCGATGCACAGCGCCGCCGCCCAGCCCGCGCCACCCAACCCGAGCGCATCGAGGGCGGCGAACGTCATCAGGGTGCCCGGCGGGTGGCCGGCCACGTGCGTGGTCCAGGCGGCTGCGGAGTCGGCGGGAACGTTGGCCACGTATCCCCCGAGCAGCTCCCTGAAGGAGTCGACGCGAGGCACGTCGTTGAGATAGTCGTGGGTGCTGGACAGGCCACGGGTGAGGCCGCTGGCACCGTCTACGAGCGCGAGGGCCACCGCCCAGGCCGCCGCAGCCACGCCGGTGACCGGCAGCAACCGCGGCCACGACATCCCGCCCACCACCCGACCGGCGGAGGCGAGCAGCACAGCGCCGACCAGGATGGGTGCCAGGACCCCGGGCTCGAGCCGCGGGTCCCAGGCGGCGGCGAGCAGCGGCCCGCCCAGGTAGAGCCGGACGTCGTTGGCGCGCAGCACCAGGCCGACCGCCACGGAACCGGCGAGGACGACCGCCGCGATGAATACGGCGACGGCCGCGCCGCGCTGTCGCTGGCTCGGTGCCGTGACCACCGCCCGACTCTAGGCGGCTCGCGCCCCAGCGGATCGGAGGTGCGGGCCGGTAGGCTCCCTCGATGACCCGCGGGGGCAGTACAGCGACCGGCCGGGAGTCGGTGAGCCTTCCGCGCGGAAACCGGATGCCGCGATCTGCTCGCCGGGAGCAGTTGCTGAGAGCCGCACAGGAGGTTTTCGTCGCCCAGGGCTACTACGGCGCGGCGATGGACGACATCGCCGATCGGGCCGGGATCACCAAACCGGTGCTCTACCAGCACTTCCCGGGCAAACTCGAGCTCTACCTGGCGCTGCTCGACACCCAGATCGACGCCCTGATCCAGCGCATCCGCTCGGCGTTGGCCGCCACCACCGACAACCGGCTGCGGGTGGAGGGAGCGGTGGCAGCGTACTTCGACTTCGTGGACAGCAAGAGCGAGGCCTTCCGGCTGCTTTTCGAGTCCGACCTGCGCGGCGACCCAGCAGTCCGCGAGCGGGTTCGCGCCTTTTTGCTGGAGTGCGTCAGCGCCACCGCGGTAACCATCGCCGAGGACACCGGCGCGCCGCCGGCCCGAGCCCATCTGCTGTCCTCGGGTTTGACTGGGCTCGCCGAGATGAGCGCCCGCTGGTGGCTGGAGCACCGGGACACCGTCGACAAGGCCGAGGCGGTCGAGTTGATGTCTGCACTGGCCTGGCGCGGCATTTCCGGTTTCCCGCTACAGGAGCACGGTCCGGCTCCATCGTCACGAACCGACGGTTCGCCGACGGCGTAGCGGCCCGGCCGCTCGGTGTACGGCGCTGGGATAGCCTCGGAGTCCAAGACGGACGCATGACACCTGGGAGGACAGCGGTGGAGGTCAAGATCGGTGTGCAGCACTCACCGCGGGAACTCACCGTCGACAGCTCCCAGAGTCCGGCTGACGTGGAGCAGGCCGTTGCCGACGCCATCGCCGCGGAGTCGGGCGTCCTGACGCTCACCGACGAGAAGGGCCGCAAGCTCATCATCCCGGCCGCCCGGATCGCCTACGTGGAGATCGCCGAAGCCGACAGCCGCAGGGTCGGGTTCGTGGTCGGCTGAGCTGCCGCGCTGAAGCCGCCACGCTGATGTGCCGCGCTGAGCTGCCTACGTGCTGAGGCCCAGCGTCTGCATCCGCAGCGCATGCGCAGTCGTGATCCGCTTGAGCAAGGCGCCCACACCGGCGAGGTCACCGGTGCCCGCCACGATCAGCTCCGCGATCCCGTCTCGCTCGGCGATTACGCGCTGGGACTGGGTCAGCGCCTCTCCCACCAGCCGCCGGGCCCACAGCGCCAGCCGTCCGGCCACCGCCGGATCGCGCGTCGTGGCGGCGCGCACCTCGCGTACGGCGAAGTCCGCGTGCCCGGTGTCGGCGAGCACCTCCAGCACGAGATCCCTGGTGTCGGGATCCAGCAACTGCGCGACCTCGCGGTAGAAGTCCGCGGCCAGCCCGTCACCCACGTAGGCCTTCACCAGACCCTCGAGCCAGGTGCTGGGCCGGGTGGAGTCGTGGAAGGCATCGATAGCCACGACGAAGGGCGCCATCGCGCGCTCGGGGTCGCCACCGCGCGCACTGATCTGCTGGTGCAGCACCGCGTAGTGACCGATCTCGGCGGCAGCCATCTGCGCCAGCGCTGCCCTGCCGGCCAGTGTCGGCGCCAGCCGGGCGTCCTCGGCGAGGCGATCGAAAGCGGTGAGTTCGCCGTACGCAAGGACACCAAGCAGATCGATCACCGCCGGGTCAGTCTGGGTGGGCAGCGTGGCTCCTCAGCAATGACGCACGGATCACAGGCGCGTTCGGACGCGCCGACCCTACTCGCGGGGTCATGGCGGGTAGACTTGTGGCAGACCGGCGGATTCGCCGCCCGGTCACTGTGTGCGTGGACTCCCGGTGTGTATGCCCCGCGGTCCGCGCGAGCGGACGACGAGAGCACCACCGACGGAAGGCGACACCCTGACCAGCCTTGGCACAAACATCACCAGCACCGACGACCCGACGATGACCGACGCCACTCCCGCAGTGGTCCTCGACCACTCCGAGACCGGCGCCCCCGACATCGAAGCCGAGGAGCTCGCCGCCCGGGCCCCGGTCCTGCCCACCAGCCCGCTCTTCGCCGATCTCGGCGTACGCCCGGAGACAGTGCAGGCGCTGGCCGGACATGGCATCACCCGCACGTTCGCCATCCAGGAGCTGACCCTGCCCCTGGCGCTGGTCGGGCACGACCTGATCGGCCAGGCCCGCACCGGCACCGGCAAGACCCTCGGTTTCGGCGTACCCATCCTGCAGCGGGTCACCGGGCCGGACGAGGGAGCCGACGGTGTCCCGCAGGCTCTCGTCGTCGTACCGACCCGTGAGCTGTGCGTTCAGGTCGCCAGGGACATCGCCGCAGCCGGTGAGCTGCGCAGCGTGCGAACTCTTGCGATCTATGGCGGGCGCGCGTACGAGCCGCAGGTGCAGGCCCTGCGCAACGGGGTCGAGATCGTCGTCGGCACGCCGGGGCGCCTGCTCGACCTGGCCCAGCAGGGTCACCTGATTCTCGGCAAGGTCTCCATCCTTGTGCTCGACGAGGCCGACGAGATGCTCGACCTGGGCTTCCTGCCTGACATCGAGCGGGTGCTGGCGATGGTGCCTGAGAAGCGTCAGACGATGCTCTTCAGCGCCACGATGCCCGGCCCCATCGTTTCGCTGGCCCGCCGCTTCATGCGCCAGCCGACGCATATCCGCGCCGAGTCCCCCGACGAGAACCGCACGGTCCCGGAAGTCGACCAGTTCGTGTACCGCGCCCACGCCATGGACAAGATCGAGATGCTCGCCCGCATCCTGCAGGCCGAGGCGCGCGGGCTGACCATGGTGTTCTGCCGGACGAAGCGGACCGCACAGAAGGTGGCTGACGACCTGGCCGACCGTGGCTTCGCCGCCGCCGCCGTGCACGGTGACCTGGGTCAAGGGGCGCGCGAGCAGGCACTGCGTGCCTTCCGCAACGGCAAGGTGGACGTTCTGGTCGCCACCGATGTCGCAGCCCGCGGCATCGACGTCGAGGCCGTCACCCACGTCATCAACTACCAATGCCCCGAGGACGAGAAGACCTATCTGCACCGCATCGGCCGCACCGGCCGGGCCGGCGCATCCGGTACGGCGATCGCGTTCGTCGACTGGGACGACATCCCCCGCTGGCACCTGATCAATACGGCGCTCGACCTCGACCTCGCCGACCCGCAGGAGACCTACTCGACCTCGCCGCACCTGTACGAAGACCTCGGCATCCCGGCCGGCGTCACCGGCCGGCTCCCGCGCGCCCGGCGTACCCGAGAGGGCCTCGACGCCGAGACCGTGGAGGACCTGGGCGAGACCGGTCGGGCTCGCCGCCAGCCCGGACACTCGGGCGGCTCGGTCCAGCGCGGCGGGCAGTCACACGAACGCCGCCGTACCGGTGCGGACGAGCCGTCGGCACCGGATCGTCCGGCCGGGCAGGGC
>JACCZY010000056.1 GCA_013695685.1 Geodermatophilaceae bacterium | reverse complement strand
GCGGACCACTCATGGGGTTTCAGCAGTAAAGAGAAGTGGCTAGGCATGACGGGGCCCACAAGCCACTACCATACCAAGCCCAGTAAGCTAGGAGTAATGTCGCCAAACCCCACAAGGATGACAACGGCGACGCTCGCCTGTGCTGGTGTGTTCGACGGACCGAGTGGGAACTGTATACCTGCAGGCAGTCTGCCAGCTCCTGATTTCCAATTGCGTCTATGCTGATTCACGAGTTGACGCCGATGCAGTGTGCCGACGCGCTGCAGCGGACCAACATCGGCCGGCTGGGCTGCTCGAAGGATGGGCAGCCGTACATCGTTCCGATCCTGTTCTCATTCGACCGTGAGCGCGGCGGTGTCTACGGCTTGTCGACAGTCGGGCAGAAGGTCCAATGGATGCGTGAGAACCTCCTGGTCTGCCTCGAGGTCGATGACATACACGACAAGAACCACTGGCAGACGGTGGTGATTTTCGGCCGGTACGAGGAGATTCAGGATTCGCCTAAAGAGGCAGAGGCACGGCAGCGCGCACAAACGCTGTTCGAGCGGCGCTCAGAATGGTGGCTTCCCGCGGCCGCCAAGGTCGCATCGCGCGAACGCCACGCGGTCGTTGTGTACCGAATTCACATTGACCGGATTACCGGCCGGCGCGCAGCGCGAGATGTCGGCCGGGCCGCAGATTGATTCCGCGCTTCGGCAGCAGGCAAACAGCCGAACACCGTCAGCCTCATTGGGCCGCTGAAACTGGAGTGACGTCGAATTCTCGATCGAACAGGGATCAGCTGCCCACCCTGGCGAAGTGGCAGCGCTCGAGCAATGCTCTGAATCGCTCGTCAGTTCTAAACGAATCCCACTTTGGATCGACGGGGAGGAAGATGAGGTTGACGTCGCGCACCTCGAGCGCGCGGTTCAGCCAGTCGAACACGGCGTGACGGTCGCCGAGTCCTCCATGCACGAGCGCGAACGCGTAAGGGGGCACATAACGTTCGCGAGCCAGCGCGGACAGCGCGTGCAACGCTTCACGTGCCTCCACGGTCCGACCAAGCCTTGCCAGAATGTAGCCGCGCAGCGAAATGGTCTTGCTGTTCTCGCCGCCCGAGAACCTGGCCGCGTCGGTCAGCGTCTCGAGCGCGACGTCGGTTTCGCCCGTCTGCGCATACGCCTGCGCCAACTGCATGTGGCCGATCCAGAACCTCGAGTCCACAAGGGCCGCGCGTTTGGCGTACTTCAGGGCGGCCGCGTTATCGCGCGCCTGATAGGCGACTTGTGCGGACAGCGCATAGGTCATTGGTGACAAGGGGTCGAGTGTGCGCGTCTGCTCCATTGCCAGTTCCGCCTCGGAATGCGCGCCCATCTGCGACAGAACGTGACCGCGCGTGCGATGGGCGGCCACATGGCTCGCGTCGAGCGCTATCGCCCGACGAAACGCTGATTCGGCTCCCTGCCAGTCCCAGTCGAGCAGCCACTGTACGTATCCGGCCGCGAACTGTGCCTCCGGCAGCTCGGAGTTCGCACGCACGGCGTTCGCGGCCGCTTGGCGTGCGCGCGACGTGACCTCGCCCGGATCGGCGTCGCTGTTGATCGCGCTGGCGGCATAGGTGAACGACAGCCCGGCCCATGCCAGGGCATAGTCCGGATCCAGCCCCACGGCTTGCTGGTAGAACTGAATCGCACGCGATACGGATTCCCGATTGCGCTGGTTCTCGAAATAACGGGCGTGCAGGTACGCGTCGTACGCGGCGGGGTTCTCCGTCTGTCGGCGATCGAGCCTGGCCAGACGTTCCGGCGCAACCTCCAGGCGCACACGCCCGGCGATCGCCATGCTCACCTCCCGCTGCAGGGCGCGGAGCTCAGTCAGCGCCCGGTCGTACGTGGCCGACCAGATCTCCCTGCCGTCTTTTCCACGAACCAGTGTCGTGGTGACGCGCACGCGATCGCCTTCGGCAGCGACGCGGCCTTGAACGAGGTAGGTTACGCCGAGAGCGTCCGCGAGATCCACCACCGGCGGCGACGCGCGCTGTGCAGCTTCCACAGAACTCCGTGCAATGACCCGCAAATGCGTCGGATCGATCTGGCTGAGCGATGCGACAGTGTCGTCACTAATCCCGTCGACGAGGTATTGGTCGTTCCCTCCACGCTCGGAAGAGGAGAACGGCAGGACGGCGATGCTAACCGCCTGCGACGGCGGACTCGGCGCCGACCTGTTCAGGAGCGTTGCAACGCTAGCGGCGACGAGCAACATCAGCGCAACGGCAGCTCCTGTCTTCATCTGCCACGGCCCAAGAGCGCCTATGGACGCGTCGGCGGCGGGCACCGGGCCTGGCACCGGAGCTTCAGACCTTTCAGGTGTGCTGGCCGCCAGCCTCTGATCGTCGTCACCCCTTGGGTGAAGCGCTTCAACGGGAGCTGCGAATCGATACCCCCTTCCAGGCACCGTTTCGATGTAGCGGGACGAGTCGGCGGAATCCCGAAGTGCCGCACGAACTTTCCAGACCGCGGTACTGACACCAGTGTCCACGTCGACGAAAACGTCACGCCCCCAGAGACGCTCAACGATTTCCTGGCGGGTGACCAATTCGC
The DNA here is from genome assembly GCA_013695685.1 of Geodermatophilaceae bacterium. Taxonomy (GTDB): domain Bacteria; phylum Actinomycetota; class Actinomycetes; order Mycobacteriales; family Geodermatophilaceae; genus JACCTY01. The sequence continues at coordinate 1,188 of JACCZY010000056.1, read as the reverse complement.
CGCGCCGTTCCACCAACAGGATCAGGAGGTCCATCGGCCGGCGCTCGAGCCGAATGGCGCGGCCTTCGAGACGCAGCTGGTAGGCTCGCACGTCGAGCTCGAACGGGCCGAACCGCCAATTCGGAGACGAGACCGGCGGAGGGAATTGCATGCGGACGCCGAATACAATGCCACATTGTGGGCGACCCAGGCGAGTGCCGGCTGTGGCCAGAGGGTTCTCTCTGCCGCAACTCCTGTCGGCTGTGTAGCTTGCGAGAAGAGGAAAACTTCAGGTGGTCTTGACGAGACCTCCATGGACCTGGCGTGGCCGGCCGCGCAGCATGGCGCCAGTTCGAGATGGTTCGTCCATCAGGAGGTCACATGCGTTACCTGTTACTTGGAATGTGTCTCGTCACTTCGGCGTGCGGTCAGTTGCCATCGGCACCTTCATCATCGCCACACCTTTCCGTGGCTTCTGGAGGCGCCAGTGCGGTTGCAGGATCGGACCTGCCGTTCAAAGCTGCATTCAGTGCCACGGAGACTGTCGCAGGGCCGCTCCACAATCTGACCGGCGAGGGAAAGGCGACCCATCTGGGTCGATTCACAATCACGGCCAGTTTCGATGTCACGCCGCCGCCCGTCAGCAGCGCGACCGGGACCGCTACCTGGACTGGCGCGAATGGCGATCAGCTGTTGACCAGCACGGCGGGGACCGCTGTCATCGCTTTCCCGACAGCCAGCATTACAGAGACCCATACGATCACCGGGGGTACCGGTCGGTTCGCGGATGCTTCAGGAACGCTCATCGTCGAACGCCTTCTGAATCTGCAGAGCTTGGCGTCAACCGCCACGGTCACGGGACGCCTGACGCTGGAGCATTGATCGACGGGTCGCCCCAGAGCGGCGCACTCGGCGCACACTCCCGGCACAATACGACTCGTCACGCTTCGCATGTGTCGGCGAGCGGTCAAGTAGTTCGTCGAACACGCAGGTGACAGGCGGAGCCGATCCGGATCGCGTGCTGTCGGAATTGCTCGGGAAGGAAGCGGAAATTGATGACCTAGCCCTAGCGGCTGGTCGAGGGAGCGCAACGAGCACTGCGCGCGTACTAGAATCCGTGCTTGCTACTGGAGCGAACGAGCGTCAGAGTAAGCCGCCGGAGCGGGGCACAGAGGCTCCCGCGAGCGACGGGTAAGGGGTCCGGGGGCG
>JACCZY010000250.1 GCA_013695685.1 Geodermatophilaceae bacterium | reverse complement strand
GCGGGTCGCACCACCCCCATCGTGCACAATTTGCACGAGCATACGTTCGGATCACACCCTCGTCGGCGTAAGGTGCTCCTGTGTTCTTCTTCACTCTTCGGCGGATCCTGTCGTCGATCCTGGTGCTGCTTGCCAGCTCGCTGCTGGTGTTCGCACTCGCGGTCGCCTCCTTCGACCCGATCGCTGCGTTCAGGACGCGGCAGCCGCCGCCACCACCGGAGTTCTTCCAAAACCTGCGCGATCAGTACAGCCTGGACGACCCGTTCTTCGTGCGGTACTGGAGCTGGCTCAGCGGCGTGGTCACCGGCGACTTCGGCGAGAGCAACTTCGGTACTCCGGTCGGGCCGGAGTTGATGCAGCGGCTGGGCGTCACCGCACGAATGGTGGTCGCCGCCATGGTGCTGGCGGTGCTCCTGGCGATCCTCGTGGGCGTTTTAACAGCTGTGCGGCAGTACAAGCCCGAGGACTACTTCTTCACGTTCCTGACCTACGTCCTCATCGCGCTCCCGACGTTCTGGTTTGCCGCGCTGCTCAAGGAGTTCGTGGCCATCCAGTTCAATGATCTGGTCGGCGAGCGGATCCTGTACACCCTCGGTGAGGAGTCACCGGGCATCGCGCTGTACGGCGGCACAGCGGAGATCTTCTGGGACCGCATCGGCCACCTGATCCTGCCGACGATCTCGCTGGCAGCCCTCAGCTACGCGGCTTGGAGTCGCTACCAGCGGGCCACGATGCTGGACGTGCTCGGTTCGGACTACATGCGGTTGGCCCGTGCCAAGGGTTTGCCCTATCGTCGCGCGCTGCTGCGCCACGGGCTGCGCAATGCCTTGATCCCGCTGACCACCGTCGTGGCGCTGGGCGTGGGGGCCATCATGGGTGGCGCGGTGATCACCGAGCAGGTGTTCGTCTGGCACGGCATGGGCGAGTACCTCTTGGCCAGCATTCGCTCCTCCGACCTGAACCCCGTGCTGGGCTGGATGATCGTCGCGGCGTTCTTCGTGATCGGCTTCAACCTCATCGCCGACCTGCTCTACGCGGTCCTCGATCCGCGCATCCGACTCAATTGACCGGCTGGCAGGCAGGAGACTGGCAATGAGCACGACTGAGCAGCGGGACCTCAAGGCTCCTGCCGGCCCCAGCGACAAGCCGCAGGTGGTCGAGCGCGAGTTCACCATCAAGGCTCGCAGCCAGCGCCAGCAGATCGCCCGCCGGTTCCTGCACAGCAAGCAGGCCATGGGTGGCCTGATCGTGCTGGCGTTGCTGGTTCTCGCGGGCTGGGTCGGCCCGCTGTTCTACCGGTTCGGCTTCAACGAGTTCGACCCGCTCAACAGGTCGGTGGGGCCCGGAGTGGGCGGGCACCCGCTGGGTACGGAGGGGCTGGGCCGGGATCTGCTCGCTCAACTCATGCGCGGCGTGCAGCGCTCGACGCTGACAATCCTCATCGCGGTGTCGATCTCCTTGTTCCTCGGGGTCGCGGTCGGACTTCTCGCCGGCTACTACGGCGGTTGGGTCGACAACCTGCTGATGCGCCTGGTCGACCTCATCCTGACGCTGCCCGCCCTGGTGGTGCTGATCGTGGTCGCCAGCAACTTCCCGCAGGCCCGCACGGCAGTCGGCATCGCGGTCATCATCGGCGTGTTCGGATGGCTGGACCTGTCCCGGATCCTGCGCAGTCAGATCCTCGGCCTGCGAGAACGTGAGTTTGTCGAGGCGGCGCACGCACTGGGCGCCTCCGACCGCCGGATCATGTTCAAGCACCTGATCCCCAACACGTTGGGATCGATCATCGTCTGGGCGACACTGGCGGGGGCCACCACGATCCTGCTCGAAGCGTCGCTGACCTACCTTGGCTTCGGCGTGCAGAACGACATCTCGTTGGGCAAGCTGGTCTCCGATGGAGTCAGCGCCGCGCAGACCCGGCCCTGGCTGTTCTACTACCCGGGCATAATGCTGTTGATCATCGCGCTCTGCATCAACCTGATCGGGGACGGTATCCGGGACGCGTTCGACCCGTCGAATAAGAAGGTGCGTGCCTGAGTGCTGATTCGTAACGGAGCCGTATGTCAACGTTGACCAAGCCCGTCCACCACATGGACAAACCGTCCTCAGGTGCTGTGCTCGAGGTGACCGACCTCGATGTTCAGTTTCCCACCGAAGATGGTCTTGTCCGCGCAGTGCGGGGCGTGAGCTACTCGGTTCGCTCCGGCGAGGTCCTCGGGATCGTGGGCGAGTCTGGCTCCGGTAAGTCGGTGACATCGCTGGCGATCATGGGTCTGCTGCCGAAGAGCGCCAGGATCACCGGCTCGGTGAAGTTCCGCGGCAAGGAGATGCTGAACCTGGGCGACAAGGAGTTCAGTCAGATCCGCGGCAAGGGCATCGCGATGATCTTCCAGGATCCGATGACATCCCTGGATCCGGTCTACAAGGTCGGTTACCAGATCGCCGAGACCGTGCGCCAGCACGACAAGAACATCTCCAGCAAGGCCGCCAAGGCCAGGGCAGTCGACCTGCTCGAACTCGTCGGTATCCCGAACGCAGGCGACCGTGCGGACAGCTATCCGCACGAGTTCTCCGGCGGCATGCGCCAGCGCGTCGTCATCGCGATCGCGATGGCCAACCAGCCGGACATCATCATCGCCGACGAGCCGACCACCGCCTTGGACGTCACGGTCCAGGCGCAGGTTCTCGAGGTGCTCAACACCGCCCGCGAGGAGACCGGTGCCGCCACCGTTCTGATCACGCACGACCTCGGGGTGGTGGCCGGTGTCGCGGACCGGATGCTCGTGATGTACGCCGGCCGTGTCGTCGAGTCCGGTCCGGTGGACGGCGTGTACTACACGCCCCGGATGCCCTACACCCTTGGTCTCCTCGGCTCACTTCCCCGCCTCGACGAGGTCGAGAAGACGAAGTTGACGCCGATCAAGGGCAGTCCGCCGTCGATGGTCAACCCGCCGCCGGGGTGCCCGTTCGGCCCGCGCTGCCCGCTGCACATCGAGCGCTGCGACGAAGCCGAGCCTCCTCTCACCGAGGTCGACGGTGGGCACTGGGCGGCGTGTATCCGTAACGAGGAGCTCGAAGGCCACGCCGATGCCGCAGAGTTCTTTGTCGCCGACTCCGCCGACCTGTCCGAGGCCGCGGTGGCCGAAGCGATGCCGGTTACCAAAGGCACCACTGTTTCGACAACCAAGGACAGTCCATGACCGCGACAGAGGACCGGCTGACGAAGAAGGCAGCCACCGAGCCGGTGCTCGCGGTCAAGGACCTGACGAAGTACTTTCCGATCAAGGGAGGAGGGCTCCTGCGACGTACGGTCGGACATGTCAAGGCCGTCGACGGCGTCAGTCTCGAGATCTATCCCGGCGAGATCCTCGGACTGGTCGGGGAGTCCGGCTGCGGCAAGTCGACCACCGGCCGCGCGATCATGCACCTGCAACCGGCCACCAGCGGCTCGGTGCTCTTCCAGGGC
>JACCZY010000223.1 GCA_013695685.1 Geodermatophilaceae bacterium | reverse complement strand
GGTCGAGCAGTCAGCGCCCGCCCGGATCGGCGTTCGCAAGACATACAAGCTCTACATCGGTGGCCAGTTCCCTCGCTCCGAGTCAGGGCGTTCGTACGTCGTGCGCGCCGCGGACGGCACGCCCCAGGCCAACGCGGTGCGCGGCTCCCGCAAGGATCTGCGTGACGCCATCCGCACGGCGCGCGGCGCGTTCCCCGGCTGGTATGCCAAGACGGCCATGAACCGCGGCCAGGTGCTCTACCGCGTGGCGGAGCTGATGGAGGGGCGCCGGGATCAGTTCGAGGCCGAGGTGACCGCCGCCGAGGGCCTCAGCGAGACCGCGGCGCGCGAGCAGGTCGATCGGTCCATCGACCGCTGGGTATGGTACGCGGGCTGGGCGGACAAGATCGCCCAGCTCCTGGGCACGGTCAACCCCGTCGGGGCCAGCTACTTCGACTTCACGTTCCCGGAGGCGACCGGCGTGGTGGGCATAGTGGCGCCGGAAAGCTCGTCGATGCTGGGGCTCGTCTCGCGCTTGGCGCCGGCCGTGGTGGGCGGCAACGCCGTGGTGCTCATCGCGTCCGAGACGCGACCCTTGCCGGCCGTGACGCTCAGCGAGGTGCTCGCCACGAGCGATGTCCCAGGCGGCGTCATCAATGTCATCACCGGGCTGCGCCGCGAGCTGGTGCCCGTGCTCGCTGGCCACATGGACGTGAATGCCATCGACGCCTGGGGCGTGCCGCCGGAGATGCGCGTCGCGGTCCTGGAGTCAGCCGTGGAGAACGTCAAGCGGGTCGCGCGCGGCCCCCGTACGGACGCCGATCGCTTCGACTGGCTGGACGACCACCGTGCCCAGCGCCCCGAGTGGATCGCCGCGTTCCTGGAGATGAAGACCGTCTGGCATCCCATCGGCGTCTGAGCGGGGCGCGCTGAAACCTTCGGACCAGGACGTGCGTAGCACCCTATGCGCGCCGCCATCGCTCAGTGGGAGAGGGAGTCTTCATGCGTTCACGGATCGGTCCTGCCATCGCCGCCTCGGTGCTCATCCTGGCCACGGTCGGGGTCGGATCGGTCGCGGCCGGGGAGCCACCCGAAGAGGCGGGTGCCGTATTCACCATGTCCAACGGCGCGACTCGCAACCGCGTGCTGGCCTGGACTCGGGCCGATGACGGGTCGCTCGCCCCGGCCGGACGCTATGACACGGGAGGCCGCGGCTCGGGAACGCTGCTCGCCAACCAGGGCGGGCTGTTCCTCACGCCGAACGGCAAGTGGCTCTACGTGGTCAACCCCGGCAGTGACCAGATCTCGCTCTTCCGCGCCCGGGGCACCTCCCTGACGCTCACCGACGTGGTCGATTCGCGCGGTGACAGACCGTTCAGCGTGGTTGCCCGCGGCTCCCTCGTGTACGTGCTGAACAATGGCGGAAGTGGCAACATCCGTGGCTTCCGGCGAACCGGCGGGCAACTGGACTTCATCCGCGGCTCCGGTCGTCCGCTGAGCGGGGCGAACACGAGCCCGGTGCAGGTCGGCTTCTCGGTCGATGGGTCCTGGCTTGTCGTGACCGAGCTGGCCACCGACCGGCTGACTCGGTATGCGGTCGCCTTAGATGGGACGCCGGGAGATCCGAAGTGGCAGGCTTCGGCCGGGGCTGAGCCCTTTGGCTTCGACTTCGCGCCCGATGGCACGCTGGTCGTCTCGGAGGCCGGCGACCATGTGCCCGGCGGCAGTTCTGCCTCCTCGTATCGCTTCAACACGAACGGAAAGCTGGTGGCCATCAGCGCAGCCGAGCCTACCCATGAGACTGCCGCCTGCTGGACCGCGGTCACGCCCGATGGCCGCTACGCCTACGTGACCAACACGCCCGACGGCTCCATCACCGGCTTCGCCATCGACACGGACGGCTCCCTTGGGATCTTGGACGACGACGGGGTGACCGCCGCGACCGGCAGCGGGTCCCTTCCGCTGGACCTGGATACTTCGCGCGACGGACGCTTCCTCTACGTGCTGGTGGGTGGCACGAACGAGTTCCAGTCGTTCACCATCGCCGCGGACGGATCGCTCTCACCGCGGATGACCCTGGAGGGGCTGCCAGGCGCGGCGAACGGCCTCGTGGCGCGCTGACCTACCCACGGCCCGTGGCGCGCCGGTCGCGTCACGCCATCTCCCGGAGACTTCGGACCCGCATGTCGAAGTCGATGGCTCGCAGGGCCGACTCACCGGTCTCGTCGTGCCGAAAGAAGACGTAGACGTCCCGGCCATCTGCCAGGAATGGCGCCAGTCGAGCCGCCCACGCATCCAGGTCCCCGTAAGCGTAGGACTCTCTCCGCAACCGGACGTAGAGGAATGGTCCGGTGACTCGGAGGTCGGGCAAGAATGCCTCACCTTCCACATCCGTCGCGCAGAGGACGACATCGTGCTCCCGGAGCAGCGCATGGACCGTGTCGTCCTGCCAGGAGGGATGCTGGAACTCCATGGTCAGCGGGAGGTTGCTCGGCCACGCGCCCAATAGCGCAGCCAGCGCGGCGTCATCGCGACGGGTCGCCTCCGGCACGCGGTACAGCACGGACCCCAGCCGCTCGCCGAACCACCGATAGGGCGCGGACAGCCAGGGGACAGTGGCTGCGGGATCGCCGCGCGTCGCCCGAAGGCTGCCGCCCTTCTGCGCTTTGACCGTGAAGCGGAAGTCTGCCGGCGTGGCCGCCAGCCATGCCTCGATCTTGGGCGCAGTCGGGTGCTGGTAGAAGGTGTTGTTGAGCTCGACCGAGGCGAGTCGCTCAGCGTATGACCGAAGGAGCGCGTCGCCTCGGGTGCCTG
>JACCZY010000222.1 GCA_013695685.1 Geodermatophilaceae bacterium | reverse complement strand
GGGGCGGGACCGCCGGCGGCCACCGCTACAGCCGCAGCGTCCACCGCGACCGCGTCGGCCGGATCGTCGCCGAGCAGTGGACCGTCCACGGCGGGGCGCACGCCTGGTCCGGCGGCAGTCCCGCCGGTTCCTATACCGACGCCCGCGGTCCGGACGCCTCCGCCGAGATGCTGCGCTTCTTCCTCGAGCACCCCGGTCCGCCCGCCGGGCGCTGAGCACCGCAACCGGCTGCACACGGTCACGCGCTGGACGTCGTCTACCGGCGGGCACCGTCACAACCGGTGCCGCAGCGCCGGGTGGGCCTGGACGGTCTTCTCGTTGTCGGTCAGCAAATAGGTGGGCGCTCCGCCGATCGTCCGCAGCGTCGCGTCCAGACAAGCCACCAGCGCGCCCAGGGTGCGGTCCCAGCTCGGGATCACCACCCGAAACCGGGACCAGGCCAACCACCCGCAGAACAGGTTCGTGCCCCGCCCGCCGATCCGCGGGCCGGCACCCCAGTCGAACTCCAGCCACATCCCCGGCTCGGGGACCCACGGCCGGTAACGTGGGCACGGGCTCTGACCGCAAGACCCAAAATGGATAAACGTGCTGGTCAGAAGGGTTGGCCCCGGGGGCTCGAACCCCGAACCCGCGGATTCAAAGTTCCTCTGGAGCCCTCTTCTGACCTGCGCCGAAACCCGCTACTCGCCCTTGACCTGCGGTTTTGTTGTTGGTCGGTGATGAGCGGCGGCGGTCGAAATTGAGCCTTTTGTGGGCACGGTGTGGGCACGGCGGTGTCTGAATCGGTCCCGGATCTGCGTCTGCGACTGCCCTCGTCCGCGGCCGTGGCGCCCGGCACATGAACGCTGGGGACACGGGCGAAGCCAGTCAGGTCTCGAGCATTTTGTAGTCGCTTGTAATACAGTCGTCTGGTGGACCGGTTCAACGTCGACCGCATCGATGAGGACTGGCCCTTCGAGATCGACCACCAGGCGGGCCACCTGTTCAAGCACCCGCGGCTGGGAGTGGACGACATCAGCGACGTCTGGGCCAATGATCCGTTGTTCTACCCCGCCAAGCCGCCCGCCGACTGGCTGATGGTCGCCGAGGTCGCCGGCCAAGTCCTGGTGGTGCCGCTGACGCCCTCGAAACACCGGCGATCCGGCCCGATGCCGACCCGTCGGCTGCTACGTCGCCGCCGACCACCTCGCCCGTCGCTACCGGAAGGACCGATAACAACGATGAGCATGACCCCCGAGCAGGAGAACACCTACTACGCCGACCCGGCCAACCAGGAGCCGCAAGGACCTCCGGTGCGCCGCAGGGCCAAGCTGAGCGAGCCGGTGCCCGTCCGATTCCCCGAGGCCCTGCTCAGCGAGGTCCGCAGCCGGGCTGCCGCTGACGATCGATCCGTCTCGAATTGGATTCGACGGGCCGTCGAGCACGAACTCGAGCGAAGCACCAACTGACCCGCGGCCGGCCGGTTCCACAGAGCCCCGAGGAAGTCGCTTGAGCGGGGCCGCTCTGACACCGCTCGGAGGCCGAGCTCGGCGGTGCGGCGCGATGCGGCGGGCAGACCTCCCGGTCTGCCCGCACTCTGGTCTGGCGGGGCCGTGGAGGCTCGCAGGTCCACGGCGGCGCTTGCGCCATCGCGCAGCGACGCCGAGGGCGCCCTTGACCTGTGAGGGACGGCCCCGCAAGCTGCGCGGCACCGTCGGGCTCCCCGGGCGAACCCTCAGCAGCCAAACCTCCATACCCGGAGTAGGTCAGGACCCGCCGCGCGTTGGGCCGGTGCTCATGCTGTCTTGCTGCTTGCCCGCATCGAGGGTGAGCAGCAGGCCTCCGGCAAGGCACTCGCCGCGCGGTTTACCGCGCATGCCGATGACAGCGCGCGTCATACGACTCGCAGCGACCCAAGCGCGACTCGATCTCGGGCAACCACGAACGGTCGAAGGTGACGCCATATCGTCCACAGAGGCCGTACACCTCATCCTCGCTCGGCTCGGGCGAGCGCTCCAGAAGGGCAGCGAACTCCTCGAACAATCTCTCGAACCCCGCGGGCGAGATGACTTCGAGGATTCGTGCTGGCGCAGGGCCGGGGTTCCAGAACGTGTGGAGAACGCCACGCGGCTTGCACACGTACGAACCCGTGGCCGCCTCCACCTCACGATCGCCGACGCGTGCCCATATGGTGCCTTCGAGCACCAAGGAAAGCTCGTCCTCATCCCGGTGGATGTGCGGCTCCACGATGATCCGCGGCTCCATGGGGTGCTCAACGATGGCGAAGCCACCGCCGGTCTGTTCACCCCGCACCTTGAAGTGAACGCCAAGCCCACCAAGGCCCACAAACGTGCCGCCGCCTGGGGCGACCTGGACCGCCGAGTCCTGCATTCACCGACGGTACTGCGCAGACGGTCTACCCGTCCCGTTGGAGTGACCGGATCTGCCGCTTGCGCGCGGACGCGGGCATGCGTTGCTCTGCTCGAGATCTGTGCGGGAACGGCGGGCGGCGGTTGGCTGCCTACGATTCGGCGGTGAGCTCCTCGCTGACTGTTCGCCCGGCTCGGATCGAGGACGTCGCGCAGATGGCGCGCGTGAATGTGCAGTCGTGGCAGGAGACGTATCGGGGATTCATGTCGGACGCAGTGCTCGACGACCCAGGCTTCCTGGCTGCTCGGGAGCGGTTCTGGACTGCCGCGTTGACCGACGAGCGCTATCGCGAGAACCGCATGGCTGTCGCCGAGCGGGACGACGAGCTGGTCGGGATCGCCATGTCAGGCCCGCCCTTGGACGCCGTGGCGGCGTGGGCGAGGCAGCTGTATGTGCTCTATGTGTCTGCGGCCGACCACGGCACGGGTGCTGGGCCGGCGCTGCTGGAGGCGGTCGTCGAACCGGAGGAGTCGATGGCGCTGTGGGTGGCCGACCCGAACCCTCGCGCACAGGCGTTCTACCGCAAGCACGGCTTCGTTGCCGACGGGGCGGCCCAGGTCGAGGGCGGGGTGCGAGAGATCCGCATGGTCCGCGGCATGCAGCAGAGTCGGTAATCCAGCTCGGCCACGGGCTCCCGGCTGGCGTCGTCGGGCGGATGGTCCTCAGCAGTGCAAGCGGTGGCACGCATGAAGGACGCGAGTTGCTTCGGGTGGGACGCGCTACGGGACAGCGTATGCCTGCGCAACGTCCGCAGCCGCGATCCGCGCGGTCATGCCGCGATCCGTCAGTCGATACTGGTACGCGGGGCGCACTGTGCGATGTCAGCGGCTGCCGACCTTCGACGCCTAACATCCGACCATGACCGCACCGACGCCCTACCTGCATTTCCCTGGCGCTGCTCGTGAAGCCCTCAACCTTCTACGGCGAAGTCTTCGGCTGCGCCGGGCGGCTTCTAGGTCACGCGCCGTCGTCGTCTAGGAGCTTGGTCAGCAGACTGCGCAGCTGCCGGTGACCGCGCTCGCCGAGGCGGTCGGTCAGCTGCTGCTCGATGCCGTCGATTGTGGCGATGCCGGCGGTGATGCAGGCCTGCCCCTTCCTGGTCAGGGTGATCAGCTTGGCCCGCCGGTCGGTCGGGTCCGGTCGGCGGACGACGTACCCCAGCTG
>JACCZY010000214.1 GCA_013695685.1 Geodermatophilaceae bacterium | reverse complement strand
GAACAGATGGCTGCCGCGCTGACCCGCGAAGAGGTGCTCGTGCTGCCGGCCGTGATCGACGTCGTCACGGCAGGAAGAGCCCTCGGTCTGGGCAGAGCCCTCACACACGAGCTGGTCAGACGCGGCGAGTTCCCGGTGCCTGTACTCCGCGTCGGCCACGTCTACCGAGTCCCCACAGCAGGAGTGCTGAAACTGCTCGCGCTGCTTACCACGGCCGATAACACCGCCGAACACATAAAGCCCTGAACCAGCACCCTCCATGCATCTCGCAGTGGAGGCAGGCATTCGGCAGGCGGCATGGCGCCAGGCAACCGACGGCGCCCTGCCACAATTGCCGACGTTCAGGCACCGCGCCTTCGCGGTAGCGTCGTCCAGGCTAAGCGCGCGGGAGACCCGCGAGCGGATGAACCGATCAGCCGCCTCAACCGGGCCGTGATGCTGCGCTTCTGGGCAGCCGTTCGCGCCGTCTGATCAGCCCGCCTGGCGGTCACGCCGTCGCTGGCTACGCGATCACCAGGAACGCTTCAGCTGTCGCCGAATGCCGTCCGCGACCGTTCGCCACCACCCCAGATCGTTCGGTGCGTGGTCAAACCGTGGTCAAGATCGCCAATGTGGACCATTGGCTAAGCGGTGAACTGGCCGCTGACCAGGCCTTTCATGGTGTAGCCCCGAGGGGATTCGAACCCCCGCTACCGCCTTGAGAGGGCGGCGTCCTGGGCCGCTAGACGACGGGGCCAGGTGGTGGTGCACATCGCTGGGGTACCAGATCGCTGGGGTACCAGGACTCGAACCTAGACTAGCTGAACCAGAATCAGCCGGGCTGCCAATTACCCCATACCCCACCGGCGCTCGCGCACCGACGGACAACACTACCGGAGCAGCATCGGCGCGCCCAACCCAGCGCGCGAATCAACAGCCACGTCGGCGGCCGGGCCACTCAGCCGCTGCACCGCCCGACGCCGTGACCACCACCAGACGAAGCTCACGAATGCGGCCATCACGAGCAGGTCCACGATCAGCACCGCCGCGCTGCTGATCTCCACCTCGAGGCTCGGCCCGACGACCAGCGCCAGCAGGAACAGCAGCACGTTGTTCATCACGTGATAGGCGATCGCCGCCTCCAGGCCGCCGGTCAGCCACACCACGAGGGACGCGGACAGACCGAACGCCAGCCGGCTCAGGAACGTCGGCACGTCCTGCGAGCCGTGCGCCAGCGCGAACAGGAACCCGGTGACGAGGCCGGCGACGACCGCGCCCACCAGCTTCGCTGGGATCCAGCCGGCGATCACCTGACTGAGATAACCGCGGAACAGGTACTCCTCCCCCGCCGCCTGCAGCGGCGTGGTCAGCAGCACGACCGCCAGCATCCCGACGACGAACCGGGTGTCGTAGAACTCCTCGCCGCTGCCTGCCACCGGATCGACGAGCAGATACCCCAGCAGCAACCCGACTCCCAACAGCACCGTCGCCACGCCGCCAAACGTCAGCAGCAGCCGCCATCGCAGTCGGCGTACGACGGAGGACACCCATCCCAGCCGTTCCTGGTGCACCGCTAGCAGCGCCACCCACACCGACGGGATCAGCAGGGCCAGGTTCAGGTTGACGATCAGCAGCGTCGTGGGCGATCCCAACGGGTCGAAGGCGAGGTCCGCCAGGAATTCGCCCGACCCGCCTCCGAGGCCGACCGAGACCGCGATCAGTACCACCAAGACAATCGAGCCGACAAGCCACGCCGTACCGGCCAGCAGAACGCCGAGCAGCGACTTCCACCAGCCGTACGTCGGGGTGCGCAACAGATGCAGGTACGGCGTGGGCTCGGGATGCGGGGCCTTGCCGTAGCGCACCGGACCCGCGACGGCGCTCTGGCCCCAGCCCGGCGGCAGCGGCGCCCAGATGTACCCGTGCACCCAGCCGTACTGCGGATGCCAGACATAGTGCGGCAGCCAGCCCCAGCGCTGATGCCAGTAATACAGAGGCACCCAGCCGTACACCGGCGGCGGCATGGATGGGTACGCCGCCGCGGCTGCCGGCCAGGTCATACCGGAGGTGGCGACAGTGCGGCGCGCAGACGGGCCATCGACCGATCACGGCCGAGCAGCTCCATCGACTCGTACAGCGGCGGTGACACGGTGCGCCCGCTCACCGCCACCCGGACGGGAGCGAACGCCTTGCGGGGTTTCAACTCCAACCCGTCGACGAGCGCCGCCTTCAAGGCGCCTTCGATAGCCGCACTGTCCCATGTGGACAGTGCCGCCAAAGCGTCAACCGCTGCACGCAACACCGGCTCGGCATCAGGACCCAGCACCTTGGCAGCGGCGGCCGGATCGACCACGAGTTCGGCCACAAACAGAAAACGCATCATGTCCACTGCCTCGGACAGCACGCTGACCCGCTCGGCGACGAGCGGCGCGGCACCCGCGACCAGCGCCGCCTCGGCATCCGTCGGCGGCATCGAGACGAGTCCGGCCGACTGGAGGTACGGCGTCAGCCGAGCCGCGAACTCCTCCAGAAGCAGCAGCCGGATGTGACTGCCGTTGATCGCCGCTGCCTTGGCCAGATCGAAGCGGGCCGGATTGGAACTCACCCGCGCGATGTCGAACGCCGCTGCCATCTCCGCCATCGAGAAGACGTCCCGGTCGTCGGCGATCGCCCAGCCGAGCAGCGCCAGGTAGTTCAGCAGCCCCTCCGGCAGGAACCCGCGCTCCCGGTACAAGGACAGCGATGACTCCGGCACCCGCTTCGACAGCTTCTTGTTGCCGTCGCCCCGCACCATCGGCAGGTGCCCGAACGACGGCGTTGGCGCCGCGATCCCGATCCGGCGCAGGGCTGCGTACAGGGCGATCTGGCGCGGTGTGGACGGCAGCAGGTCCTCGCCACGCAGCACGTGCGTGATCCCCATGAGCGCGTCGTCGACGGGGTTGACGAAGGGGTACAGCGGCTCACCGTTGGTCCGCATCACCACGAAGTCCGGGACCGTTCCGGCCGCGAAGCTCACTGGCCCCCGCACCAGGTCCGTCCATGTCCACTCGTCCTCGGGCATCCGCAGCCGCAGGACCGGCAGGCGGCCCTCCGTTCGGAACGCGTCGGTCTGGGCTCGGGTCAGCTCGCGGTCGTGGTTGTCGTAACCCAGTTTGGGATCGCGGCCCGCCGCGCGGTGCCGGGCCTCGATCTCCTCAGCGGAGGAGAACGACTCGTAGACCTCCCCCGCTTCGAGCAACCGGCGTACGACGTCGTCGTAGATCTCGCGCCGCTCGGACTGGCGGTACGGGGCGAAGGGTCCGCCGATGTCGGGCCCCTCGTCCCAGTCCAGACCGAGCCACCGCAGGGAATCGAGCAGCTGCTCGTAGGACTCCTCGCTGTCCCGAGCGGCATCGGTGTCCTCGATCCGGAAGACGAACGCCCCGCCGTGATGCCGGGCGAAGGCCCAGTTGAACAGCGCCGTCCGGACCAGCCCGACATGCGGGTTGCCCGTCGGCGAGGGGCAGAACCTGACCCGTACGGCACTCATGAGGCGGCGACTACGGGATTGGTGAGCGTCCCGAGGCCGTCGATGGACACCGACACCGTCTGCGCCGCGGTGATCGGCCCGACACCGGCCGGCGTACCGGTGAGCAGGACATCCCCGGGCAGCAACGTCATGACGTGCGAGACGTAGGAGATCAGCGTCGCGACGCTGTGCACCAGTTGGCTGGTGCGGCCGTTCTGCCGCAGTTCGCCGTCCACCTCGCAGCGCACCCCGAGATCGGCGATGTCGAGTTGAGTCTCGATCCACGGCCCGATCGGGCAGAACGAGTCGAAGCCCTTCGCGCGGGTCCACTGCCCGTCGGTCTTCTGCAGGTCGCGCGCGGTCACGTCGTTCGCGCAGGTGTAGCCGAAGACGGCGGCCATCGCCTGCTCGGCCGGGAGCTGCCGGGCGCCACGGACGCCGATGACGACGGCGAGCTCGGCCTCGTGGTCGACCTGCCGGCTGACTGCGGGCAGCCGGATCGGATCACCCGGCCCGATCACCGCCGTCGACGGCTTGAGGAACAGCAGCGGCTGCTCCGGCGCCGTACCCCCCATCTCGGTGGCGTGGTCGGCGTAGTTCTTCCCGACGCAGACCACCTTGCTCGGCAGGATCGGTGACAGCAGGCGTACGTCAGCCAGCGCCCAACGCTGCCCGGTGAAGACGATCTCACCGAAGGGGTGGCCCTCGATCTGCGCGACCGTCACCGCAGCATCGGCGCCTTCCGCTACGCCGAAGGACATCCCCTGCGGGTGGGCGAAGCGAACGATGCGCACGATGCTCCTGACAGTTGCTGGCGAATTACGGGGCGACCGGGGCTGGCCCTATGACGGTACGACGCCCGTGGGCCTTCCCGACGATCATGAAGTTCCGGACAACTACTGGTGCTGGTGGGGCACGAGTGTCCCCGAAACGTCATGATCGTCGGCCCGAGGGTGGCGCAGGCCGTAGGTCAGGGCGTCGACGAGTGCGTGCCACGAGGCCTCGATCACGTTCTCGTGTACGCCGACCGTGGTCCAGGTCGAAGGGCCGTCCGTCGTGTCGATGAGCACTCGCGTCACGGCGCCGGTACCGGCACGGCCCTCCAGGATGCGCACCTTGTAGTCGGCCAGCTCCATGGACTCGAGCGCCGGGTAGCGCCGGGTCAGCGCCGTGCGCAGCGCCTGGTCCAAGGCGTTGACCGGGCCGTTGCCCTCTCCGGTGGCGATGATCCGCTCGCCGTCGACGTACAGCTTGACCGTCGCCTCGCTGATCACCGCGCCGTTGCCCCAGTGCTCGACCAGCACACGGTAGGACTCCAGGGTGAACACGGCCGCCGGCGCACCGTCGAGCTCGGCACGCAGGAGCAGCTCGAACGACGCGTCCGCCGCCTCGAACGACCAGCCCGCAGCCTCCAGCTCCTTGACCTGTGACACCACCCGGCCGACCGCGTCCGGCCGTTCGGACAGGTCGATGCCCAGTTCGCGGCCCTTGAGTTCGACGCTGGCCCGACCGGCCATCTCGGTGACCAGGATCCGCATGTCGTTGCCGACGACTGCCGGGTCGAGGTGGTTGTAGAGATCCGGGGAGACCTTGATCGCGCTCGCATGCAGGCCCGCCTTGTGCGCGAACGCCGACGACCCGACGTACGGCTGGTGGGTGTCCGGTGCGATGTTGGCGAGTTCCGCGATCGCATGCGAGACCCGCACCAGCTCGACCAGGCACTCCGGCGGTACGACGGACAGCCCCAGCTTGGTCTCCAGGCCCGCAATCACGGCGAAGGTGTCGGCATTGCCGGCCCGTTCGCCGTACCCGTTGGCTGTCCCCTGCACGTGGGTGACACCGGCCTCGACCGCGGCGAAGGTGTTCGCGACCGCGCAGCCGGAGTCGTCCTGGCAATGGATGCCGAGCCGGAAGCCCGTTCGCGACGCCACCTCTGCGACCACCCGGCCGAGCCCCATCGGCAGCATGCCGCCGTTGGTGTCGCAGAGAACACCGACGTCCGCGCCCGCGTGGAAGGCCGCCGACAGCACGCGGACGCCGTACTCGCGATCCCCGGCGTACCCGTCGAAGAAGTGCTCGCAATCCAGGAACACCCGCCGTCCCTCCCCGACGAGGAACGCCACGGTGTCCGAGACCATCGCGAGGTTCTCCTCGGGCGTCGTCCGCAGCGCGCGTTCGACGTGGCGTACGTCGGACTTCGCCACGAGGCATACGACCGAGGTCCCGGCGTCGCGCAGGGCCAGCACCTGCGGGTCCGCAGCCACCCGCACGCCGGCCCGCCGGGTGGAGCCGAAGGCGACGAGCCGGGCGTGGCGCAGCGTCAGCTCGGAGCGGGCCCGCGCGAAGAACTCGGTGTCCTTGGGCAGCGCGCCGGGCCAACCACCTTCGATGAATCCGACGCCGACCTCGTCGAGCAGCCGCGCGACGGCCAGCTTGTCGCTGACCGAGTAGCTGATCCCCTCGCGCTGCGCGCCGTCGCGCAGCGTCGTGTCGAACACATGGAACGCATCACCGAGTGACACCGGGTCCGCCCTTCGCGAAAGCAGGTCAGTCCGGCTGTGTCGACGGAGTCCGGGCGTAGCGGGCGGGCGGATCAGCCCGCTGGCTAGCCAGCGCGGCCAGCCTGTCCCCGACATCACGAGTCTGGCTGGGCCGGGTGGGGTTGCGCGTGGCCAGGTCGAAGGCCACTGCCGCCTCCACTCGCCGCGCCTGGTCGTTCTGACCGAGGTGCTGGAGCATCATCGCCACCGACAGTACGGTCGCGGTGGGATCCGCCCGACGCTGCCCCACTAGGTCAGGGGCGCTCCCGTGAACAGGTTCGAACATGGACGGATTCCTGCGGCTCACGTCCAGGTTGCCGCTGGCGGCCAGCCCGATGCCGCCGCTGATCGCCGCGCCGAGATCGGTGAGGATGTCGCCGAAGAGATTGTCGGTCACCACGACGTCGAAGCGGCCGGGGTCGGTGACGAAGAACATCGCCGCCGCGTCCACGTGCTGATAGGCCACACCGACGTCTGGGAACTCCTGGCTGATCTCCTCGACGGTCCGCGACCACAGCGATCCGGCGTTGGTCAGGACGTTCGTCTTGTGCACCAGCGTGAGGTGTCGGCGGGGTCGGTCGGCGGCACGCTGGAACGCGTCTCGCACCACCCGGGCGACGCCGTACGCCGTATTGAGGCTGACCTCGGTTGCCACCTCGTGCTCGGAGTCGCGGCGCAGCACCCCGCCGTTCCCGGCGTACGGACCCTCGGTCCCCTCCCGGACGACGAGCATGTCGATGTCGTGGCTGCCGGCCAGGGCGCTGGTGACGCCGGCGAAGAGCCGGACCGGGCGCAGGTTGACGTGGTGGTCCAGCTCGAACCGCAGCCGCAGCAGCAGCCCGCGTTCGAGGATTCCGCTGGGGACACTGGGATCGCCGACGGCACCGAGCAGGATCGCGTCGTGCTGCCGCAGCTCGGCGAGCACCGAGTCGGGAAGCATCTCACCGGTCCGGTGCCAACGGCTCGCACCGAGATCGTAGGCAGTGGTCTCCATGGCCGGGACCACCTCGCGCAGCACCTTCAGGCCCTCAGCCACCACCTCGGGCCCGATGCCATCACCGGGAATGACGGCGAGCTTCATGTCACCGCCGAGTTCTGCATGGCCGCAGGCTACGTCACAGGCTGTCGTCAGCGTGGACTGAGGTCAACCGCGCGGAGCAACGTCGCACCGATCGAGTCGGCGATCACGGCCAGAAGTTCGGCCGGTACGGCGGAGTCCACCGCGATCGCCATCAGTGCCTCGCCGCCGACCGTGGCCCTGCTGACCTGGGCGCCGGCGATGTTGATCCCGGCCCGCCCGAGTTCGGCGCCGATCGTGCCGACGACGCCGGGACGGTCGCGGTAGCGGATAAAGAGCAGATGATCCTCCGGCCGCAGGTC
This sequence comes from Geodermatophilaceae bacterium, assembly GCA_013695685.1. GTDB lineage: Bacteria > Actinomycetota > Actinomycetes > Mycobacteriales > Geodermatophilaceae > JACCTY01. The sequence continues at coordinate 4,408 of JACCZY010000214.1, read as the reverse complement.
CATGTCGAAGCCGTTGACGTCGGTGAGTTTTTCCACCTGTCGCTGGCTGCTCAGCGTCCCGCTCACCGTTACCTCCGAGCCGTCACCGAGGGTCCCCCGCACCGTGACGAGGTTGCGATAGTCCGGGCTGTCCAGGTCGGTCGCCAGGTCGACCTGCACGCCACGCTCGGCGGCGAGTAGCGGTGCGTTCACGAACGTCACCGGCTCCTCGATGATGTCGGTGAACAGACCCTTGAGTACGGCGAGCTGCAGCACGCTGACGTCGTACTCGACGATCTCCCCGCGCACATGGACGGTGGCGCTCTGCGGCAGACCTGCCGCGAGCGCTGTGAACACCCGTCCGAGCTTCTCCGCCAGCGGGAGCAGCGGGCGCACATCCTCGGCGACGATGCCGCCGGCCTGCACGTTGACCGCGTCGGGCACGAAGTCGCCCTGCAACGCCAGCATCACCGACCGCACGACCGCGAGACCCGCCTTGTCCTGCGCCTCGACGGTGGACGCGCCGAGGTGCGGGGTCACGACGACCCCGGGCAGCCCGAAGAGTGGGCTGTCGGTGCAGGGCTCGCTCTCGTACACGTCGACACCGGCCGCACCGACCTGCCCGGAACGCACCGCGTCGGCCAGCGCGATCTCGTCGACCAGGCCACCGCGGGCCGCGTTCACGACGATCACGCCCCGTTTCGTCGTCTCCAGCTCCTTGGCGCCGATCAGGCCAACCGTCTCCGGAGTCTTGGGCAAGTGGACCGAGATGACGTCGGACTCCCGAAGCAACTCCTCCAACGACACCAGATGTACGCCGTACTGCGCGGCGCGGCCCGGCTGCACGTAGGGGTCGTAGGCGATCAGGTGAGTGCCGAAGGCGGCCATTCGCTGCGCAAAGAGGACGCCGATGCGGCCGAGCCCCACGATGCCGATGGTCTTGCCGTCGATCTCGGTGCCGGTGAATGCCGAGCGGGCCCAGCGGCCCTGCTGCAGGCAGGCGTGTGCGGCTGGGATGTGCCGCGCTGCGGCGAGCAGCAGTGCGACCGCATGCTCGGCGGCGCTGACGATGTTGGACTGCGGTGCGTTGAGGACCATGACGCCGCGGGCGGTGGCGGCCGCGACGTCGACGTTGTCCAGCCCTACGCCGGCCCGGGCAACCACCCGCAACCGCCGCCCGGCGCTCAGTGCCGCGGCGTCCATCCGCGTCGCGCTGCGGATGAGCACCGCGTCCACGTCGGCCAGTGCGGGCAGCAACGCGGCGCGGTCTGAACCGTCGACGTGGCGCAACTCGACGTCAGAGGCGAGCAGGTCGAGTGCGGCGGGGGCCAGTTCCTCGGCGACAAGCACGACGGGACGGGCAGTGGCAGTCACGCAGGACTCCCTCATCGATTCGTCTGTCAGGGTCGTACAGTGCCGTGAGGCACCGGTCCCAGGTTACCGTCGGCCGACCGCCGTACCGGCGAGAGCTTCGACACGCCACATCAGCGTGTCGGAAATGTCCCTCAGGGGCCGCCTGGCTCCTACACTGAGCGGTCAATCGGGCCGCTGCGATGCCCGTCTGCGAAATGATCGGACAGGAGCAGGTCATGAGTCAGCCGCCCGCAGGACCGGACCCGGACCCCAACCCGCAGCAAGGATACGAGAACTCCGGTTATCAGCAATCCGGACAGCAGCAGCCCTACGGTTCCGCCCCGGCGTCACATTCCGGCCACGGCCAACCCGCCACGGCCGACCGCCCCGCGTTGGTCCTCACTGCGGCGATCCTGGCCTTTGTGATCGGTGGACTGGGAATCCTGCTCAACCTGCTCGCCCTCACCGTGGCCTTCGAGTTCGGGGCCTTTGTGGGTCTGCTCGTCCTGGTCAGCGTCGTGGTGTCCGCGGCGTTCATCTGGGGTGGGTTGCAGGCCATGAAAGGCAAAGACCAGCGGACCCTCGTCATCGTGGCTGCCGCCAGCATCGTGCTGAACCTGCTGGTCGCGGTGATCTACACGTTCACCATCAGCACGGTGCTGTCAATGATCATCCCGATCGCGATCATCGCGCTGCTGATGGCCCCGCAGTCCAAGCAGTGGTTTGCCGCCAAGGGTGCGCCCACGTTCTGATCCGCATTGTTTTCCGCATCGCCTATTACCTCGACGAACTCAAGGGGAGCGCCACTCATGACGCAGCCGCCGACGGGGCAGCCTGGTCATAACCACGACCAGCCCGGGCAGCAGCCCGGATACGGGCAACAGCAGGGTCAGCAGGGTCAGCAGGGTCAGCAGGGTCAAGGACAATCCGGCCAGCAGCCCGGATCCGGCCAACAGCAGGGCCAGCCCGGGCAGCAACAGCCCGGCTACGGCCAGCACCCCGGCCAGCACCCCGGCGAACAGCCCGGATACGGGCAACCCGGCCAACAGCCCGGCTACGGCCAACAGCCGGGCCAGCAATCCGGCTACGGGCAACCCGGCCAACAGCCCGGCTACGGTCAGCAGCCTGGCGGGTATGGGCAGCAGCCTTCCGGCTACGGCCAACCCGGCGGACAGCAGCGGCCGGCGCAGTTGACCACTGCCGCGGTCCTGGCCTTTGTCCTCGGTGGTCTGTACCTCATCGCCTCGCTGCTCTACTTCGCCGGCGGCAGCATCGTCAGTGGCTTCAGCGCCACCTCCGGCAGTGCGCTGACACTCTTCGGCGTGGTCTATCTGGTCTTGGGTGGTGTCCTGATCTGGGCCGGCGTGTTGGCGCTGACCGGCAAGGACTCCCGCATCCTGCTGGGCGCCTCCGGCGCTGCGGTCGCCATCGAGGTACTCAGCTGGATCGTGCTGTTCTTCACGGCCACCTCGATCATCTACCTCGCTTTGGCGGCCGTGATCATCGCCCTGCTCCTGCAGCCGCAGTCCAAGCAGTGGCTGGCCGCGAAGGGCGGAAAGTCCTTCTAGTCAGGCGTCACGAAGGTCGCCGCGGGGCGAGAACCTCGTCGAGCAGCAGCTGTGCCGGAGCGCCGTCGACGACGAGCCCCGCGACGGCCGCCTCGATCCGGCTACTTCGCGCCGCACCGAGAACTGGATGAGCGAACCGACGAAACTTCTCGGTCAGTTCCGGGCCGGTCAGCGGGGAGATCGGATCACCTCTGCTCATGGTGGCCTCAGCGGTGCGCACCCGACCGTCGGCCAGCGTCACGATGACCCGGGCGCTGCGTACGGCGGGGAAGGCGGCGCTGTAGGTCGGCGACTCGCTGAGCGTTATCAACTCGGCCAGCCGCAAGACCGTCTCGTCGGTGAGGGCGTCGCCGGTGATGTCCGCCGCACTCAGACTGCCGCGGACGAGCGCCACCGCTACTGGAAACGGCAGGCTGTACTGCGCCTGCTCGGTGTTGACGGGCCGTCGGCAGCTCAGCCGGGCCGCCTCGTGGAACGTCACTACCTCGACAGCCGACACAGCCAACTCGCCCGTACGCCGCAACTCCAGAGCGGCGTCGATCGCCGGATGCGCCCAGCGGCAGACCGGGTACGGCTTGTGATACTGCTCGAGGATTCGCCAGCGGCGTCCGAGGTCGGCCCAGCCGATCGCACCCTCGACGGTGACCGCCGGTGCCCCGGTGAAGCCGTCCGCGGCAAGCAGCGCAGCGCTCAGGCCTGCGGCAGCGCCCCGATCCGAGCCGTCCTTGACCATCGTCGGATGGTCGATGCAGCGCATCATCGGACCCCGCGGCCCGTGGTACTCGGCGATCCCCAGTGCGTGCCAGGTCTGCTCGCCGTTCAGACCCAACAAGCGGGACCCCACCGCTGCAGCACCCAACGCGTTCCACGCCCCCGAGCAGTGGTAGTCCGCAGCCGAGGCGTGCAGTGCGATGCCAGCCCGGAGTGCCACCTCGCAGCCCACGATGAAGGCGGTGAGCAGATCGGAGCCCGACAGGCCGGGTCTGAGTTCGGCACCGGCCAGTAGCGCGGGCAGCACAGCGACGCCCGCATGTCCTTTGGTCAGCGCGTGCCCGTCGTGGGCATCCACACTGTCGATGGTCGCCGCACCGGCGAGGGCCGCTCCTACCGGGCTGACCCGGCGGCCGTCGAAGAGCAACCGTGCTCCGCCACCCGGACCGGCGGCACACCAGCGCACCGCGTGCTCTCGAACTATCCGAGACAGCGGCGTGGTGCTGCCCGCCGCCGCGACACCGATCAGATCCAGCATGCTGCGTCGTACGCCCTCTATGACCGCAGGCGGCAGATCGGCGGCCGTCAGGTCATGGACGAACACATTCAGGTGGGCGTGTGACACCGCGCCAGTCTGCTCTGGTTAGGCTGGCGTCATGGCGGTGACCTCGTGCTCCCGGACGGAGCCGACCTCATGACCGAAGACCACCAGTTCGGCTTGGACACACTCGCGGTGCATGCGGGTCAGCGACCCGACCCGGTGACCGGTAGCCGCGCGGTGCCGATCTACCAGACCG
>JACCZY010000024.1 GCA_013695685.1 Geodermatophilaceae bacterium | reverse complement strand
CGCTCCCGAGCGCGCGATCTGGTGCTGGATGGCCGAACCGGTTGATCCGCTCCGCCCTTTTCGGCGGCCGATCGTTGGCGATCAGGACAGCCATCCAAGGCAATACGCAAGCGAGGACGACCAGGATGGCCATCAGCCACACGATCTTGTAGAAGATGGCCGCCAGGATCAAGCAGACGATGCGCAGCCCCATCGTGATGGTGTAGCGCTTACGCCGGGAGTTGTGTTCGTCGATCCGGCTCTGCTGCGCGTCGGTGATGAAGACCGATCGCGCCGAATGGGAGCTGCGCGAGTCCACTGGCCCTCCCAACGCCGGGCACGACACCCGCGCCACCATTCATGGTCCCACTCAAGCGGCCGGGACGACACCCGCCGGTCACCATTGGTGGGCGACGTCGATCACTATCCGGGATCCGCGCCGGGACCGTCGAGCAGAAACACCCGGAACGGCAGCCGGGCTCGCACCCCCAGCCCGACGGTGGTCTGACCCTCGAAGCGGAGCCCCGCTAGGACTGCCTCGCGGCCTGCTTGGCCTGCCGTTTGTACTCCCGCACGAGGGCCAGCGAGTCGGCGTCGGTGACGTCGGCGACCGAGCGGTGCGCGTCGGCGTCGCCGAACCCTCCGGCCGCCTCCCGCCACCCCTCCGGGCGTACGCCGTACTGCTTGCCCAGCAGCGCCAGGAAGATCGCCGCCTTCTGCGCCCCGAAGCCCGGCAGCGCCGACAGTCGGCGGAACAATTCTGCCCCCGTCGAGGCATCCGCCCAGACGGCCTCCGCCCGGCCGTCGTACTGCTCGACCAGATGTGCGCACAGCGCCTGCACCCGCCCGGCCATGGAGCCGGGGAAGCGGTGCAGCGCGGGCCGTGCGGAGAACAGCTCGGCGACCCGCTCGGCCGGCAACTCGGCCAGCTCCCGGGCGTCCAGGTCGTGACCGAGCCGCTCCCGCAGGACAAAGGGACCGACGAATGCCTTCTCCATCGGCACCTGCTGATCGAGCAGCATCCCGATCAGTAGCGCCAGCGGGTCGCGGGAGAGCAGGTCATCGGCGGGTTCGGACATGGACAGCCGGAGTGTGGGCATGTGCCCAGGGTGGCATGCCGGCGAGCGGCGCCGCGAGGGGCAGGATGGTCACATGCGAGCCGTGGTACAGCGGGTGTCTGAGGCCTCGGTGACGATCGACGAGCAGCGGTACGCCGCAATCGGGCCGGGGCTGCTCGCCCTCGTCGGCGTCACGCACGACGACGACCCCGGCAAGTCGGCCGGGTTGGCCCGCCGGCTGCACGAGCTGCGGCTCTTCGACGACGGGCGGTCCTCGGTCGCGGATCTCGACCTGGAGATCCTGGTCGTGAGCCAGTTCACGCTGTACGGCGACATCAGCAGGGGCCGCCGCCCCTCGTGGCTGGCCGCCGCGCCGGGTGCGGTGGCCGAACCGCTGGTGGACGCGGTCGTGGCTGCCCTGCGCGAGCGTGGCGCGCGGGTGCAAACCGGGCGATTCGGTGCCGACATGGCCGTCGGCCTGGTCAACGACGGCCCGGTCACCCTGGTTCTGGAGCTCTGATCCAGCTCGCGCACCGCTGACGCCGTGCGCGCTCGGGAACATCGGGAGGCTCAGAGCGTTGAACTGGTAGGGCGCGACCGGCCCATCAGCAGATCTGGAAAGGGGCAGTTCTTGACACTGACCCAAGAAACCGACAGCAAGTCCCTGCGATTCGGCTCCGATGACACGCGAGTAGCCGGCGCCTCGGGCGCCACCACCGTGTCGACCGACCTCGTCCGCGTCTACCTGAACACGATCGGCAAGACCAAGCTGCTCACCGCCGAGCAGGAGGTCGACCTCGCCAAGCGGATCGAGGCAGGCCTGTACGCCGGCCGGCTGCTCGCCGATCCTGCGAGCACGTTCACCTCGGCGCGAAAGCGCGACCTGAAGGTGCTGGCCAACGACGGGGCAGCCGCCAAGCAGCACCTGCTCGAGGCCAACCTGCGCCTCGTGGTCTCGGTCGCCAAGCGTTACACCGGCCACGGCATGGCGTTCCTGGACCTCATCCAGGAGGGCAACCTCGGGCTGATCCGCGCGGTGGAGAAGTTCGACTACACCAAGGGCTTCAAGTTCTCGACGTACGCCACCTGGTGGATCCGGCAGGCGATAACCAGGTCGATGGCCGACAGCGGACGCACCATCCGGCTGCCCGTCCATCTCGCCGAGCAGGTCAACAAGCTGATCCGCACCCGCCGGCGGATGCACCAGGAACTGAGCCGGGAACCCACCGAGGAAGAGATCGGTCTCGAGCTGGACCTGACCACCGAGCGGGTGGGCGAACTGCTCCGCCATGCCCGGGACCTGGTCAGCCTGGACCAGACCGTCGGCACGGAGGAGGAGTCCCGCCTCGGCGACTTCATCGAGGATGCGGACGCGCCGATGGCCGAGGACGCGGTGGAGTTCGACCTGATGCGCACCGGCGTCCAGGCGGCGCTGTCCACGCTGGACGACCGCGAACGTGAAGTGGTCCGGTTGCGCTACGGGATGGACGGTGCCAAGCCCAGGACGCTCGAGCAGATCGGCAAGGAGTTCGGCCTGTCCCGGGAGCGAGTACGCCAGATCGAGCGGGAGACGATGGCTAAGCTGCGGGAGCCCGCCCGCACCGGCGGTCTGCGCGACTACCTCGACTGAGCGGTTCCCGACTGAGCGGTTCCCGACTCCTGACGGCGACGCTGGTCCGGGGACGGCAGTCGCCGCGGACCGGGGTCCAGACGAGCGGTGACCGGCCCGACGGTGACGTCGGCGCCGGCCACTGTCATTCCCCCGGCACTCACGATCACCGGCTCCAGTTCCAGGGCGAGTACGTCGGGCAGATCCTCGGCCAACCGTCCCACCCGCACGATCAGCTGCTCCAGCGCCGCGACGTCGACCCGCTCCGCGCCCCGGTAGCCGTCCAGCAGCGGCCA
>JACCZY010000136.1 GCA_013695685.1 Geodermatophilaceae bacterium | reverse complement strand
CCATTGTCGATAGCGTTGCTCGCGATGACTGGACGCCTGGGGATCACCGACATCTCACCTGCCATCTCCTGTGGGGACTATCCCGCCAGGGCCGTGGTCGGCGAGCACCTGCCCATCTCAGCCACGGTCTTCCGGGAGGGCCACGACAAGGTCGGCTGCAACGTCGTCTGGACCCCGTCACGCGAGGCCGGCGGCCGCAAAGATCGGTCGCCGTTCTTGCCGATGACTCCGGGCACTCCAGGCACTGATCGTTGGCACGCCACCGTCGTCCCCCACCGGGAAGGCCGGTGGACGTTCGTTCTCGAGGCGTGGAGCGACCCGCTGGCGACCTGGCGACACGCGATCGAGGCGAAGACGAACGTCGGACAGAGCGCACAGGAACTCGCCAACGACCTGGCAACCGGCGCGAGTCTGATCGACCGGGCGACCCGGCTGGTCGCCAAGGAGTGGCGGCAGCGGGTCCAGGCAGCCGCAACAGCGCTGCGCGATGAGAGCCTCGATCTGCAGCATCGGCTGTCGCCCGCGTTCGCGCCGGACCTGCACGAGCTCCTGCTGGCCCACCCCGTCCGTGAACTGCTGACCAAGTCCCGTCGGCACGAGGTGTGGGTCGACCGGCAGCGGGCGCTGTTCGGTAGCTGGTACGAGTTCTTCCCCCGTTCCGAAGGTGGGTGGGAGGACGGCCGGCCCAGACACGGGACGTTCAAGGACGCCGCCGAGCGGCTTCCCGCCATCCAGGACATGGCCTTCGACGTGGTCTACCTGCCGCCGATCCATCCCATCGGGGAGGTCAACCGCAAAGGGCCGAACAACAGCCTGGTCACCGAGGCTCACGATGTCGGCTCCCCGTGGGCGATCGGCAGCCGACTCGGTGGGCACGACGCCGTACACCCCGACCTCGGCACCATCGAGGACTTCGACGCCTTCGTCGAACGCACCCGCGAACTCGGCATGGAGGTGGCCCTGGACTTCGCGCTACAGACCGCGCCGGATCATCCCTGGGTCGAGTCCCATCCGGAGTGGTTCACCACGCTCCCCGACGGAACCATCGCGTACGCCGAGAACCCGCCGAAGAAGTACCAGGACATCTACCCCATCAACTTCGACAACAACACGCCGGCGAAGCCGGGCGACATGCCGGCGATCTACGCCGAGACCCTGCGCGTACTCACCCATTGGATCGACCACGGCGTCAAGATCTTCCGGGTCGACAATCCGCACACCAAGCCGCTGGACTTCTGGCACTGGCTGATCTGGCAGGTCAAGCAGGACCATCCCGATGTGCTGTTCCTGGCCGAGGCGTTCACCCGGCCGGCGATGATGCACACCCTGGCGAAGATCGGTTTCACCCAGTCCTACACGTACTTCACCTGGCGCACGCAGCGGTCCGAGCTGGAGCAGTACGGCCGCGAGCTGGTCGCCGCCGCGGACTACATGCGGCCGAACTTCTTCGTCAACACGCCCGACATCCTGCACGAGAGCCTGCAGTACGGCGGACCGCCGATGTTCAAGATCCGCGCCGTGCTGGCCGCCATGATGTCTCCCACCTGGGGCGTCTATTCCGGGTACGAGCTCTTCGAGCACCTGCCGGTCCGCCCGGGCAGCGAGGAGTACCTGGACTCGGAGAAGTACCAGCTGCGACCACGCGACTGGGAGAGTGCGCGACGAGAGCAGCGGACCCTCGCGCCGTACCTCACCCGTCTGAACTGGGTCCGACGTGAGCATCCGGCATTGCACAACCTGCGCAGCCTGCGCTTCCAGGCCGTGGACAACCCCAACATCATCGCGTTCTCCAAGCAGCACGGTGAGGACACGGTGATCGTCGTCTGCGCCCTGGACAGCCACGTCATGCAGTTCGGCACGGTGGCACTGGATATGCCGGGTCTGGGCATGGAGTGGCACGAACGCTTCGCGGTGCACGACCAGATCACCGGCGAGACCTACCACTGGGGGCAGTTCAACTACGTCGAGCTCAACCCGCACCAGGAGCCGGCGCACGTCTTCGTCGCGCGGAGGTACCCCTCGTGATCCTGTCCACCCAGCAGGGACTGCCCAGCGAGCCGGATCCTGAGTGGTACAAGCGGGCGGTCTTCTACGAGGTTCTGGTGCGTGGCTTTGCCGATAGCAACGGCGACGGCACCGGCGACATCCAGGGCATGATCGGCAAGCTGGACTACCTGCAGTGGCTGGGCATCGACTGCCTCTGGCTGCCGCCGTTCTTCGCCTCACCGCTGCGCGACGGCGGGTACGACGTCGCCGACTACTGCTCGGTGCTCCCGGAGTACGGCACGATCGAGGACTTCCATGAGTTCCTCGACGCCGCGCACAAGCGCGGTATCCGGGTGATCATCGACTTCGTCATGAACCATACGAGCGACCAGCACGCATGGTTCCAGGCGTCACGATCGGATCCGGACGGGCCCTACGGCGACTTCTATGTGTGGAGCGACAAGGACACCGGGTACCCCGATGCGCGGATCATCTTCGTCGACACCGAGACCTCCAACTGGACGCACGACCCGGTCCGCAACCAGTTCTACTGGCACCGGTTCTTCAGCCACCAGCCCGACCTCAACTTCGAGAACCCCGCCGTACAGGCCGCCATCTTCGACTCGTTGCGGTTCTGGCTCGACCTCGGGATCGACGGTTTCCGGCTGGACGCTGTGCCCTACCTCTTCGAGGAGGAGGGCACCAACTGCGAGAACCTGCCCCGGACGCACGAGTTCCTCAAGCGGCTGCGGAGAATGGTCGACGCCGAGTACACCGACCGGCTGCTGCTCTGCGAGGCGAACCAGTGGCCCGCCGATGTCGTCCAGTACTTCGGTGATCCGGAGAAGGGCGACGAATGTCAGATGGCGTTCCACTTCCCGGTGATGCCCCGGCTCTTCATGGGCGTACGCCGGGAATCCCGGTTCCCCATCTCCGAAATCCTGGCGCAGACACCGGCGATCCCGCCGAACTGCCAGTGGGGAATCTTCCTGCGCAACCACGACGAGTTGACCCTGGAGATGGTCACCGACGAAGAACGCGACTACATGTGGGCGGAATACGCCAAGGACCCGCGGATGAAGGCCAACATCGGGATCCGTCGCCGACTCGCCCCGCTGCTGGACAACGACCGCAATCAGCTGGAGCTCTTCACCGCACTGCTGCTGTCCCTTCCGGGGTCGCCGGTCCTCTACTACGGCGACGAGATCGGGATGGGCGACAACATCTGGCTCGGTGACCGCGACGGCGTGCGTACGCCGATGCAATGGACCCCTGACCGCAACGGCGGGTTCTCCAGCGCCGACCCGCAGCGGCTGCACCTGCCGCCGATCTCCGATGCGGTCTATGGCTACCAGGCCATCAACGTCGAGGCGCAGATGCGCAACACGACGTCGCTGCTCTACTGGACCCGACGAATGATCGAAGTGCGTAAGCAACATCCGACACTCGCGCTGGGCACCCTCACCGAGGTGGGATCACGCAACCCCACGGTGCTGTCCTACATCCGCGAGTACGGCGACGACGTCGTGCTCTGCGTCAACAACCTGTCCCGGTTCCCACAACCGGCCGAGCTGGACCTGCGCCGGTTCGACGGATGGACGCCGACCGAGCTGACCGGCCGGGTTGTGTTCCCGGAGATAGGGGTACTGCCGTACATGCTGACCTTGGCCGGACACGGCTTCTACTGGTTCCAGCTGAGCCGCTCGGAGTCGCGCGCATGAGTGAACTGGGCGACCTGCTCAAGGAATGGATGCCCGAACAGCGCTGGTTCGCCGGCAAGGGGCGGGTGCTGTCCACCGTGGACACCACGGCCATCGAGCTGAGCCAGGATCCGCAGGTGGAGCTGCACCTGGTGTACGTCGGTTACGGCGACGGCGGCACCGACGTCTTCATAGTCCCCCTGAGCCGGCACGCCGACCGAAACGACCAACTCGAACGGATCCTGGTGGGTGAGGTCGGCGAGGACCCACGCTGGGTCTACGACGCGATGCGCGACCGCAAGGTCACGCCGGTGTGGCTCGAACTGTTCGCCGCCGGGCACCACCACAAGCAGCTGCGGTTCCACCTCGAACCCGGCGCCGAGGTCCCGCTCGACCTTCCCGGCGACATCGTCAGCACCGAGCAGAGCAACAGCTCCCTCGTGTACGGCGAGTCGGCGATCCTGAAGCTCTTCCGGCGGCTCGAGCCCGGGCTCAACCCGGACGTGGAGATCCACGACGCGCTGCACACGAGGAACAACCCGCATGTGGCCCCGCTGCTGGGCTTCGTCGCCATCGAGGGAGACCAGGCCAAGGGACAGGAGGACGGCACCATCGCGATGCTGCAGACCTTCCTGCCGGCGGCCAGCGACGGCTGGTCACTCGCGGCGGCGAGCATCCGAGACCTGTACGCCGAGGGCGACCTGCATCCTGACGAGGTGGGCGGGGACTTCGCCAGCGAGTCCTACCGGCTTGGCAAGGCGACGGCGTCGGTGCACGCCGACCTGGCCGCTGTGCTGCCGACGGGCGTCCTCGATGCCGATCAGGTCAGCGGCGTCGTGACCGGTATGAACGACCGGCTGGGCGCAGCCCTCGACGTCGTACCGGCGCTCCTCCCGTACGCCGACAGCCTGCGGGCCCGTTTTGCTGCTTTGGCCGAGCTGCACGAGATCCCCGTGCAGCGGGTGCACGGTGACTACCACCTCGGCCAGGTCCTCCGGACGTACCAGGGGTGGACGATCCTCGACTTCGAGGGCGAACCGGCCCGGCCACTGGCCGCCCGCCGCGGCCTGGACAGCCCGCTTCGTGACATTGCCGGGATGCTGCGCTCTTTCGACTACGCGGCACGGCACCTGCTCGTCGACGGGCCCACCGATACGCAGCTGGAGTACCGGGCCAACGAATGGGCCGGTCGCAACCGGCAGGCGTTCTGCGACGGCTACGCGAGTGTCACCGGCAGCGATCCCGGCGAGCAGAGCACGCTGCTGCACGCGCTCGAGACGGACAAGGCCGTCTACGAGGCGGTGTACGAGGCGCGCAACCGCCCGCACTGGCTGCCGATCCCACTCGGTTCGCTAGCCAAGTTGGCCGCCAGCGAGACCAAGCGATGAGCGAGCCCGCCGCACACGAGCTGGACCGCCTGGTGGGGGGATCGCACGACGACCCGCACGCCATCCTCGGCGCTCATCCGAACGGCACCGACACGGTGATCCGCACGCTGCGCCCGGAGGCCTCGGCCGTGACCGCGATCGTCGGCAAGCGGCGGGTGCAGCTCGACAAGGTCCACGACGGCGGCATCTTCGCCGGCACCTACCCGGGCAAGGCGCAGGACTACCGGCTCGAGGTCGTCTACGGCGAGGCCACCCACGATGTCGACGATCCCTACCGCTGGCTGCCCACGCTCGGCGAGATGGATCTGCACCTGATCGCCGAGGGACGGCACGAGCGGCTCTGGGAGGTGCTGGGCGCCCACGTGCGCAGCTACGACACGCCGGGGGGCACCGTCAGCGGCGTCTCCTTCGCGGTGTGGGCACCGAACGCGCGCGGGGTCCGGGTCACCGGCGACTTCGACTACTGGCAGGCTCGCAGCTTCTCGATGCGCGCCCTGGGATCGACCGGCGTCTGGGAGATCTTCCTCCCCGGTGTGGGCGTCGGCGTCCTCTACAAGTTCGCGATCCTCGGCGCGGACGGGGTCTGGCGGGCCAAGGCCGATCCGATGGCCTTCGCCACCGAGGTGCCGCCGGACACCGCGTCGAGAGTCTACGAGTCGTCCTACACCTGGGCCGACGAGGACTGGATGCAGAGACGGGCCGCCACCGAGTGGCACGCGGCGCCGATGAGCACCTACGAGTTGCACCTGGCGTCCTGGCGGGCGGGTTTGTCCTACCGGCAGGCCGCCGACGAACTCGTGCAGTACCTGGTCGAGACCGGCTTCACCCATGTGGAACTGCTCCCGGTCGCCGAGCACCCGTACGGCGGATCGTGGGGCTACCAGGTCACGTCGTACTACGCCCCCACCGCCCGCTTCGGCGAGCCGGATGACTTCCGCTACCTCGTGGATCGACTGCACCAGGCCGGAATCGGCGTCATCGTCGACTGGGTGCCGGCGCACTTCCCGAAGGACAGCTTCGCACTCGCCCGCTTCGACGGTACGTCGCTGTACGAGCACGCCGATCCGCGCCGTGGTGAGCAGCCGGACTGGGGCACCCTGATCTTCAACTTCGGCCGCCGCGAGGTCCGCAACTTCCTGGTCGCCAACGCGCTGTACTGGCTGGAGGAGTTCCACGTCGACGGCCTGCGGGTCGACGCCGTCGCCTCGATGCTCTACCTCGACTACTCCCGCAGCGCCGGCCAGTGGACGCCGAACGAGTACGGCGGGCGGGAGAACCTGGAAGCCGTCGCGTTCCTGCAGGAGATGAACGCTACCGTCTACCGGCGGGTGCCCGGAGCGATCACGATCGCCGAGGAGTCGACGTCCTGGCCGGGGGTCACCCGACCCACGCACCTAGGCGGGCTGGGCTTCGGGTTCAAGTGGAACATGGGTTGGATGCACGACACCCTCGACTACGCCGCACGACCGGCGATCTACCGCGGCTACCACCACCAGCAGATGACGTTCTCGCTGATGTACGCCTACTCGGAGAACTTCGTGTTGCCGATCAGCCACGACGAGGTGGTGCACGGCAAGGGCTCGCTGCTGCGCAAGATGCCCGGCGACCGCTGGCAGCAGCTGGCCAACCTGCGCTGCCTGCTCGCCTACATGTGGGGCCACCCCGGCAAACAGCTGCTGTTCATGGGCAGCGAGTTCGCCCAGGACGCCGAATGGGCAGACGGCCGGTCGCTGGACTGGGGGCTGCTGGAATCGCCCGGGCACCGCGGCGTCCAGCAGCTCGTCGGTGACCTGAATCGGATCTACCGGGACACCCCAGCGCTGTGGTCCCTCGACGCCGACCCGGCCGGTTTCCAGTGGATCGACGCGAACGACGCAGCGAGCAACGTGTTCTCCTTTCTCCGGCGCGGCGCCGACGGTGACCTGCTGGCGTGCGCGGCCAATTTCGCCGGTGTCCCACACATCGGCTACCGTCTCGGGCTCCCGGTCGCGGGTCGGTGGACGGAGCTGGTCAACACAGACGCCCATGCCTACGGCGGCTCCGGCGTGGGCAACTTCGGCGTGGTGCAGGCGGCAGCCGAGAGCTGGCACGGGCAGCCGTGCTCGGCGACGCTGAACCTGCCGCCGCTGGGTGCCATCTGGCTGCGCCCGGAAGCCGGCTAGGCACGCCTTCACACGGAATTTCCCTCGGCATGGCACCATCTGCAGTCTGCAAGCGGGTGTGCCCATGTGAAGGTCGTGATCCGTCGATGCCTACGCGAAGTCCTCGCCGTACCGTCCTCGTGTTCCTCTGCGCCCTCGCCATGGTGGTCCCCGGCTGCGCCCGGCTGATCGACGGCGAAGGGGAGACCTCTGACGGCGTACGGCCCAACGTCGCGCCGTCCAGTCTGGAGATCGTCGGGTCCGGCGACGACGAGATCGACACGCTGTCCCGAAACGCCCTGGCCGACCTGGAGACCTACTGGGAGCAGACGTTCCCGGAGGTATATGGCACGGAGTTCGAGCCGGTGGCCGGCGGCTACTACTCGGTCGATCCGGGCAACTTCGACGAGAACGCCTATCCCGACGACATCGGCTGCTTCGACGGACCTGAGGACGTGGAGAACAACGCTTTCTACTGCTTCCCGAACGCCAGCGGCGGCGACAACGTCGTCTACGACCGCACCCTGCTCGCCTCGCTGGCTGCCGAGTACGGCCGCTTCATCCCCGCACTGGTGATGGCACACGAATTCGGGCACGCCATCCAGGGCCGCGAGTCGCCTCCGAGCAGGCTGTCGATCGTCTACGAGACCCAGGCCGACTGCTTCGCCGGAGCCTGGACCGGCTGGGTCGCCAAGGACAACGCCGAGCACTTCTTCATCCGCGCCGCGGAGTTGGACGACGTCCTGCGCGGCTACCTGCTGCTGCGCGACGCGCCCGGCTCCGGGCCGATGGACGACGGTGCGCACGGGTCGTACTTCGACCGGGTGAGTTCGTTCCAGGAGGGCTTCGAGGACGGCGCGCAGGCATGCAAGGACAACTACACCGACGACCGAATCTTCACCCAGCAGGAGTTCACCGACCAGCAGGACTTGGACAACGAGGGGAACGCGTCGTACGAGGAGACCCTCACGATCAGCCAGGAGACCCTGGACGCGTTCTGGACACGGCAGTTCGGCGAGGTCTTCGGCGCCGAGTGGCAGGCCCCGACCCTGCAGCCGTACGAGGGGGCCCGGCCCGAGTGCGACGGTGCCCGCCAGCGTCGGGACGTCACGTTCTGCGAACCGGAGAACCGCGTCGACTTCGACAACCAGACACTGATGCCGACCGTGCACAGCGAGATCGGTGACTTTGCCGTCTCGACGCTGCTGTCGATCAACTACGGCCAGGCCGCCCGCGGCCAGTTGGGCCTGAACTACCGCGGTGAGGATGCGCTGCGCAGCAGCATCTGCCTGACCGGGTGGTACGCCAGCCAGTTCTTCTTCGCCAACATCGAGGCGCAGGCGACGATCTCCCCCGGTGACGTCGACGAGTCGATCCAGGCGTTGCTCGACTACGGCAGGAGTCCGAG
>JACCZY010000129.1 GCA_013695685.1 Geodermatophilaceae bacterium | reverse complement strand
TGGGTGCGCCGGTGGGCTGGTAGTCGCGGTTGGGGTCGAGGACCAGTTCGCGGAGGAGTTCGCCGGTTGCTGCGTTGACGATGCGGATCTGGAGGTCCTGGACGAGCAGGATGACGCAGGTTCCGGCGTGGGTTCGTCCGATGCCGATGTGGTGCAGTCGGCTGTTGTTCCGCAGGGTGACCGAGCCGGCCTTTGTCGACGCGGTCGTGGCGGATCCGGTCGTGGGTTTCTGGGTCGGTGGTCGGTCCTGGCAGTGCCTTGGGCATCGAGTCGTAGAGCGTTGCCGGGGCCGCCCGGTGGGGGAGTGATCGGTGCGGACGGCGGTGGTTGTACTCCGCGGTGAAGGTGTCGATGAGCGCGTTGAGCTCGGCGATGATGGCGGACTGGGTCGGCTGCACGGTGAGCCACTGCTTCAGGGTCTGCTGGAACCGCTCGGCCTTCCCACAGGTGGTGGGGTGTCCGGGGCGGGAGTTCTTCTGGGTGATGTGGCGGCTACTGAGTTCGGCTTCGAAGGAGTTCTTGCCTCCTTGCCGGCCATGGCCGGCAAGTCTGACGGTGTAGACCATGCCATTGTCGGTGAGCGTGGAGGCGGGAATCCCGTGCCGGGCAAGGGTTTCGCGGAACGTCTTGACCACGATCGGTGTGGTGATCCGGTGGTGCGCGGTCACGTGGAGGGCGTAGCGGGTGCAGTCGTCGAGCCAGCTGATGATTTCGACGTCCGGGCCGGGTCGGCCGTCGGGGTGGGTGAGTCGGTAGTGGGTGAAGTCGGACTGCCAGGTCTCGTTCGGCAGTGATGCCTCGAACCGGATGTAGGAGGACTTCGGTCGCTTCTTGGGCTCTGGGGTGATGAGACCGGCGCGGGTCAGGTGGCGGCTGATGGTCGATCTCGACACCTGGTGTCCGTGGTGGTGCTCGACACCCGCCCAAGCACCTCGAAGCCAGGAAACTCCATGCCAACCAACCCCATCCAGAATCCGGCCGCGGCTCAGTCGCCGGTCCGGATCAGCTCAAGCGTATAGTCGTACGTCGCCGGATTGCCGTCGCAGTCTGACTCGAAGACGTTGCTCCCGGAGCCGGTCAGCCCGTCCAGCGGCGTCGTACTGCTCGCCTCCGGCGCCTCGGTGGGCATCAAGCTGAGGGCGATGGCCCCGTTGAGAGTGATCCCG
Organism: Geodermatophilaceae bacterium; assembly: GCA_013695685.1. Lineage (GTDB taxonomy): Bacteria > Actinomycetota > Actinomycetes > Mycobacteriales > Geodermatophilaceae > JACCTY01. Next base: position 1,059 of record JACCZY010000129.1, on the reverse strand, counting down.
ATCGGCTCGGCCTGGAGACGATGCTGACCCATCCGCCAGCCTCTCGGCCTGATCCGACCCAACGGCAGCGCGATGTGCGCCTCCCCGTCCGGGCTCGCCACGGTCATCCCCTAAACCCGGTCCTCCTGGGCCCCGCGTAGCCGGGCACTGGCGATGACCTCGCAGCTGCCCAAGCGGTGCTCGTGTGCAGGCATCGCTGCCTCCTTCCAACCCTGCGCCGGACCCTCCAGGCCCCGGCCGACCAGGCTGGGCAAGCCACGGCCAACCACCCCAGCCACTGCGCGATAGCTCGGGCTCTCAGGCCCGACCGCCGTGAGGTGTCAGGAGGGCAACGGTCAGCAAGCATGAGGCGGACGGTTCGTCGTAGGGCCGTCCCGATAGCGAAATCCCTTGCCGTACGACGATGATCGCGAGCGCTCGACGGTCAGCGCCCACGCCGTGAGCGTCCCCGAGCCGATGAAGTGTCGGACGTCGCCCGGCCGGGGAGTGGCATACTGATGGCATGAATCGCGCACGATTGAGTACGACCGTAGATGCAGCTCTCCTGATGAGTGCGAGGAGCCTGCGTTTGGGTGCCACTGACGCCGCGCTCGTGGATGAGGCCCTCGCAGCGCTGCTCGCTCGTCACCGCTCCGCCGAGATGGACGCCAGCTACGCCGCCTACGAAGAGCATCCGATCGATGAGCCGGACGAGTGGGGCGACCTGGCGTCGTTCCGACGGGCAGCGGCCGCCTCGTGAGCGCTCTTCCGACGCGGGGGGAGGTGTGGTGGTGCGAGATGGCCGAGATCGGTCGACGGCCGGTCGTGGTCCTGTCCCGCGACGCGGTGATCCCGCGGCATCGCCGGGCACTCGTCGCGCCGTGTACGACGACGATCCGGGGGCTTGCCAGCGAGGTGGTGCTCGAACCTGGCGAGGACCCTGTCCCGAGGCGTTCGGCGATCAACCTGGATTCGGTCGAGAGCGTCTCGGTCGCAGTGCTCGTCGACCGGCTTGGCCGGCTGGCAGACACCCGGATGCGGCAGGTCTGCGCAGCTCTCAAGGTTGCGGTCGACTGCTCC
>JACCZY010000089.1 GCA_013695685.1 Geodermatophilaceae bacterium | reverse complement strand
CGGTACGGGACGAGCCTCGATGGCTGACTCCGACGACGTGCGCCGCCTCGCACTGGCCCTGCCGTCCGTGACGGAGATCGACAGCGACGGCTTCGACTTCCGGATTGCCGACAAAGGGTTTATCTGGTCCTATCCCGAGCGCCGGCCGGGCAAGCCTCGGCTGATCCGAACCGATATCGCGGTGCTGTTCGTCGGTGACGAGGCCGAGAAGCAGGCGCTTCTACTTGGCGAGCCCGCGGTGTTCTTCACCACGCCCGGGTACGACGGTCTGCCGTTGGTGCTGTTGCGGCTTGCGGAGGTGGACGTCGGGCGCTTGGAGGAACTGATGACTGACGCATGGCGGATGCGGGCGCCGGAGGCGCCGACGCGTGTCTGAGCGAGGACATGGTCGGTGAGCTGAGTCCTCAGTCGGCACACCGGCTACGACGCGAACATCCCCGCTCCGAGGCGTGCCGCTCGTGCGAGCAGGCGTGCCGGGACCCTGCTCCAGACCATCGGCTAGTTGAATCCTTGCGCCGTACGACGCATTAACATCGTCGGGTCGGGGGTCGAGTCCCCGCTGCTCCACCATCACTGCTCCTGGCGGAAGCGCGACCATGGATCTACAGCCGATCGGCGTTCATCATCCGCGGGTCAAGCAGGTGCTGGATCTCCAGCGCAACGCCGTACCCAATGGGCAGCAGCTCTTCGTCGCCGAGGGCTTGTGGGCGCACAACGCCGTACTCACCGCGAACGCTCCGATCCACTGCTTTCTCTACTGCCCCGAGGCCGGTTACTCCGACGAGGCTCGGACCCGCGCGTCTCAGCTCGTCGCTCGCGCAACCCAGGCGTATCGGGTGTCGGAGAAGACGTTCGCCCGGATGTCAGAGCGCGACCGGCCGGATGGGTTGATCTCGGTGACGCAGCTGCCGTTCTGGACGCCGGACACGGTGCTGGTCGCCGACGACGGTTTGATCCTCGTCGCGGATGGATTGGAGATCCCCGGCAACCTCGGCACCCTGATTCGGACGTTGGACGCCTGCCGTGCCGACTGCCTCGTCCTGACCAACCGGCGGACCCGGTTGACCCATCCGAAGGTCTTCCGGGGTAGTCACGGAGCGACCCTGAACGTGCCGGCCGTGGAGTTCGACGAGCCGCAGGCAGCGATAGGGTGGCTGCGCTCGCTCGGTTGCGTCGTCTACCTGGCCGACACCGACGATGCGGTCTCCTACCGGTCGGCGGACTACCGCGGGCGGACCGCGATCGTGGTGGGGAGCGAGCGGTTCGGCATCTCGCCGCAGTGGTACCAGCATGGCTTCAGCCGGGTCTGCGTGCCGATGCTCGGTCGCGGCGACTCCCTCAACGTGGCGGTGTCCGCATCGGTGCTGCTCTACGAGGCCCGAGCTCGCAAGGACAGCTGGTAGAACGCCACAGGCCCGCCACCCGGTAAGGGCGGCGGGCCTGCGGACCGATCCTGGTGTTACCGGTTCACGCCTTTGTTGCGACCGCTGTACAGCCGGTCGGCGATGGCGACGAAGATCACGGCCAGGACGATTTGGAGGACGATCTCGATCCAGTCGATCCCATCGGTGGTTGCGACGCCGACGTACTGCGCGAGCAGGGTCCCGAGCAGCGCTGCCACGATGCCCACCACGATGGTGAGCCAGATCGGGATGTTCTGCTTACCCGGCAGGATCAGCCGGGCTACAACGCCGATGATGGCGCCGATGATGATGGCGACGATGATGCCTGTGACGGTCATGTGTGCCTCCTGAGCACTGTGCCCATTTGGGCGGTTTGCCACTGGGGCCGTGGGGGCGGGTCCCCCGACATGATCAAGCATCGCACGCAGACCGGGACACAGCGACTCAAGCGGCGGCAACTCGCCGGTAGGAAAAATCGGTCGACCCCGTCTGCCGTCCGCTGTACCAGCCACTATCCTGAGCGCGTCGTCTGATTCGTTGCGTGTCCGGAGGGCTTACCTGTGACCATCGCGCCCGCCCCGATCGTCTCTCGGCCGACACCAGACAGCATGCCGGTCAAGGGGTCTGCGTTCTTGCGGGTCCTGCGGACGACGGATCACAAGACCATCGGCGCGATGTACATGGTGGCCTCGTTCGGCTTCTTCATCATCGGCGGCCTGATGGCGATGTTCATGCGCGCCGAGCTGGCGCGACCGGGCCTCCAGTTCCTCTCCTACGAGCAATACAACCAGCTCTTCACCATGCACGGCACGATCATGTTGCTGCTCTTCGCCACGCCCCTGGTGTTCGCCTTCGCCAACCTGGTCCTGCCGTTGCAGATCGGGTCCCCGGACGTCGCCTTCCCCCGGTTGAACGCGTTCTCGTTCTGGCTGTTCCTCTTCGGGGGACTTGTCGTGGTCTCCGGCTTTGTCACCCCGGGTGGTGCGGCTGCCTTCGGGTGGTTCGCCTACACACCGCTGTCCAACGAGATCTACAGCCCGGGTGTGGGTGCGGACCTGTGGATAACCGGCCTCGCGGTCGCCGGCCTCGGCACGATCCTCGGCGCGGTCAACATGATCGCCACCGTGGTCTGCCTCCGGGCGCCGGGCATGACGATGTTCCGGATGCCGATCTTCACCTGGAACATCTTGGTCACCAGCATGCTGGTGCTGGTCGCCTTCCCGATCCTCACCGCAGCTCTGTTGGTTCTGCTGGCCGACCGGCATCTCGGCACGCAGGTGTTCGTGCAGGAGAACGGCGGACCGATCCTCTGGCAGCACCTGTTCTGGTTCTTCGGCCACCCCGAGGTCTACATCGTCGCGCTGCCGTTCTTCGGAATCGTCACCGAGATCATCCCGGTGTTCAGCCGCAAACCGTTGTTCGGGTACAAGGGCATGGTCTTCGCCACCCTCTCGATCGCCGCCCTATCGTTCACCGTCTGGGCGCACCACATGTTCGCCACCGGCGCGGTGCTGCTGCCGTTCTTCTCCTTCCTGTCCTTCCTCATAGCCATCCCGACCGGCATCAAGTTCTTCAACTGGATCGGCACGATGTGGAAGGGATCGTTGACGTTCGAGAGCCCGATGCTCTTCGCGCTCGGCTTCATGGTCACTTTCCTGTTCGGCGGCCTGACCGGTGTCCTGCTGGCCAGCCCGCCGATCGACTGGCACGTGTCCGACAGTTACTTCGTGGTAGCGCACTTCCACTACGTCCTGTTCGGCACCATCGTGTTCGCGGCGTACGGCGGCATCTACTTCTGGTTCCCGAAGATGACCGGTCGGTTCCTCGATGACAGGCTCGGCAAGCTGCACTTCTGGCTGACGTTCATCGGCTTCCACACGACGTTCCTCGTCCAGCACTGGCTGGGCAACGAGGGGATGCCACGGCGTTTCGCCGACTATCTGCCCACGGACGGCTTCACCGTTCTCAACACGGTGTCCTCGATCGGCGCGTTCCTGCTCGGGGCCTCGATGCTGCCGTTCCTCTGGAACATCTACAAGTCCTACCGGTACGGCGAGGTCGCGACCAAGGACGACCCGTGGGGGTACGCGAACTCGCTGGAGTGGGCGACCTCCTGCCCGCCGCCGCGGCACAATTTCCTGGAGCTGCCACGGATCCGCTCCGAGCGGCCGGCGTTCGAGCTGCATTACCCGCAATACAAGGAGCGCATGGAGGTGGAGGCGTATGCTGGCAGGCGGCGGCAGTCCTATGCCAGCGAGGCGCTCGACGGCACCGGAAAACGACAGGGCTCGGACGATCCCGACTTCACCTGAGGGTGATTCCAGCGCCCTAGTCACGCTCACCGGACGTGACCGGCCTGGTTTGACGGCATCGCTGTTCACCGCCTTGGCCGGATTGGACGATCGGTCTGGCATCGAGATCCTGGACGTCGAGCAGGTGGTCATCCGCGACCGGCTCGTGCTCGGCGTACTGCTGCGATCCAGCCTGCACGGCGACCAGCTCGCGGACGTCGCGGCGAAGGTCGAGGCCGACACCGGCATGCAGGTCGACGTCTCCTTCGGAGCCGCCGCGCGCGACCTCAGCGAGCATCGCAGGGGTCGCCACCATGTGATCGTCCTGGGTCGGCCGCTGCGCGCCGGTGCGGTCGGTGCGGTGGCCGGCGCCGTCGCCGAGATCGGCGCCAACATCGACTCGATCTCGCGATTGTCGGACTATCCGGTCACGAGCCTGGAGATGATGGTCTCCGGCGCAAAGTCCGGCCGGCTGCGGACGGTGCTGAGCCTGGCTGCGGCCGACACCGGTGTCGACATCGCCGTAGAGAAGGCCGGCCTGCACCGCCGCAGCAAGCGGCTCATCGTCATGGACGTCGACTCCACCCTGGTCCAGGGCGAGTTCATCGACGTACTCGCGGCGCGAGCCGGTTGCGGGGAGCAGGTGGCCGCCATCACCGCCGCCGCGATGCGGGGCGAACTCGACTTCGCCGAGGCGCTACGGGCCCGGGTCGTGATGCTGCGGGGGCTGCCTGCCCAGGAGGTCCACAGTGCCCGGGCCACGGTCCGGCTCACCGCAGGAGCCCGGACGCTCGTCCGGACCCTGAAGCGCATGGGCTACCAGTGCGGCATCGTCAGCGGCGGCTTCACCCAGCTCACCGACCATCTTGCCGCGGAGCTGGGCATGGACTTCGCCGCGGCCAACACACTGGAGATCGACGGGGGTCGGCTGACCGGCCGGCTGGTCGGCGACATCCTCGACCGGGCAGGCAAGGCAGAGGCCCTGACCCGATTCGCGGCTGCCGCCGGGGTTCCGATGAGCCAGACAGTGGCCGTAGGCGACGGCGCGAACGACCTCGACATGCTCAAGAAGGCCGGCCTGGGCATCGCCTTCAACGCCAAGCCAGGGGTGCGCGCACAGGCGGACACCTCGCTGAATCAGCCGTTTCTCGACGCGATCTTGTTCTTCCTCGGGATCAGCAGCTCCGACGTCGAGTCCGCCGAAGCCGAGGAGACCACCGGGGACGCCAACTTGTCAGTGGAAGCGCGTCACGGGTGACGCGAAAGCGCTGACAAGATGCCTTGACAGTGGGTCTGACACCACTAGTTTGCGTCGCCCACGAGGGTGACACCGGCACTGCGAAGCTGGCTGAGTGCGTGCTCGGTGCTGCGGTGGGCCACCCCGGCGGTCAGGTTCAGCAGCACGGTGGTGGAGAAGCCGTGCAGGGCGGCGTCTATGGCGGTCGCGCGGACACAGTGGTCGGTGGCCAGGCCCACGATGTGCACGGCGTGCACGGAGCGCTGCTTGAGCCACGCCTCCAACGACACTCCGTCCGAGGTGCCCTCGAAGCCGGAGTACGCGGCGGCGTACTCACCCTTGTCGAACACCGCCTCGATCGTGCTCTGATCCAGGCTCGCGTGCAGTTGAGCGCCCGCGGTCCCCACGACGCAGTGCACCGGCCAGGAGTCGATGAAGTCCGGCTCGTCGGAGAAGTGCGAACCCGGATCCACGTGGTAGTCGCGGGTCGCGACCACGTGGTCGTAGCGTTGCAGGTCGGCCAGGTGCTCGCTGATGCCCGCGGCGACTTCCGAGCCGCCGCGCACGGCCAGCTGGCCACCCTCGCAGAAGTCGTTCTGCACATCGACGATGACCAGCGCTGTCGTCATGAAGCCGCCTTCGTCCGCGCGGACACAGCAGGAGCGCCGTGGGTGGACGCGTGCTGGGTCATGGCAACGCCTCCTCCTCGTACACGGTGTCGATGACCGCTTCCCCGCGTGAGTCCCCGCGCGAGAGGGTAAGTCCACGCGCAGGCAGAGTGGCGATCATCGCACGGTGAAAGGTGCGGGCGTCGGCCAACCCCGCCAGCCCGGAAACCGGTTCCCCCGAGCACAGCAGCGGAATCGAGAGCCGTCGGTCACCCGCCCGCACCGTGGGCTCGTCACCGGCCGTGACGACTTCGGCGGTCATCGTTCCGCGCCGGTCGTGCCGCCGTACGGCGACCTTCCGACCCCCGGTGGACGGTTTGCCGACTGACGTCTTCGCGACGGGGACGCCGTCGCGCTCCACCAGCTTGTAGACGAAACCGGCGGTCGGCGCCCCTGAGCCGGTCACCACCGACGTCCCGACGCCGTACCCGTCGATCGGTGCGACGGCCAGCGCGGCGATCGCGTACTCGTCGAGGTCGCTGGTGACGACGATCCGGGTCCGCTGCGCCCCCAGCGCGTCCAGGAGCACCCGGGCCTGCCTGGCCTGAGTCGCCATGTCACCGGAGTCCAGCCGGATGGCGCCCAACTCGTCCCCGGCTGCCTCGACCGCGGCGCGGATGCCCTGCTCCACGTCGTAGGTGTCGACGAGCAGCGTCGTGCCCTTGCCGAGTGCGGCCACCTGTCCCGCGAACGCGTTCGCCTCGCTGTCGTGGACGAGGGTGAAGGCATGCGAGCTGGTTCCTGTCGTCGGTACGCCGTAGCGGCGGCCGGCCTCGAGGTTCGACGTCGCCGAGAAGCCGGCGAGGTAGGCCGCCCTGGCCGCGGCAACCGCCGCTTCCTCATGGGTACGCCGTGATCCCATCTCCAGGCATGGCCGCTCACCCGCGGCGGCTACCATCCGAGCCGCGGCCGAGGCCACCGCGCTGTCGTGGTTGAGGATCGACAGAATGAGCGTCTCCAGCACGACCGCCTGACCGAAGCTCGCTCGCACGCTGAGTACCGGCGAGCCAGGGAAGTACAGGTCCCCCTCGGCGTAGCCGTTGACGTCGCCGGTGAACCGGTACGCCGCCAGCCAGTCGAGGGTCTGCTCGTCCACCACGCGCTGCTGCCGGAGAAAGTCGAGCGCCCCGCCGTCGAACCGGAACCTGCTCACCGCATCCAGCAACCGGCCGGTTCCCGCCACGACGCCGTAGCGCCGGCCGGGGGGCAGGTGGCGGGCGAACACCTCGAACACGCACTGTCGCCTGGCGGTCCCGTCCCGCAGTGCCGCCGCGAGCATCGTGAGCTCGTAATGATCGGTCAGCAGTCCGACGGCGAGCACAGGGAGCACATCGTGCAGGATAGGTGGCGCCGCTGATGCGACACTGGGGGCGTGGGAAGCACGCTCGCACCGCAGCGGACAGCCGATCCGGTGGTGAACGAGGATCATGAGGCACTGCTGCCGTGGATCACCATCGTCTGGAACGACCCGGTCAACCTCATGTCCTACGTCACGTACGTCTTGCAGAAGCTCTTCGGGTACGACCGGGCCAAGGCAACGAGCCTGATGCTCGACGTCCATCACAAGGGCAAGGCCGTCGTGTCGCACGGTGCCCGGGAACGCATGGAGCACGACGTAGCCCGGCTGCACGGCGCGGGGCTGTGGGCGACCCTGCAGCGTGAGGGCTGAGGTGGCCACGCTGACCGAACTCGACGGCAGACTGCGCCTGGATTTCGTCGAAGCCGAGGTCACGCTGCTGCGTGACCTGCTCGGACGGGTCGGTGACCTGCTGGCCGACACCGACACCGGCACCGGCACCGGCACCGACACCGACACCGACACCGACGCCGAGCGTCGTACGCCGGCAGACCCGGTGCTCGCCCGGCTGCTCCCGGACGCGCACCGGGAGGACCGTGACGTGGCGGCCGCCTACCGCGACCTGACCGAGGCAGGTCTGCGCGAGGACAAGCAGGCCGACGTCGGCGCGGTGCTGGCCGCGCTCCCAGCCGAGGCGGGATCGGCAGTCCTCGACGACCCGGATGCCTGGCTGCGTGCCGTGAACGACATCCGGCTGATGATGGGCGTGGAGCTGGACATCACCGAGGACACCGATGTGCCGCAGCGGGTGAGCGATCAGCGGGATTTTGAGCTGGCGGTGTACTTCTGGCTGACCCACCTGCAGGACAGCCTGGTCGAGGCCGTCCTGAGCTGAGCCGCCGCGAACCGCGACGAGTTCAGCGCCGTGGCCGCCCGAACGTGGTGAGCGTCAGGATCGACAGCAGGACCGCTCCGATACAGGCCACGATCACACCGTCGGGAAGCGAGACGTCGCCGCGTAGGGCGGCGACGCTGCCGACGACCGCGATGAGCGCGAGCAGCGTCAGCAGTAGCAGGATGCCGAAGCGCACTCCCATCACGACCAGCCGATCGGTGGTCTCCCGGAGCGGGCGCGGCTTACGGCGCTGGCTCCCGCGCAGCGGTAGGTAGACCTTCGACGAGCCCAGCGCCAGCGCCGGCAGCGCGAACGCGGCGGTGACGAGCAGCACGGTCAAGCTCATGGCACGGTGACAGACATCGAGCCCGCAGCCTACTGAGGTGGTAGGTACGCTGCCGAGCGTGCTCACCATCGATCGTTCGACGTACAACGCGATCGTGGCGCACGCCCGGCGAGATCATCCGGACGAGGCGTGCGGGGTGGTTGCCGGCCCGGCCGGGACGGACCGGCCCGAGCGGTTCATCCCGATGCTCAATGCCGCCCGATCGCCGACGTTCTACGAGTTCGAGTCCGCCGACCTGCTCAAGCTCTACCGCGAGATGGACGAGCGCGACGAGGAGCCGGTGGTCATCTACCACTCGCACACCGCGACGGAGGCGTACCCCTCCCGGACGGACATCGCCTACGCTGGTGAACCCGGCGCGCACTACGTTCTGGTGTCGACCCGGGACGCGGTGGACACCGAGTTCCGCTCCTTCCGCATCGTCGACGGCAGCGTGAGCGAGGAACCGGTAATCGTCACTGACGTCGCCGTGTCGGCCTGAGGCAGGAATCCGGAGGCCAGTCCCCGGCGTTCGAGCTGATACACCCTGCGAAGAGGAGTTTGAAGATCATGGCCATCGAGGTCCGCATCCCGACAATCCTGCGAAGCCACACCGGCGGGGCGAAGACGGTGCAGGGTTCCGGCGACACCCTCGGCACGCTCATCGACGACCTGGACTCCCAGCACTCCGGCCTGAAGGGACGCCTGGTCAACGACGGGGCGCTGCACCGTTTCGTCAACGTCTACGTCAACGACGAGGACGTCCGCTTCACCGGGTCCCTCGACACCGCGGTCAAGGACGGCGACAGCGTCACGATACTGCCGGCTGTCGCCGGCGGGGCCCCCACATTGCCGGCTGTCGCCGGCGGGGCCCTCACATTGCCGGCTGTCGCCGGCGGGGCCCTCACCCTGCCGACCGTCGCCGGCGGCTGATCCTCAGCACTGTGGCTCGATTCGACTCCCTCCTCGACTCCCTCGGAGGTACGCCGCTCGTGGGGCTCCCGCAGCTGTCGCCCTCGCCTGAGGTCCGGCTGTGGGCCAAGCTCGAGGACCGCAATCCGACCGGATCGGTCAAGGACCGGGCCGCGCTGTACATGATCGAGGCGGCGGAGAAGGACGGGCGGCTCGAACCGGGTACGACCTTGCTGGAGCCGACGAGCGGCAACACCGGCATCTCGCTGGCGATGGTGGCCCGCCAGCGCGGTTACCAGGTCATCTGCGTGATGCCGGAGAACACCTCCGTCGAGCGTCGCCAGCTGCTGGAGATGTACGGCGCGCGCATCGTGTTCTCCCCAGCCGCCGGCGGCTCGAACCAGGCTGTCGCGATGGCCAAGGCGCTGGTCGCGCAGAACCCTGAGTTGGTCATGCTGTACCAGTACGGGAACGAGGCCAACGCCCGCGCCCACTACGAGGGCACCGGCCCGGAACTGCTCGCAGACCTGCCGACGATCACCCACTTCGTCGCCGGACTCGGGACCACCGGAACCCTGATGGGTGCCGGTCGCTACCTCCGGGAGAAGGTCCCCTCGATCCAGATCGTCGCCGCCGAGCCCCGCTACGGCGAGCTCGTCTACGGCCTGCGCAACATCGACGAGGGCTTCGTGCCCGAGCTGTACGACGAAACCGTGCTCACCACCCGATTCTCCGTCGGGCCGCGGGAGGCGCTGCGGCGTACCCGGGAGTTGGTGGAGTCCGAGGGCATCTTCGCCGGCATCTCCACCGGAGCCATCCTGCATGCCGCGCTGGCGATGGCGGACAAGGCCATCGCCTCGGGGCTGCCGGCCGACATCGCACTGGTCGTCTGCGACGGCGGCTGGAAGTACCTGTCCACCGGCGCGTACGCCGGAACGCTCGAGGAGGCCGAGGCCGCCTTGGAGGGTCAGCTATGGGCCTGAGCGACGCGCCGATCGGGATCTTCGACTCCGGCGTCGGCGGTCTGACCGTCGCCCGCGCGGTGCTCGACCAGCTGCCGCACGAATCGATTCTCTATGTCGGCGACACCGCGCGCGGGCCCTACGGCCCGCAGCCGATAGCGGCCGTGCGCCAGCACGCCCTCGCGGTCATGGACGACCTGGTCGAATCCGGCGTGAAGCTGCTCGTCATCGCCTGCAACACAGCCAGCGCGGCGTGCCTGCGGGACGCCCGGGAGCGGTACACCGTCCCGGTTGTCGAGGTGGTGCTGCCCGCCGTCCGCCGCGCGGTCGCCGCCACCCACAGCGGGCAGGTCGGCGTGATCGGGACCGCGGCGACCGTCACCAGCCGTGCGTACGACGATGCGTTCGCCGCCGCGCCGCAGGTACGGCTGAGCTCCGTCGCCTGTCCCCGGTTCGTCGATTTCGTCGAGCGTGGCGTGACCAGCGGCCGGCAGTTGCTCGGCTTGGCAGAGGCGTACCTGTCGCCGCTGCTCGAGGCGCAGGTTGACACCCTCGTGCTCGGCTGCACCCACTACCCGTTGCTCACCGGCGTGCTGGGACTGGTGATGGGGGACGGGGTGACCCTCGTGTCCAGCGCCGAGGAAACCGCGAAGGACGTATATCGGACGCTGAGTGAGCGTGACCTGCTGCGACCGGAGTCCGCAGACGCGCCCCAACACCGATTCCTTGCCACCGGCGACCCTGATCCGTTCGCCCGGCTGGGCCGGCGCTTTCTCGGCCCGGAGATCACCGCCGTCCACTCACTCGGCGCGTCGGCTGTGGCCCCGGTCGGCTCGGTGTCGACCACATGAAACTCACTGTCGTCGGCTGCTCCGGCAGCGGCCCGGGCCCGGACAGCCCCGCCTCGTGCTACCTGATTGAGCACGACGGCTTCCGGCTGGTCGTCGACCTCGGCAACGGCTCGCTCGGCCAGCTGGCCCGCTACACCGACGTACGGTCCCTCCACGCCGTCCTGCTCTCGCATCTGCACGCCGACCACTGCCTGGACGCCTGCTCGCTCATGGTGTTGCATCGCTTCCACCCGGCCGGCCAGCCGGCCCCGATCCGGCTGCTCGGTCCGCCCGGCACCACGCAGCGGCTACTGGCTGCCGATGCGGGTTCGGACAGTCTCGCGGACGTGTTCACCGTCGAGGATCTCGAACCTGGTGCCCGCGGCCTCGGCCCGTTCCGCCTCGGGGCGGCTCGCGTCAACCACCCCGTCGAGACGTACGCCGTCCGCCTTACCGCGGGTGGTCGGAGCCTGACCTATTCCGGGGACACCGGCGCCTGCTCGGCGCTGGTCGAGCTGGCCCGGGACACGGACCTGCTGCTGTGTGAGGCGTCCTTCATGGAGCCGGCTGCCGGTGGTCCCCCGAACCCGTCGAACCTGCACCTGACGGGGCGGGAGGCGGGCGAGCACGCCGCGGCCGCGGGCGTCGGCCGGCTGGTGCTCACCCACATCCCCATGTGGAACGACCCCGCGCTGGTGCTGGACGAGGCGAGGGCCGTCTTTCCTGCGGCGGAACTGGCGAGCAGCGGCGCCGTTTACGAGCTCTGACGGGCCGGCGCCTCGGCGAGTTCCGGACGTCCAGTCGGGGTCAGAGCGCGATCTCTGAGCGGTCGGCCGACCAGAGCGTGTGGAAGCTGCCGGCGCGGTCGACGCGGCGATAGGTGTGTGCGCCGAAGAAGTCGCGCAGCCCCTGGATGAGCGACGCCGACAGCCGCTCGGCGCGTAGCCCGTCGTAGTAGGCCAGTGCGCTGGCGAAGCCCGGTGCGGGGATACCGCCCTGTACGGCGGCGGTGACGACGCGGCGCCACCCCTCCTGGGCGGCGCCGACCTGCTCGGCGAAGTATGGCGCGACCAGCAGCGTCGGCAGTGCCCCGTTGTCGTCGTACGCCTGCTTGATCCGGTTCAGGAACCGGGCGCGGATGATGCAGCCGCCACGCCAGATGGTCGCCATCGCCGCGGGGTCGACGTCCCAGCCGTACTCGGCGCTGGCCGCGGCTATCTGGTCGAACCCCTGCGCGTACGCGACCACCTTGGAGGCGTACAGGGCCTGCCGGACGTCCTCGACGAAACCGGTGCGATCGTCCACCGTCCACGTCGTCGAGGGTCCGGGCAGGCCGGCGGCCGCGGCCCGCTGCTCGGGATGGCCCGACAGGGCCCGAGCGAAGACCGCCTCGGCGATGCCGGAGACCGGTACGCCGAGATCCAGCGCGGACTGCACGGTCCACCGCCCCGTGCCCTTCTGCTCGGCCTGATCGAGCACGACATCCACGAACGGTGATCCGGTGGCGGCGTCGACATGGGCGAGCACCTCGGCGGTGATCTCCACGAGGTAGGACTCCAGGTCGCCGGAGTTCCACTCCGTGAAGATGGCGGCGATCTCCGCCGGTGTCGCACCCAGCCCGCGGCGCAGGAGGTCGTATGCCTCGGCGATCAGCTGCATGTCGGCGTACTCGATGCCGTTGTGCACCATCTTTACGAAGTGCCCGGCGCCGTCGGGCCCGACGTACGCACAGCACGGCGTCCCGTCGACCTGGGCGGCGATCCGCTCGAGCAGTGGGCCGACCGTGGCATAGGACTCCGGCGACCCTCCCGGCATGATGCTGGGACCGTTAAGCGCGCCGTCCTCGCCACCGCTGATCCCGGCGCCGACGAAGTGCACGCCGATCTCGCGCAGCGCCGACTCCCGCCGGCGGGTGTCGGTGTACCGCGCGTTGCCGCCGTCGATGAGGACGTCGCCCTTGTCCAGACGGGGGGCGATGTCGTCGATGACGAGGTCCGTCGGTCGACCGGCCTGAACCATGATGAGGATGCGGCGAGGCCGCTCCAGGGCATCGATCATGTCCTGAGTCGACGGCGCATGGACGAAGTCACCCTCGCTGCCGTGCGCGAGGATCAGTGCATCCGTCTTCGCCGTGGTGCGATTGTGTACGACGACCTGCGCCCCGTTGCGCGCGAAGTTTCGCGCTAAGTTGCTGCCCATCACCGCGAGTCCGGTGACCGCGATCTGCTCGCTGCGCTCGCTCATGGCCCTCAGCCTGGCAGGAACGTCAAGCGCACCTCGCGGTCGGGGTTGTCGCCGTTCAAGTCGACCAGGCAGATGCTCTGCCACGTCCCGAGTGCCAGCCGCCCGCCGAGGACGGGGACGGTCGCGTACGGCGGCACGATCGCCGGCATGACGTGATCGCGGCCGTGACCGGAACTGCCGTGCCGGTGTCGCCACCGCCGATCCGGAGGCAGCAGCTCGTCCAGCTGAGCCAGCAGGTCCTCGTCGCTGCCGGCACCGGTCTCCAGCACGGCGAGCCCGGCCGTGGCGTGCGGGACGAACACGTGCAGCAGGCCGTCATCCTCCGCGGCGACGAAGTGGCGGCAGTCCTCGGTCAGGTCATGTACGGCGGGGGAGTCGCCGGTGTGGACGGACATGATCTCGGTGCGCATCCCCCCAGTCTGGGCCAATGATCTACATCTGACAGGCTCGGGCCCGTGACCCCGTCCGCGAGAATCGACGGCCGAGCGCCTGATGCACTGCGCGAGGTCAGGTTGACCCGGCACTGGCTGGACCACGCCGAAGGATCCGTGCTCGTGGAGTACGGCCGGACCCGGGTGCTCTGCGCCGCGAGTGTGACCGAGGGCGTGCCGCGCTGGCGCCGGGGGAGCAAGCTGGGCTGGGTCACCTCGGAGTACGCCATGCTGCCGCGGGCGACGCACACCCGCAGCGACCGGGAGTCGGTGCGCGGCAAGATCGGCGGCCGCACCCACGAGATCAGCCGGTTGATCGGGCGGTCGCTGCGCGGGTGCATCGACCTGTCGGCCTTGGGTGAGAACACGATCGCACTGGACTGTGATGTCCTGCAGGCCGACGGTGGGACGCGGACCGCGGCGGTAACCGGGGCGTACGTGGCGCTCGCCGACGCGGTGTCCTGGCTGCGCGAGCGCGGCTCCCTCGCCAAGGCGCAGCCTTTGCACACGTCCGTGGCAGCGGTCAGTGTCGGTGTCATCGGCGGTACGCCGATGCTGGACCTCTGCTACGAAGAAGACGTCACGGCCGGCACGGACATGAACGTCGTCTGCACCGGCAGCGGTGAGTTCATCGAGGTGCAGGGCACCGCCGAAGGCCTGGCCTTCGATCGGTCCACGTTGGACGCGCTGCTCGACCTCGGGCTGGCCGGCTGCGCGGAGCTGACCCGACTGCAGCAGGAGTCCCTCAGCCGGTGACCCGACAGCTGCTGCTGGCCAGCCGGAACACCAAGAAGTTGCTCGAACTTCGCCGGATCGCCGACGCGCTGCTGCCCGACCTGCAGGTGCTCGGGC
The DNA here is from genome assembly GCA_013695685.1 of Geodermatophilaceae bacterium. GTDB lineage: Bacteria > Actinomycetota > Actinomycetes > Mycobacteriales > Geodermatophilaceae > JACCTY01. Next base: position 3,375 of record JACCZY010000089.1, on the reverse strand, counting down.
TGGACGACGTACCGGCGTACGACGAGGTGCCGGAGGCCGGTGCCACCTTCGCCGACAACGCGTTGCTCAAGGCGCGCGAGGCGGTCCGGCACACCGGGCTCGCCGCTGTCGGCGACGACTCCGGGTTGACGGTGGACGCGCTCAACGGCATGCCCGGAGTGTTCAGCGCGCGATGGGCGGGCCGGCATGGAGACGACCGGGCGAACCTCGACCTGCTGCTGGGACAACTGGCCGACGTGCCGGACGACCGGCTCGGTGCGGCGTTTGTCTGCGCGGCGGCTTTCGTGGCCCCGAGCGGGGCCGAGCACATCGTGCACGGCGAGATGCGGGGACGCCTCGTCCGGGAAGCCAAGGGCGACCACGGATTCGGCTACGACCCGATCTTCGTGCCCGACGGCTTGGACGTCACCGCCGCCGAGCTGTCCGCAGCGGACAAGGACGCCATCAGTCATCGCGGACACGCCTTCCGGGAGCTGGCACCGTTGATCGCCCACGCGCTGGCTGACTGATCGGGGCGGCCGGCGGCCGGCTCGGTCTGCGGGCTGAGTCCCGGCGGGTGTCCACTGCCCACGGTGTCACACTCAGCTGCCCGGCCGGACCGCCAAGACGACGTCCGCCAGAACGCCGGGCAGGCCCACGGCGGGTAACGCCGGTACTATGACGGCTACCCACCGCGACCCACCTGGTGCAGCGGTCCCAGTGCTGAACTCAATTGGAGGAACACGTGCCCAGAAATCTGCTCTACATCCTGCTGGTCGTTCTCGTCGTCCTGGCGATCATCTTCTTGGTTGTCAGGGTCTTGTAGTTCCGTACCAGTTCGCCGTCCGCCGGACGCGATCATGGCGTTCTGGACTGTTCCCCTGCGCGTAATTGGGGTATTCGCGTCCGGAACGCCATGATCGTCAGGCCCACAGGGACGGGGCCGCAGCAACGGTGGCGTCGTGCAGCTGCTCCCGAGGCGTCCTGCGGTGTGCCCTCCTGGGGTGCGGGAGGGGGGAGTCGAACACCCGCCATGCCAGTATCAGGCAGTCATTCCGAGTCCGCGAATATGGCCTCTGACCTGCACTTTCCCGGTTATCCGCACAACGCCTGTCATGCCTAGTACGGCCTCGTGCTAACAGGTCCGTTAGCAGTCTGTTAGCAGAGACCATCCACTGTGGACGGTCTCCAGACCGTAACGAGACCCCCGGTCGCCGTGCAGGGAACCGGGGGTCTCGCGTACGGCGCTGGCAGTGTCTACGGCCCCCAAGAAGGTCACAGGCCTCGACTGCCATCGTTCTCGGTCGGGGCCTACCCAGCCCACGCCGGGTGACGTTGACGCCGCAGCTCTAGGCGGTCCTGCGCCGGTAGGTGTTGAGTACGGCCAACTCCGGCAACGTCCAGCCCTCGCCGTACCGCACCGACCGTGCTCCGGCCGTCTCGGCGAGGAAGTTGCTCGGGTTGCGGTACATGCGCCCGGCCAGGGTCAGGACCACGGCGGCCAGGTCGTTGCCCGGTGCTCCCGTGATCGGGTCGAAACCCGCTCCGCGGGTGTAGGTGTGTACGACGTCGGCGGCGACCTTTAGGGCGAGGACGGCGCTGGCAGTGTCGACGTCGGTCTGTAGGTGCGCGGCGAGGTCGGCCGGGGTGTAGGCGGCCACCGGACTAGACGGTGATGCCGGTGAGGGTGACGATCGCCTGGGCGTTCATCGGCGCGGCGTCGTAGCGGGCCACGACGCGGATGGCCTGCTGGTCGTAGTCGCCGAAGGTCTGGTCGAGGATCTTCACCGATGGGGCCAGGTCGCGGGCTACCGCGATCTGTGAGAAGTCCACGAGCGCGGCCCGTCCGGTCGGCGGGGTGGCCGTGGTGTTCGGGACCCGGTTCGTGACGGTGACACCGTGACCGAGGAGCCGGTACGCGCCGGCCTCGGTGGCGTCGGGCTGGACGATGTACCGGCCGGTGGTGTCCTTGACCTGGCGCAGCCGAACGAAGTCCCGCGAGGTCATGATCCAGCGGAGCCGGGTGGGGTCGACGTTCGCGGCGAGCATCAGCCCTTCGGCGTCGAGCATCTTGTCCAGAGTCAGAGCGCCACCCACGGCGACGGTCTGCGTCCCGGTGTACGCGAAGATGCCCTTGGGGGTGGTGATGCCGTCACCGGAGGCTGAGAAGAACTGGGCGTCGAGCTTCGCGGCCACGTCGCGCACCAGGCGGTCACGCAACGCTTGGTCGAGTGCGATCACAGACTGGCGTGCCAGCTCGTTGCTGAACCGGGTCAGGACTTTGACCGACTTCATGGTCGACGGGAGGAGGGTGATCTCGTCGAAGTCGACGTCACGTTCGGGGATGAGTTCGTTCTCACCGGTCCAGCCCGGGTCAGTGACCGGGCCTCCCAGCTTGGGGATACGAACCGGGCCTGCCGAGTCGAAGATGCGCGGCCCGGAGGCGAGGAACGCGGAGGCTGCCTCGAGAGGCTGCACAAGGATGCGCTGCACCTGTTCGGCGGTCAGTTCCGGTGCGGTTGCGGTTGATACGGCCACGATGGGCTCCTGACGTGGATGTCCCCAATTGGGGACGGGATGGGTTCACGTCGAGCGCCGGGCTCGCAACATGCGGGCGGCCGCCAGGGCCACCCTAAGCATACCCCCGCTGGGTACTAATCCTGTTCTGGGATGTCGGCGTTCTGCACAATGTGCATTGGGTGGTCGCCGATGGCGCGGATGCGCAGTTGCACACGGAACTGCTCCATTCCGGCGACGATGTCGTCCATGGTGAGGTCGTGGCACAGGAAACTCGTTACGGCCAACGATTCTTTCTGTTCAACACGGTGGGCCTGCCAGTCAGCCTTACTGGCCGCGTAAACGAAGACATCCCCTGGGAACTCGCAACAGTCCATGATGTCTAGACCGACGATCTGCCAGGTGTCGTCGTCTAGGCCGGTGACGTCGTAGATGTTCCTGCCCTTCACCATGTCGGTGTCTGCGCTCGCGGTCCCCACCCAATCGCCATAGGGCACGGTCGCCGTTCCTAGATATTGTCGCTCATCGCTCATAACATCGTCTCCTAGCCAGCGCGGGCACGCAGGATGCCCGCGAGGTCCACGCTAGCGGCTTCGGCAGTGGCTCCCTGCCCTATGTCACCGGAGGGTCGGCGGGAGGCTAGGTGCGGCTTACGGGCGAGCAGGTCGTCTATGGCGGCGTCGAGTATGTCCACGTCCTCCAGGTGCCGTTCCTCGAACGGGAGGTCTGTGGGGTCGGCCAATCTCCCGGTGGCGCGGACGAGTTCCAGGTGCAGCCGTTGCGATAGTTCGTCGGCCTGACCGGCTCGGGTCCGGTACCGGGCGTTCTCCCGGCGCAGCTCTTCCACGACGGCGCGGGGGAAGGTGTCCGGCTCGTCTG
>JACCZY010000083.1 GCA_013695685.1 Geodermatophilaceae bacterium | reverse complement strand
CGCCAACTACCCGGTCTGGACCGTGACGAGATCGCCGACTACCTCGACGCCGTCGGTGGGGGACCGGTGGACGGCCGGTACGTCGATCTCGTGCTCCGGCAGACCGCAGGCAACAGCCTCTTCGTGGGTGCGGTGGTCCGGCTGCTCGCCGGTCGGGTGTCGCTGCGGGCCTATGACGCCGGCGCGTCGAGAGCCGCGCTCGCCGGCCGGCCCGAGCTCTTCGACCTGATCCGGGAACCCATGGGCAGGGTCTCGGCGCAGTGCCGTGGTCTCGTCGAAACGGCGAGCGTCGCGGGCGAGGACTTCAGCATCGCCGAACTCGGCACAGCATGTGCGCTGCCGACAGACACGGTGCTGGCGTTGCTGGACGAGGCGATCCAGGCTGGGCTGCTCACCTTGCCCGCCGAGGCGCCGGGGACCGCCCGCTTCATACACGCCTTGGTCCGTGACGGCGTCTACGAGAAGGTCGAGCGTGCGGCAAGGTCCCGGGCCCACGGCGCACTGGCGGCCGCCATCGCGGCGACGGACAGCGGACTCGAACGGATCGGAGCGGTCGCCAGCCATCTCGCTCGGGGAGCCACGACACCGGCCGAACACGTACTCGCCGCCACGTCAGCGCGACGAGCCGGGGAGGCTGCGCTGGCAGACCTCGCGTACGCCGAGGCGGTCGGCCGGTTCAGGACGGCGCTGCATTGCCTGACGATGGCCGGCGGACCATCGCCGTCGGAGCGAGCGGAGATCCTGCTCCAGCTGGCTTTCGCTGAGTACCGCTCGGGAGTCTTCGGCGGCGCGCTGGAGCACTGCGTGCTCGCCGCAGACCTGGCCGAATCCGAGGGACGCTGGGATCTGCTCGCGCGGGCTGCGCTGCTCGTCGACGGTGTCGAGCTGGCGGAGGGGGACGAGTCGGTGGCCGCGTTGTGCCGGCGAGCGGGTGCCCTCGTGCCGCCTGAGCAGCTGTCGCTGCGTGCGCAGCTGGAGGCGCGGCTGGCCTATGCAGCTGTCGACGAAGGCGACGTGGATCGCGCGCAGTCGATGTCCGCCGACGCGCTGGTACTTGCCGAGCAGACCGCGGATCCGACCGCCCTGCTCGCCGCGTTGCGTGCGCGGCATCAGGCCCTTGCCGGTCCTGGGCACGCCGCCGAGCGGCTGCAACTTGGAGCGCGGGCGATCGACCTGGCCGGTCGCGGTGAGCCACTGGCAGCGCTGTGGGGCCGGTTGTGGCGCATCGACGCAGCGTTCGAGCTGGGCGACCTCGTTGCCGTGGACAAGGGGCTGGCCGCGCTCACCCGGCTCGCGGCGGAACTGGGCTTCCCCTTGGCCCGCTGGCATCTCGCTCAGCGGCGGGCGGCGCGAGAGGCGTTGGTCGGCCGCTTCGCCGCAGCCGAGGAGCACGCAGCTGCGGCTTGGGAACTCGCCAGGGAACTGGAGGATCCCAGCCTTGTCGGCCTGCACTACGGGTGGCAGCTGTTCCTCGTGTACACCCGAGGTGACGGGCTGAATGAGCACCTCGTGGACACCGAGTTCGACAACTTTCTCGCCCTGGCCACCCGGACCAGCCTGCCGATCGCGTTGACGTCGGTCGCGATCGCGATGGTGGCCGCCGACGATCTGGACGAGGCGGCCAGGATGGGCCGGCAGCTCTGCGCAGAGGCCGGCGGTTGGCCCATGGACGGCAGGTGGATCGTCACCGTTCCCATGCTTGCCGACGTCGTCGCGGACGTGGCCGACGCCGGATGCGCCGAGGTGTTGTACTCGCTACTGGCGCCGTACGCCAGCCTGGCAGTTGCCGGTGGTTCCGGCGCCATAGCGTGCGAGGGGTCGGCCTCGCGGCACCTGGGCCGGCTGGCAGCGACCTGCGGGCGCCTGGATGCAGCCGAGCGGCACTTTCGCGAGGCGATCACGTTCGAGGAGCGCATGGGGGCCAGGCCGTTCGCCGCACTCAGCCGGATGTACCTCGCCGATGTGCTGCACGCCCGCGGCGGCGCAGGGAACCTTGCCGCGGCTGCGCAGGTGGCACGTACAGCGCTGGCGGCGATGCGCATGATGGACATGCCCGGCCGGGTTGCACAGTGCGAGCAGGTGCTGGCCGCGATAGACGCTGAGATGTCTGAGCGGATCGCGCTGACTCCGCGCGAGCGGGAGATCGTGGTGCTCGTCACCGAGGGGCTGTCCAATCGCCAGATCGCGGAGCGGTTGTTCGTCTCGGAGCGAGACCGTGGAGACGCACGTCAGCCACGTGCTGGCCAAGCTCGGCGGTTCGACCCGCACCGACATCGTCGCGTGGGCCTTCTCCACCGGACTCGGCGCCATCCCCGGCTGAACCCCGCGCGCGACGGACCTCGCCGTACATCCACGTCCGTCGGGTTAGGGTGCTGCCGGGATGAAGTCAGCAGCCGGGTACGACGACCACGACCGGGCCCGGCGGATCGATGAGCCGCCCAAACGCTCCTCGCTCGGTGCCGGCGGCGTACGGCGCTCGGAGTTCGAACGCGATCGCGCTCGGGTCCTGCACTGCTCGGCGCTGCGCCGGCTAGCCGCCAAGACCCAGGTCGTCGAGCCCGGCTCGGACGACTTCCCCCGGACCCGGCTGACCCACACGTTGGAGGTCGCGCAGATCGGCCGGGAGATGGGGCAGGCGCTGGGCTGCGACCCGGATCTCGTCGACGCCGCCGGGCTCGCGCACGACGTCGGGCACCCGCCGTTCGGGCACAACGGCGAGGACGCCTTGGACGCGCTCGCCGGGCCGTGCGGCGGCTTCGAGGGCAACGCGCAGAGCCTGCGGGTCCTGGTCCGGCTGGAGACGAAGGTGCTCGACGCGGCCGGCGACAGCGCCGGGCTCAACCTGACCCGCGCGGTCCTGGACGCGGCCACGAAGTACCCCTGGCCGCGTCGTCCCGGCGAGCGGAAGTACGGGGTGTACGCCGACGACCTCGACGTCTTCCAGTGGCTGCGCGACGGTGCGCCGCCCGGGCGGCCGTGTCTCGAGGCGCAGGTCATGGACTGGGCCGATGACGTCGCGTACTCGGTGCACGATGTCGAGGACGGCGTGTACGCCGGGCACGTGTCGCTCGCGGCGCTGGACTCGAAGGAGGAACGGGCGGCGGTCTGCGACGTAGCCCGGTCGGTGTACGCCGCCGGCTCCGACGACCTGGAGGATGTGCTGGTCGAGTTGCTGGCGCTGCCGGTGCTCCGGGACGTGGCGGCGTATGACGGGTCGCTCGCCGGCCGGGCCGCGCTGAAGCGGGCGACCAGCGAACTCACCGGCCGGTTCACCGACGCGGCGGTGCAGACCACCCGGTTGGCTGTCGGCGATCAACCGCTGCGCCGATACGCCGCAGACCTCGTCGTACCGCCCCGCGTCGCCGCGGAGTGCGCCCTGCTCAAGGCCGTCGCGGCGCGGTACGTCATGGCCCGGAGGGAGACCGCAGCGCTGCAGGCGCGGCAGCGCGAGCTGCTGACCGAGCTCGTCGCTACGGTGCTCGATCGGCCGGAGGCGCTGGACCCGCTGCACGCCCCACGCTGGCTGGCGGCCGGTGACGACGCGGCCCGCCGCCGCGTGGTCCTGGACCAGGTGGCCAGCCTGACCGACACCTCGGCGGTGTCCTGGCACGCTGCTCTCGTCCGAGGCTGAGTCCGAGGCTGAGTCCGAGGCTGAGGCTGAGGCTGAGGCTGAGTCCGGGCGCGGGATGTCAGTCGGTGGCAGGAGGCAGGATGTAGGGATGGCCGGACGGATACGCAACGAGGACATCGCGCTGGTGCGTGAGCGGTCCCCGATCGCGGACGTCGTCGGTGAACATCTGCAGCTGCGCAGCGCGGGAGGTGGCAGCCTCAAGGGGCTGTGCCCGTTCCACGACGAGAAGACGCCGTCGTTCCAGGTGACCCCGTCCCGCAATCTCTGGTTCTGCTTCGGCTGCGGGGAGGGCGGCGACGTCATCCGGTTCGTGGAGAAGGTCGATCACCTGTCCTTCGTCGAGGCGGTCGAACGGCTAGCCGGCCACGTGGGAATCGAGCTGCGCTACGAGGAGGGCGGCTCGGCGCCCATCCGGCAGCACGGCCAGCGGGCCCGTTTCGTGGAGGCACATCGGCTGGCGCAGGAGTTCTACGCCGACCAATTGTCCACATCGGACGGTCAGCTGGCCCGCGAGTTCCTGTTGGAACGTGGCTTCGATCGCACGGCGGCGGAGACGTACGGTTGCGGCTTCGCGCCGACCGGCTGGGACTCGCTGACGAAACACCTGCTCGGTAAGGGTTTCAGCCAGAGCGAGCTGACCACGGCCGGGCTGTCGCGGCAGTCCTCGCGCGGCACGTTCATCGACCGGTTCCACCGGCGGCTGCTGTGGCCGATCAGGGACATCACCGGCGACGTCATCGGATTCGGCGCCCGCAAGCTCTTCGAGGACGACGACGGTCCGAAGTACCTGAATACGCCGGAGACCCCGATCTACAAGAAAAGTCATGTGCTCTTCGGCCTGGACATCGCGAAGAGGGAGATCGCCCGGCGGCGGCAGGCCGTCGTCGTGGAGGGCTACACCGATGTCATGGCCTGCCACCTCGCCGGCGTGCCCACAGCGGTCGCCTCCTGCGGTACGTCGTTCGGCGTGGAGCACATCGGCGTATTGCGGCGCCTGCTCATGGATCAGGACGAGTTCCGTGGCGAGGTGATCTACACCTTCGACGGCGACCAGGCCGGGCAGAACGCGGCGCTGAAGACGTTTCGCGAGGACCAGCGGTTCGTCGGGCAGACGTTCGTGGCGATCGACGGCGACGGGCTCGACCCCTGCGAGCTGCGGCAGTCCCACGGCGACGCCGCCGTCCGTGACCTCGTCGCGCGGCGCGAGCCGCTCGTGCAGTTCGTGCTGCGCGCGACGCTGGCCAACTACGACCTCGACACCGTGGAGGGACGGGTGCACGCGCTGGAGCGGACCGCGCCCATGGTGGCCGGCATCAAGGACCGGGCGCTGCGCCCGGAGTACGCCCGGAGGCTTGCGGGCTACCTGGGGATGGAGGTGGAGGCGGTCGTCGCGCAGATCAAGTCGCTGGGACGCGGCGAGGCGCCGGCAGCAGCGTCCCGACCTGAGGTGGGTGGCCGCCCTCGCCCCGACGACCCGGCGCTGTCGGTGGAGCGGGAGGCGTTGAAGCTCGGGCTGCAGGTGCCGGCGCTGGCCGGCCCACTCTTCGACGCGGTGGAGCCCAGTGCGTACACGCATCCGGCGTACGCGGCGATCCGGACGGCGATCGGCGTCGCCGGCGGGTCGGCGGCGGGCCTGTCGGGGCCGGCGTGGCTGGACGCGGTAGGCGAGCACTGTTCCGCCGATGTCGTGCGGCCGATGCTGGCCGAGCTGGCTGTGGAGCCGTTGCGGGCGGCCGGGGAGCCGGACAGCCGGTACGTCGGCGCGGTCATCGCCCGGCTGCAGGAGTTGGCCCTTGTGCCGGCGGTGACGCAGTTGAAGTCACGGCTGCAGCGGGTCAACCCGGTGGAGCAGGCCGACGCCTATCACCGCATGTTCGGTGAACTCATCGCGCTGGAGGCGCAGGTCCGGGTGCTGCGCGAGCAGGCCCTCGGCGGGCTGCCGTGAGATGGCCGTTCCCACGCCGCGAGGCCCCGCCGGCGTCGGCGTTGGCGGGGCTGGAGCGCGACGAACGGGTGCTGGCCTGGGCGACCACCGGCGGCGAAACGATGGTGGCGACAACGCTGGGACTGTGGTGGACCGGTGGTGAACGGATTCCCTGGCACCTGATCACGCACGTCGTGTGGTCAGGTTCGACATTGAGTGTCACGTCCGCGACCGAGGTCGAGCCGTCCGTGCTGGCGGCCGAGCCGGCCCGCTCGGTCCGGCTCACCGAGCCCCGCACCCTGCCTGAAACCGTGCAGCAGCGCTTCTACGGCAGCCGATCGCACACGGCTCGGCATCGGCTGCCGGGTGGCTCCGGCGTCATCGTCGTGGCCCGGCGAGTGCCCGGCCAGGACGGGCTGACCTGGTACGCCGTGTACGACGAACCGGGTCAGCGTCACGACCCGGTCGTCCGGGCCGAGGTGGAGCGTCTGCTCGACTCGGCCCGGTCACCGTGACCGTTGCGCAACGGTCAGTGGCGGTGGCCGTTGGAGGTGCCGGAGAAGCTGCTGCTCTCCGAGCCCAGCCTTTCCTTCACGGCGCCTACCGCGTTGTCGGCCTGCGCCTGCAGCATGCCGGCTGCACCCTGCACGCTCGGGTTGTCCTTGAGCTTGCGGGCGGTGCGCATGATCTGCTCGTAGCGCTGGCGGCCGGCCTTGCTGCCGAGCACGTAGCCGATGGCGAAACCGAGAGCGAGGGTCATCTTGAACGACATGGTGGGACCGTACCCCGTCCTGGGTCATGCGGTAACCTCTGAGCCTGCCTCGGCTGAGGCCCCAGGCCGGTCCCCCGTAGCTCAATTGGCAGAGCATGCGACTGTTAATCGCAGGGTTAGTGGTTCGAGTCCACTCGGGGGAGCA
>JACCZY010000059.1 GCA_013695685.1 Geodermatophilaceae bacterium | reverse complement strand
GAAGTACGCATGTTCGGTGTGCTCGCCCTCATGGTCGACGGCGCAATGGCGGTAGCCGCGCACAGGGACGGCAGCCTTCTCGTCCGCGTCGACCCAGCCGAAGACGCTCGGCTGCTCGAAAACCCGGGGGCATCCCGCGCGGAGATGGGAGCAGGTCGCTCAATGGGCGAAGGGTGGATCCGAGTCGAGGCGACGGCGCTGCGCAACAACGCAGCCCTCACCAGCTGGCTCGAGGCCGCCACCCGCAATCTCGCTCAGCGCAAGCCCGCGCACTCGCGAGTCCGCTGAGACCGGGCTCAACGAACAGCGGAACCGCATCCCACAAGCGGATCGGGTACGGGACAGGTCGTGTGCAGCGGGTCAGACCCGACGCGGCGGCGCGCACAGCCGGGACATGCTCGGGCGCGCGGTCCTACCGATTCGTCCAGCATTCCGCGGTTCGGTGAGTTACTCGAGCCGCTTGGGGCACATGTTGGCTAGCTTGAACGGATGCGGGTCGGACGCTCCGGTTTGTGCGTGGCGACGGTGGTGGTGGCGGTGGTGACCGGTTGCAGCGGTGCGCCGGGTAGGGCACTCCGTGCGCGGCCTTTCTGGGGTATCACTACGAAGCCGGCGAGGGGGCGGTGTATTTTCTGGACGCCGACCTCGAGCCGCTCGACAAGTTCGGCGACTTCGACGTTTCGGAACCGGCGTTTTCGCCGGACGGGGCGATGGTGGTCTTCAGCCGGGGTGAGGGAGTTGTCTCTGACACCACGGGGTCGGAGTTCATGTCTGTGTTCGTGGTTGACACCGACGGGACGGGCGAGCGGCGATTGAGCCGTGAGATGTACGACCTCAGTCCGGCGTGGTCGCCGAACGGTCAGCGGGTGGCGTTCATCCGTCGGAGCCAGGGCACCCGGGGGGTTGTGGTTGTCGATCTGGCTTCGGGTGCCGCAGAGACGGTCGCGGCCGGGGTGGAGTGGCGGCAGGTCATCTGGCGTTCCGATGACGAGGTTGTGGTCACCGACTGGGGTTCCGGTGGTGGCATGGACCCTGACCTGGTAGCCGTGACCGTGTCCACCGGAGAGACTCGAAAGGTTGGCACCGCGCCAAGCGCCGGCACGGTCTGGAATGCCGAGCGGACCAAGGTCGCGAGCCGCCGCTACGGCGACCCCGCAGACGTTGTCGTCCTCGACGTGGTCACCGGGGAGATCGCCGCCGTGCCCGGCTCAGCCAGTCGCAGCGCCGAGCCGTTCGTCTGGACCCCAGACGGCGACCTCCTGTTCAGCCAGAACGTCCGTGGACCCAATGTGAACGTGGCGCACTCCCCCGGAGGGACCGGTGCTCCGACCGTGGTGTCACGGGGTTTCCCGGAAACCGGGAGCCGGCCGATCGCCGCCAACCCGGCCTGCGGAGGGCTGGACTGACCACGAACAAAGAGAACCCGCAATGTGCTCAAGCCGATCGTCGTACCACACAGGATCGGCAGCACCGTCCTGGGATGGCTCGCGTGATGCGTGCCCTGGGTGCCAGCTTGAACTAATGACCTCCGCGCAGTCCCGTCGGTCTTACGCGCCGATCATGGCAGTTCACCTTGCCCGGCTGTCTGAGTTGGCGGCCGTCGATCACTCCTGTTTCACGCGAGCTGCCGGTCGGCCGGAATACCGCGAGCGCCGGGTGGCCGTCGTGCTGGCGCAGGGCGCCGCCCTTCACTACGCCGATGGCCGTAGCGGGGTGAAGGACTTTGACGTGTGGTCGTTTTACGCTGCGGCGCCCGGTCATCGGTTTCCAGCCGACAGGCGAGAAACGCATGCCGACTTCGGTGTCTCGGAGTTCGGGCGGCAGCTCTACGAGCTTCAGGAGGCCCGGTCCGAACGTGAAGCAACTCGGTGGAGAGGTTGGCAGCGTTATGGAGGCCGGCGGGTTGACTTCCTAGTGCGCGCTCTGCCCATCGCACCAGACGCGGGAACCGAGGAGGTGATCGACAGCCTGCAGCATTGGCTGGCTCTGGGCGCGAGAAGCCGCGCGTGCCACAAGCCATCGCCCTGGCATCTCGCTCAGAAGGCCGTCGCGCTTATCGAGCCGGCAGATTGCCGTGGTCTACTCATCTGGCCAGATGCTCATCACCGATGAGGCCGACTTGCTCGATTTCGAGTGACACACAACCGACAGCCCCCACGACTGGCGCCGTGTCGCGGCGGGTGCCTCCGCCGAGGATCCGTCGAACAGCGGCGACCATCTGGCTTCGCGTACGACTCGCTTCGGCTGGAGCTTCTGGCTGGCCGTTTGCCGATCCCCGAGTGGCATTGCTTGCCATGCTGGCAAGCGGGTGCTGGAGGCGGAGCACTCTGGCCGGGGTTGGCCGCGTGTGACTGGAGTCGCCTGAACCGCGCTAGTTACCGGCCTCTTGAAACTTGAGAACCACGTCAGCTGGGATACGACCGCGGTTGCTCACCTGGATGTTGTTGGAAGCAGCCCACGCCCGCACCGCCCGAGAGTCCGGTGCCGTCTCGGAGCGTGTTGCCCGCGGTGCGCTGCGGCGTCGTGCGGACGTGCTCCTGCGCGCAGCCGACACGTACTTCTCCAACGACCTGCGGAGCCTGTCAGCGTTCGAAGCTCAGGTCGATGGAAT
>JACCZY010000006.1 GCA_013695685.1 Geodermatophilaceae bacterium | reverse complement strand
TGAGGCGAGCCGATGTGCGGCTTCCCGAGACGGCTGAAGAGGATGCGCAGCATCGCGTTGGCGTCGGTGGCGGTGCCGACCGTGGAGCGGGGGTCGGAGCCCATCCGCTCCTGGTCGACGATGATCGCGGTCGTGAGCCCCTCGAGTACGTCGACCTCGGGCCTTGCCAGCGTCGGCATGAATCCCTGTACGAAGGAGCTGTACGTCTCGTTGATCAGCCGCTGCGACTCTGCGGCGATCGTGCCGAAGACCAGTGAGCTCTTCCCCGAGCCGGAGACGCCGGTGAACACCGTCAGCCGGCGCTTCGGGATCTCGATGCTGACGTCCCTGAGGTTGTTCACGCGCGCGCCGTGCACGCGGATCAGGTCGTGGCGGTCGGCGACGTGCAGCGCAGGCGACTGCGTGTCCGCCTTCGTGGTCATGGGTGCGCTCGCCGGACAGCTCAGTTGAGCTCGTTGATGCGGATCAGGTTGCCCGCGGGATCGCGGAAGGCGCAGTCGCGAACGTCGTACGGCTGCTCGGTCGGCTCCTGGACGACCTCGGCGCCGCCGGCCTGCAGCCGCTCGAAGACGTTGTCGAGGTCGTCGGTGGCCAGAGTGATGGCGGTGTAGCTGCCCTTGGCGATCAGCTCGAGGATGGTGCGGCGCTCGTCGTCGGTGATGCCGGGATCAGCGGCCGGCGGGTGCAGGACGATGGACGTGCCCGGCTGCTTGACGGGACCGACCGTGATCCAGCGCATCCCCTCGTATGCGACGTCGTTGCGGACCTCGAAGCCGAGGGTGTCGCGATAAAAGGCCAGGGCGGCGTCCGGGTCGGTGTGCGGGAGGAAGGCGTAGTGAATGGTGATGTCCATGGCGGTCAAGCTAGTTGCGGCTCCGTGACCCGCGCTTCTCGATTCCTGATCGGTCTGGTCACCTGCTTCGCGATGCATGGCGGCATCTCCGCCTTCACGCGAGCTGTCTGGGCCCGATAGGTGCTCGGCGGCACACCGACCAACTCGGTGAACCGAGTGCTGAAGGTGCCCAGCGACGAACAGCCGACCGCGAAACAGATCTCGGTGACGCTGAGGTCGCCACGACGCAGCAGCGCCATCGCGCGCTCGATGCGCCGCGTCATCAGATAGGCGTACGGCGACTCGCCGTAGGCGAGGCGGAACTCGCGGCTGAGGTGCCCGGCCGACATGTGCGCGCCACGGGCGAGCGCCTCGACGTCCAGCGGCTGCGCGAACTCCCGGTCGATCCGGTCGCGGACGCGGCGCAGCCGAGCGAGGTCGCGGAGGTGCTGCGCTGCGGCGGGACTGCTGGTCACCTGCGAGATCGTGCCACGCCGCACCGGAGTTGCCCAGCGCCGCTGGCGTCCCAGCCCACTCCGTGTTCGCTCAGGCCTGGTTCTGCCGCTGCCGGTCAACCGAAGCAACCGCCTTCTCCGGGTCACACTCGCGTTACCCGGAGACCGCCGATGTCGGCGACTGGATCGAAGTCGGCGTCCTGCGTTATCACGGCCAGTCCATGGGCCAAGGCGGTCGCGGCGATCCACAGGTCGTTGACGTTGATGCGCCGGTCCAGCGCCACGAGGTGGGTGCGCAGCCGTGCCCACGCCAGTGCCACCCGCTCGTCGATTCCGAGCAACTCGATGTCACCGATCGAATCCAAGGTCGCCATCCGGCGTGCCCTCACGTCGGTGTCCGAGGCCGCGAGTACGCCCGCGTGCAACTCGGCGAAGGTGACGACCGACAGGGCTGCTTCCGCGGGCAGGGCGGCATGGTCTAGCGCACGGCCAGACTCCGAGGCGATGAACACCGACGTGTCCAGAAGTCCCCTGGCTGGCCCGGTCATCGGATCGGCCCAAGATCATCGGTGCTGTCCGTGTGGAGCCTTGCCAGGTCTGCGCGGAGGCCGGGGTCTGCCTGGGCCCAGGCCAGCCGGGCGGCGAGCTCGGATCGGGTGATCCACCGACGGCGTGCGGGGTCGGTCGACAGCGGTCCCAGCTCGGCTACCGGCTCGCCGTTGACAGTGATGATGACCCGTTCGCCGGAGCCGGCTCGACGAAGCAGGCCAGCTGTGGCATTGCGCAACTCACGCGAGGCGACCCGGATCATCGGGCCAGTGTAGCAATGCCGTAGCCCATGTGTCGCACCCAGAGCGTCAGGTCACCGCTTCGCCGGGCTTCGCCGGCGTCGAAAGGCGGGCGCACCCGGGCTTCGGCGCGACTCACCGTCGCTGTTGTGCAGCAGGGTGAGTTGGAATGCCGGTCGGTCGGTTTCCGTCCCGGCAGTGGCAGCGACCGCCGGCGCGGTCGCGACGGCGAGTGAGCAGGCGATGGCGCTGCAAGAGAACCGCCGATCAGCCTGCGTACGCCGTTGTTGGGCGACGTCATGGATACTCCTAGGGGAACGCCAGGGAAGGAACCGATGCCGACCATCCGCCGCACCGTCGTTGCCGCCAAGCCGGTCGACACCGTGTTCGCCTACCTAGCCGACTTCGCCAACGCCGAGGAATGGGACGCCGGGACGTTGTCCTGCCGCCGGCTGTCCGGCGACGGCGGCGTCGGAACGACGTACGAGAACGTCTCATCCTTCCGCGGCCGCAAGACGACGCTGGTCTACGAGGTCATGGAGTGCGTCGAGAACGAGCGGCTCGTGCTTCGCGGGGCGAACAAGACCGTCACGGCCGTCGACACGATGACCTTCGATCCGGCGCCCGACGGGACCCGCGTGACTTACAACGCCGACTTCACGTTCAAGGGCCTGGCCGCGTTGCTCACGCCGTTCCTCAAGAAGCCACTTGCCACGCTCGGCGACGAAGCTGAGAAGAGTCTCGCCGCCGCTCTCGCCCGGCTGTGACGCACCCGAGGGCTACACGAGGAGCACGGGTACGGCGGAGAAGGCGGAGAAATCGCGATCCTGTGTGATGACCGCCGCGCCGTGGTGCAGAGCCGTCGCAGCAGCCGTTCGGCCGGAAAGATTCTGGTTCCGGGGCGTGAGCCGCGTCTACTGCTGCCAAGGTTGTGCCGATAACGATGGTGAGGGCAGGCCCACGGACGCGGACGTCATGACCTCCGAGAACGCCGGTTCTTCGGGCACCCACGCGACCCCGAAGGACCGGGCACACGGTTCCTGCTCTCGCTCGGCGACTGCGAACCAGCCTGGTGGAGGTCGGCGGGGTGGTTCGCGCTACGGCGCCTCGCATCGCCCGGGCATCGAGTACGGCGGCACCGCGCTGGTCGTTGTTGAAGGAGACGAACGCATCCGCGTCCGGGCCTCACTCCCCCGCCATCCGCCGCATCCAGCTGTGCAGGGCGGTCCGCCCCGACGGCGACCCGCACGCCGACCTCGACGGTGTCGAACTCCGCCGAGTAGTGCTCCAGCCACAACCGCTCCGGGAGACCGGCCGGATACAGCCCGCCGCGCCAGTCGGCGTACTGCCAGCCGGATGTTCCGACGCGAACCGGCACGTCAGTCCACTGTGGACAAGAGGTCGGAGAGCTGCCGGGCGTTCAGCTGCGCGTAGTTGCGGTAGCAGTTGTTCAGCAGCACGTGCGTCTCCCCGGCCTGCTCGCCCAGCTGGTCGATCCGGGGCGCCCACTCCCGCATCTCCGCCTCGGAGTATTCGTAGCCGAACCGCTCGTAGATGTTCTTGCTCGTCCACTTGTCGCTGTGGCCGTGGAAGCGGACGACGGCGAGGTCTGCCGTCGCGACGACCACAGGCGGAACTGAGCTGGCATGCCCCTGCGGCATGTCCACGCAGACGTAGGGCACCCGGTAGGAGGTGAGGAAGTCCAACGTCTCGTCCTGGTTCTCCGCACTCAGCCAAGTCTTGTTGCGAAACTCCACACAGATCTGCATCGGAGCCGACCGCTCCTGGCACTGCAGGATGTACTCCTTGTTCCGCCGCCCGATGGGGAACCACTGCGGGAACTGGAACAGCAGTGCGCCCAGCTTGCCGGCTTCGTGTAGCGGTTCCAGCGCGGCCAAGAACCGATCCCACACACTGTCCACTGTGGACTCAGGCAGATCCTTGGCATAGACGTTCTTCGTCACACCCTCGGGACGGAGATCCTTGTACAGCGATCCGGGGCGAGTCGGGTGCTGGGTGAGAAGCGAGTACGCCTTGATGTTGAACCTGAAGTCCGCCGGCGTTCGTTGCACCCAGAGCTCGCTGTTCCTCTCGTTCGGCGGCGTGTAGTAGGTGGAGTCGACCTCGACGAGGGAGAACTGCTCGGCGTAGTAGACGAGGCGCTGCTCCGCGGTCTGCACGTCCTCCGGATACCACCCGGACTCCAACAGCGTCTTGTCCGTCCACGACGCCGTGCCCACCCTGATCCTGCCCACATGCTCTGCATACCCGCTCCGAAGGTCGGCCGCATCCATGACCGACCGGCGAAGCTAGCGTGATGAGACCCGCTCACCAGCCTCGGAGGCCCCATGATCGTTGTAACCACAGTCGCCCAGCTCCCACTCGGCTGACGACGGTACGTCGGAGTTCCAGATGAGCAGCGGCTTCGCGTTCCTGGACGGCGCAACGCCGCTCGCCTTCGCCCATCGCGGGGGGGCCGCCGGAGGCCTGGAGAACTCGATGCTCGCCTTTCAGCGCAGCATCGACCTGGGATTCCGGTACCTGGAGACCGACGTGCACGCCACGTCCGACGGTGTGGCCGTGGCGTTTCACGATGCCGCGCTGGACCGCGTCACCGACCGGGCCGGCCGGGTCGCTGCCCTGTCGTGGCGGGAGGTGGCCAAGGCGCGGATCGGCGGACGGGAGCCCATCGTCCGCCTGGATGACCTGCTGGCCGCCTGGCCCGACGTCCGAGTCAACCTCGACGTCAAGGCAACTCGGGCAGCCGGGCCCATGGCGAGCGCCGTTCGCCGCGCGGCGGCTGAGAATCGCGTGTGCCTGGCCTCCTTCTCCGACGCCCGCGTACTCGCCGCGCGGCGGCTGCTCGGTCCGCATGTCTGCTCATCGCCGGGCGTGCGCGGTGTAGCGGCCCTGCGACTGGCGTCGTACTCCACCCTGGCCGGCTGGCTGCTCCGGACGGCAGCGCCGTGCGTTCAGGTGCCGCTGCGACACCACGGTCGCCCGTTCTGCGACGAGCGCCTGATCGCCGCCGCCCATGCTCGTGCGATGCAGGTGCACGTGTGGACGGTCGACACCGCGTCCGAGATCGACGCCGTACTGGACCTCGGTGTCGACGGCGTCATGACAGACCGGCCGGAGGTGCTCAAGGACGTGCTCGTCGCCCGAGGACAGTGGACCGGGCGATGAGCCGGCCGGCCTGGGTCGATGAGCAGATCGGGATCGTGACCGGAGCGGACTGGCCGGTCTGGCCGATGCTGCTGCGATACGGCGCACCGCTGCTCTCACTCCTCGGCCGGGTCCGGGTGACCAGCGACCTCGACCCCCGCCTGCTCGGCGGGCCGCTGCTCGTTGCGGCCAACCACATCGGCAACTTCGACACGTTCCTCATCGCGATGGCCTGCCGGCGGGTCGGGGTGATCCCGAAGTTCCTGGCTGCCCGCGGCATCATGACCGCACCGGTGATCGGTCAGTTCCTCAGCCGCGCGGGTCACATCCGGGTTGACCGCGGTAGTCCCGACGCCGCCTTCGCGTTCGAGGTCACCGAGGCCGCGGTCCGGCACGGCGGGCACGTGGTCCTGTACCCCGAGGGCCGGATCAGCCTCGACCCCGAGCTGTGGCCCGAACGCGGCCGGACCGGTCTGGCTCGCCTTGCGCTGCGCACCCGCGTTCCGGTGATCCCGGTCAGCCAGTGGGGCGCGCACGAGGTCACCGCGTACGACGGCAGGACCGCGATGCTGCGTACGACGGTGAGCGCCCTCTGGCGCCAGCCCAGGCTGGCCGTGCACTTCGGCGTACCGGTCCTCCTCGACGACCTCGAGCCGGGCCGCCGCGGCGACGCCAACCGGGCGGCGACCCGGATCATCGCGGCAATCACCGACGGTCTGTCGCCGCTGCGCGCCCATGAGCCGGGGCCGCCCCGGTTCGACGACCCGACCCGGCCTACCATCGCGGCCGGCACCGCGGCGTTCCCCGGCGGCCGGGTACCCCCGGCGCTGCAGCGCGCCGGTCTGGACCGGCGCCCGCGCGGCTGAGAGGGTGCGCGCAGGCTCCGGCGACCACGCTGCGGGGAGGCACTGTGACTGAGGGAACGGGCACGCTGGACCGCCCGCCGGATGCCGGGCTGCGGCGCGAGCGGCGCGGCTGGTACTTCTACGACTGGGCGACGTCGGTCTTCTCCACCACAGTCGTCACGGTGTTCCTGGCGCCGTACCTCACCGAGATCGCGGAGGCGGCCGCCGACGAGTCGGGCAACGTCTACCCGCTGGGCATCGCCGTACCGCCCGGGTCCTTCTTCACCTACGTCCTGTCCTTCTCCACCCTCGTCCAGGTCGTCTTCCTGCCGATCATGGGCGCGATCGCCGATCGCACGCAGCGCAAACGGCAGATGTTGGGCATCTTCGCCTACATCGGCGCCTTCGCGACGATGGGCCTGTTCTTCGTCGCCGGCGAGCGGTACATGCTCGGCGCCGGGCTGTTCGTCCTGGCCAACGTCGCGTACGGCAGCTCGATCGTCATCTACTACTCCTTCCTGCCCGAGATCGCCGGGCCGGACGAGCGTGACGACGTGTCCAGCCGCGGCTGGGCCTTTGGCTACCTCGGCGGCGGGGTACTGCTGGCGTTGAACCTCGCGCTGTTCCTCAACGCCGAAGCGCTGGGTCTGTCCGACGGCACCGCCGTCCGGGTGTGCCTGCTCTCCGCCGGCGGCTGGTGGGCGCTCTTCGCGATCGTCCCGCTGACCAGGCTGCGAGAGCACCAGCCGCGGCAGGGCAGGGAACGCGGAGCGCAGGCGCTGACAGCCGGTTTCCGCCAACTCGGCCACACCTTCCGGGACATGCGCAAGTACCCCAAGACGCTGCTCTTCCTCGGTGCGTTCCTGCTCTACAACGACGGGATCCAGACCGCGGCGGCGGTCGCCGGGCAGTACGGCGAACGTGAGTTGGGGCTCGAGCGCAGCGTCCTGATCTCAGCCATCCTGCTCGTGCAGTTCGTCGCCTTCGCCGGCGCCGTGCTGATGGGCCGGATCGCCAGGGTGTACGGCGCCAAGCGCACCGTGCTCGGGAGTCTCGGCGTGTGGGTCGGCGTGCTGGTGATGGCGTACTTCCTGTCTGAGGGCCAGGCGCTGCAGTTCTACCTGCTCGGCGTCGTGCTCGGCCTGGTGCTCGGCGGCAGCCAGGCGCTGTCCCGGTCGATGTTCAGCCAGCTGATCCCGGCCGGCAAGGAAGCCGAGTACTTCAGCTTCTACGAGATGTCCGACCGTGGCACGAGCTGGCTGGGGCCGTTCCTGTTCGGGCTGACGTTCCAGCTCACCGGCTCCTACCGTTACGCCATCATCTCGCTGGTGATCTTCTTCGTCCTCGGTGCGCTGATCCTCGCCTTTGTGCCCATGCGTCGGGCGATCACCGAGGCGGGCAACATCGCGCCGGAGAAGGTGTGACCGCGTCGGCCGGCGTACCGGCGGGTGGGCTCGCCGGCGTACCGGCGGGGGGTGCTTTGGCCGCTGTGCCCGCGGCGGGGAACCGGCGATCGCTCCCGATGCCGGCGAATCTGAAGTTCTTCTACGGTCCGATGGACTGCGGGAAATCGACCCTTGCGTTGCAAATCGATCACAACCACGCCCGGCAGGGCCGCTGCGGGCTGGTGCTTACCCAGGGCGATCGCAGCGCCGCCCCACGCATCACCACCCGCGTCGGAATGTCCAGGACCGCCGTCCAACTGAACGAGGGCACCGATCTGCGTCAGGTCCTCCGGAATGAGTGGGCGGCCGGTCGGCGGGTCGACTACCTGATCGTGGACGAGGCGCAGTTTCTCACCGCGGAGCAGGTCGAGCAGCTCGTCGGCCTTGTGGACGGCTCGCACGTCGACGTCTACGCCTTCGGCTTGGCCACGGACTTCCGCAGCCGCCTGTTCCCCGGCAGCCAGCGGTTGTTCGAACTCGCCGACACGATCACGGCGCTGCAGGTCGAGGTGCTGTGCTGGTGCGGACGGTCCGGGGCGTTCAACGGGCGGGTGACCGACGGGGCGCTGGTCACCCAGGGCGAGCAGGTCCTGATCGCCGACACGGCTGCCGATATACAAGGCGGGCGGCAGGCGGAAACTCGCTACCAGGTGCTGTGCCGCCGGCACTACCGTGACCGCGACCTGGGGCCTGCGCCGGGCGATCCGGATCAACTTGCGCTGACCTGAACCGGGAAACGTTGCAAGAACGTAACCAAGAGAGCAGAACCGAAACGGTCCGGCGTACGAAGAACTGGGTAAAGGACTGCAGTACGACGCGAACGTGCGCGGTCGGTCACGGAGGGAATCTTCTGGCCCCCTCGCCCGTTCCACCCACCGAGTGCCTCAGCAATGCACACGATTCAAACCGGAAAGGAACGAGCTCATGGGCGAACGCACCCTGCGCGGTAGCCGGCTCGGCAGCATCAGCTACGAGACCGACCGCAACACCGAGCCCGCGGCCCGCCAGACCGGCGAGTACCGCTGCCACAAGGGTCACGCCTTCCGGGTGCCCTTCTCCGACGAGGCTGAGATCCCGCTGGTGTGGGAGTGCCGCCTGGACGGCAGCATCGCCAAACTGATCGACGGAGTCGAAGCCGAGACGAAGAAGGGCAAGCCTCCGCGCACGCACTGGGACATGCTCCTGGAGCGGCGTTCCGTGGCCGACCTCGAGGAGGTGCTGGCCGAGCGGTTGGAGATGCTGCGCGGCCGGCGAAGTCAGAGCGCCTGAGCCGGTACCAAACCTCAGGGCCGTGACCCATCTCGGGTCGTGGCCCTGAGGGCTGTCCGGACGGGTTCAGCGCGGATCGATCTCACCCTCGATCACCGGCGGCTCACGCCGACCGCCCGCCGGGCCCTTCGCGGAGCGGAAACGCAGCGGCGGTGGTACCCGGCTCAGCACCACCCCGAAGAGACCTCGCCGGATCAGCGCCCGGGTCGGCGGTATCAGGCACAGCAGGCCGACGACGTCGCTGATGAACCCGGGCAGCAGCATCAGCAGGCCGCCGAGGAAGATGATCACCCCGTCCGCGACTTCCCGATGCGGGGGCCGGCGGGTGTTCACCGCCTCACGCAGGGAACGAAACGCCTTGACGCCCTCCCGCTTGAGCAGGAACGCCCCCAGCAGGGTGAAGGCGGCGAGCAGCAAGATCGTGTATCCGGCGCCGATCCAGCCGCCGACGGTGATCAGGACGTAGATCTCGGCGACCACGAGCACCAGCAAGATCAACAAGGGCATGTCAGCACCCTCCTCTCGAGCCGGTTCGCTGCCGCAGCCGGGCGCCGAGGTTGGTCAGCGCCCACAGTGTCACCTTGGTGAGCGCTTCGACCACGATGGCTCCATTCATCTTGCTGTGTCCGAGGGTCCGCTCGCGGAACGTGATGGGGACCTCGCTGATCCGGAAGCCGGCCTGCGCGGTGCGGAAGACGAGATCCACCTGGAAGCAGTAGCCGGCCGAGGACACCTCGCCGAGTGGCAGGGTCCGCAGCACGTCGGCCCGGAACGCGCGGAACCCGCCCGTGGCATCGCGCACCGGGAGCCGCAGCGCCAGCCGGGTGTAGCGGTTCCCGCCGCGCGACAGCGCCCGTCGCCAGTACGGCCAGTCCACCACCGCTCCCCCATCGACCCACCTCGAACCGATCACGAGATCGACGTGGGCGAGTTCCGCGAGCAACTTCGGCAGTTCCCCCGGATCGTGCGAGCCGTCGGCATCCATCTCCACCACGACGTCGTACCCGCCGTCCAGCGCCCAGCGAAACGCCTGCTTGTACGCGGCTCCGAGCCCCTCCTTCACGGCGCGGTGCAACACATGCACGCGCGGGTCGGCTGCCGTCAACTCGTCGGCCAGCGAACCGGTCCCGTCCGGCGAGTGATCGTCGACTACCAGGATGTCCGCGCCCGGGACTGCCCTGCGCGCGCCGGATACGGCGATGGCGAGGTTGTCGACCTCGTTGTAGGTCGGGACGATGACCAGGACCCGGTCACCGGTCCCGGTCACCCGCGCCCCCTCCGCCCGAAGGGGATCACACCTGCGGACAGTGCGATGAGCGCCATGGTCACCAGCGTCCACTCCGGCGCGCTACCCAGCCGGCTGGCCACGGTGCGGTCGCTGCGCAGGTCGATCTCCTGAACGAAGACGTCCGGGGTGAACAGACCGGACTGCTGGGCTACGGTGCCGTCGGGCTCGATGATCGCGCTGACTCCGCTGGTGGCGGCCACGACAACCGTCCGGCCGTGTTCCACTGCCCGAAGTCGCCCCATCGCCAACTGCTGGTACGTCTC
>JACCZY010000032.1 GCA_013695685.1 Geodermatophilaceae bacterium | reverse complement strand
GGGTGCTGGGCGGCCCGATCTACGGTGCCGGGCCGGGGCTGGACGAGCGGGTGCTGATCCTCGCCCTGGTAGTGGTCGTGATCGGTGGGCTCGGGTCGATCAAGGGGGCGTTCGTCGGCGCACTGCTGATCGGGCAGGTCGAGTCGCTGGGGCGTGCGCTCATCCCCGAGCTGGCCTCCTTCGTGCTCTTCGGCGCGCTGGCGCTGGTGCTGATCGTCCGCCCGCGGGGCCTGTTCGGCGCCTCGAAGGCGGCCGCATGAGACCGTCGCCCGGAGTGCTGCTCGGTGCCGCCGTGCTGGTCGTGCTGGCGCTGGTGCCGCTGTTCGTGGCGCCGTACGAGACCGGAATCCTGGCCCGGATCCTGACGTTCGCCTTGCTCGCGGTGAGCCTCGACCTGCTCGTCGGCATCACCGGCCTGCCCTCGCTGGGACATGCCGCGTACTTCGGGATCGGCGCGTACACCGCCGGCTGGCTGTCGATCAACGTCACTTCCGAGGCGCCGGTGCCGCTGCTCGCGGCGACGGCCGCCGGCGCGCTGGCCGCGGCCGCGACGGGGTGGCTCGCGGTCCGCTCCAGCGGGATCTTCTTCCTGATGCTGACCCTGGCCATCGGGGAGCTGATCTTCCAGCTCGCGCAACAGTGGGAGAGCGTCACCGGCGGCTCCAACGGGCTTTACGGGATTCCTGCGGTCCGAGTCGCCGGCAGTCCGCTGACCGAGGTCGGGTTCGTCTACTGGTACCTGCTCGCGGCCTTCGTGCTCGGGTACGCCGTACTGCAGGTGGTCAGTGCCTCGCCGTTCGGCGCGGTCCTGCGGGGCATCCGCGACAACGAGCCCCGGATGCGCTCGCTGGGCTACTCGCCGTTCCGGTACAAGCTCGCCGCCTTCGTCCTGGCCGGGGCGGTCGCCGGCCTGGCCGGCGGGATGCTGGCCGCGCAGCAGCGGCTCGTGACCACCGCTGACCTCGGCTTCACCACCGCCGCGCTCGCGCTGCTCGCGGTGGTCATCGGTGGCGCCGGCACCCTGTGGGGCGCCTGCCTGGGGGCGGCGCTCGTCGTACTGATCCGCGATGCCCTCGGGCCGCGCCTGGACGGGCACGGACCGCTCGTACTCGGGCTGGTGTTCATCCTGGCCGTGTACCTGCTGCCGCGTGGCTTCGCCGG
Organism: Geodermatophilaceae bacterium; assembly: GCA_013695685.1. Lineage (GTDB taxonomy): Bacteria > Actinomycetota > Actinomycetes > Mycobacteriales > Geodermatophilaceae > JACCTY01. Next base: position 36,099 of record JACCZY010000032.1, on the reverse strand, counting down.
CCTGGCGGGGCTGCGGGTGCGCCGGCGCCGAAAGCAACCGGCATGACCGCGCCGCCGGGTGACTGGGGCGGCGGGACCCCGCCGCCGGGTGACAGGGCCGGCGGGACTGCGCCGGCGGGTGATACCGCAGCGGCGGCGCCGGCGTTGGCGCTGCGCGGCGTGAGTAGGCACTTCGGAGCGCTGCGTGCGGTGGACGCCGTAGACCTGTCGGTGTCGGCCGGTGCCAGGCACGGCCTGATCGGACCGAACGGAGCGGGCAAGAGCACGCTGTTCCGGCTGATCGCCGGGACGTTGCGGGTGTCGGCAGGCACCATTTGGCTGGGCGAGCAGGACATCACCGGGCAACGGGAGTACGTGCGCGCCCGGTGGGGCATCAGCCAGACATTGCAGCACTCGAGCCTGTTCTTGCCGCTGACGGTGGAGCAGAACGCGATGCTCGCCGCGCAGCGCCGGCATGGCTCGCCGGGCAGTCCGTGGCCGCGCCGGCAGCCGGTCGCCAGAGACCGGGTCGCCGAGCTGCTCGAGGCGGTCGGCCTGACCGGTCGGGCGACCGTGACGGCGGGGGAGCTGTCCCATGGTGAGCGCCGGCAGCTGGAGATCGCGCTGGCGCTGGCCTGCGAGCCTCGGTTGCTGCTGCTGGACGAGCCGGCGGCCGGCATGTCTGCGGCGGAGGGCGAGCGGCTGGTGGAGCTGATCGAGGCGCTGCCGGCGTCGGTGACCGTGCTGATCGTGGAACACGACCTCGATGTGGTGTTCCAGCTGGCGAGCGCGATCACGGTCCTGCACCTCGGCCAGGTGCTGCTGACCGGCTCACCGTCGGACGTCCGCGAGAGCGCCGCCGTACGAGAGGCCTATCTCGGTACGGCGGACCGCGAGGAACTCTTCGTTGCACCGGATGGTGCGTGATGCTTCTCGAGGTGCGCGGTCTGCGTGCGGGCTACAAGCAGGGCACCGTGCTGCAGGGTGTCGACCTGGATCTGGACTCGGGCCGCGTGCTCGGGCTGCTGGGACGCAACGGGGTGGGGAAATCGACGCTGGTCAGCACGCTGATGGGGCTGCTGCGGCCGTCCGCGGGGTCCGTCACGCTGCACGGCGTAATGCTGGCCGGTCGGCGGGCCGACGTGATCGCCAGGTCCGGTGTCGCGCTGGTGCCGCAGGGCCGGCGGGTGTGGGCCAACCTGACCGTGCAAGAGCATCTGACGCTGGCCGCGCGGCGGCGGCGGTCGACCGCGTGGACGGAGCAGCGGGTGATCGCGTTGCTGCCGCGCCTGGACGAGCGGCGCGGCCAGCAGGCGGCGACGCTGTCCGGGGGCGAGCAGCAGATGCTGGCGATCGCCCGGGCGCTGCTGACCGGCCCGCGGCTGATGCTCATGGACGAGCCGTCTGAGGGGCTGGCACCGGCCATCGTCGAGCAGATAGCGGGCGCGATCACCGGGATGCGCGACGAGGGCGTCGCGGTCCTGCTGGTGGAGCAGGACCTGCACCTGGCGTTCTCCGTCTGCTCCGACGTCGCCGTCATGGACCGCGGCGTGATCGCCCATCGCGCGACGACCGCAGACTTCCGCCGCGACCCCGGGACCGCCCATCGCCTGCTCGGCGTCGCCTGAGGGGGCGTGACACGCTCAGAGCTGGCCGCGGCTCATCACGCCCCCGTCGAGTACCAGCGTCTGCCCGGTCACCCAGCTGGCCTCGTCGGAGAGCAAGAAGGCCGCCGCCCTCGCCACATCCTCCGGTACGCCGAGCCGCTTGAGTGGGTAGGCGTCGGCCACCGCGGCCTCACGACCCTCGTACAGCGCGGTGGCGAACTTCGTCTTGACGACGGCCGGGGCGAGCGCATTGACCCGGACGCCCGGGCCCAGTTCCACGGCGAGCTGCATCGCCAGGTGGAACAGCGCCGCCTTGCTCGATCCGTACGCGCCGATGCCCTCTGCGCAGCGCAGCCCGGCCACGGATGCGATGAACAGCACCGACCCGCCGTGCCCGCCCAACCAGTCGCGGTGTGCCTCCTGGACGAAGCCCAGCGCCGCCACGTAGTTGACGTCCATGATCTTGCGCACGGCGCCGAGGTCGGCCTCGACCAGCGGCCCGTAGATCGGGTTGATGCCGACGTTGTTCACCAGCATGTCGAGGCGGCCGAACCGCTCAAGCGTGCGCGCTACCGCGTCGGTGCGGTGCTCGGGGTCCCCCGCGTTGCCCGAAACGGCCAGCGCGTGCTCGTCGCCACCGAGAGCCTCTACTGCGGCGGCCAACTCCTCGGGCTTGCGCGCGGTCACCGTGACGCGGGCGCCACGCCGTACCAACTCCTGCGCGATGGCCAGCCCGATGCCGCGACTGCCGCCGGTGACCAGCGCGGCCCTGCCCTGCATGCCGCCCCCGGTGGGGCTCCGTCCGTCAGGTAGCACGGTCGGACCCTAGCGGCACGGCCATCCCGACGCCGTGCAGCAGCCAGCCGAAACCGCCCAGCCCGGCCGGGTCGAGCAGTTCCGCCGCCTCGCCGGCGTCGCGCAGTCCCGCCAGGTACGCCGCCGGGTCGCGGCCGGCGAGCTCCTGCGGCGGCCGCACCGCGCGCACACCCAGTTGGGTGAGCGCCGCGCGCTGGGTCGTCAGCAATCCCGGGGCGGCGGCGAGACAAGAATCCAGCGCCACGTGTGCGGTCAGGTCGCACGAGCCGTCGGGGACCGGGGGGACGGCGACGCCGGACCGGTAACCGACCAGGCTTCCGTACGCCGGCCGCTCGCCGGCGCTGTGTCCGTAGTCGACCGCGAAGGCAAGCCCCCGCCGTACCTGGGAAACCGCGCCGGCCCAGGCGGCGTCGCGCGTGCTGCCTATCTCGGCCCGGTTCCCTACGCAGGTCAGCGGCCACCACCGCGCCAGCCAGGCCAGCTCAGGCGCTGACGGCACCCCACCGAGTGACTCACGCCCGGTCGGATCCACGAGAACCGTCCGCGGACCAGCCACCGTCAGCTCGACCACATCGACCGGTACGACGTCCAGCCACTCGTTGGCAAGCAGCAGACCGGTGACCGGCGGAACCTGCTCCGTCCAGCCGATCGCTGCCGGCAGCCCGGCAGGCCGGGCAGCAACCTCCACCCCGGTCAGCCGCAGCCGCGGTGCGAACGGCAGTCCGTCCGCCGCCTGTTCAGTGACGCAAGACAGCAGCTCCCCATGACCCGCCCCCACGTCGACCAGGTCCAGCTGCGCGGGATGACCGAGCTCCCGGTCCACCCGCCCCAGCAGCTCGACGACCGCGGCGGCGAACAGCGAGCCGGTGTGTGCCGACGTGCGAAAGTGCGCCGCCGGGCCGTCGGGACGGCGGTAGAAGCCGCGCTCGCCGTACAGCGCGTCGTTCATCGCCTCCCGCCACGAGCGCACCGGCCCATCATCGTCGGTGCCGGCGGGTGACGTGACGAACGCCACCCGGCGCAGCGGCCATGCCGCACCTACGCTGGGCGTTACTCACGTCAGCACACGTCTGGTACCCCTCGCGGACTGGAACGGAAAGGCGGACGATCATGACTCCCTCGGCACGCACCTCGCGCCTGCGCATCGGCGTCATCGGCGCCGGCCGGGTCGGCAGCGTCCTCGGCCGGGCGCTCGCCGACGCCGGGCACACCGTGGTCGCCGCGTCCGGCGTCTCCCGCGATTCCGTCCGCCGCGCCCGGCAGCTGCTGCCGACCGCGAACCTGCTGCCCGCGGACGAGGTGGTCGCAGCGGCGGACCTGATCCTGCTGGCCGTGCCCGACGACACGCTCGGGGGCCTGGTCGTCGGGCTCGCCGAGACCGGTGCCTGGCGCGCCGGACAGATCGTGGTGCACACCAGCGGCGCACACGGGCTGGCCGTACTCGCACCGGCCGCGGCCGTCGGCGTACTCCCGCTGGCTTTGCATCCGGTGATGACGTTCACCGGGCGCGAGGAGGATCTGGACCGGCTGCGGGGTGTGTCCTTCGGCGTGACCGCCGACGACGAGCACCGGCCGGTCGCCGAGGCGCTGGTCCTGGAGATGGGCGGCGAGCCGACCTGGGTGCCCGAGCACGCCCGGCCGCTCTATCACGCGGCGCTTGCGGTGGGCGCCAACCACCTCGTCACGCTCGTCAACGAGTCGCTGGACCTGCTGCGGATCGCCGGAGTCGGCCGGCCCGAGCATCTGGTCGCCCCGTTGCTGCAGGCGGCGCTGGACAATGCGCTGCGGCACGGCGACGCGGCGCTGACCGGCCCGGTCGCCCGCGGGGACGCCGGGACCGTACGCCGGCACCTGCGCGAACTCATCGACCACGCGCCGGGCAGCGTCGGTGCCTACGTGGCCATGGCCCGGCGTACGGCCGACCGCGCCATCGCCTCCGGCCGGCTGCGGCGCCTGGACGCCGGACCGCTGCTGGACGTCCTGGGACCGAGCCACCCGAGCGCCGCCCAATCCGCGTCGTCCGAGCGGCCATGACGCCGTGTTCACTCCAACTCGGACACGAGAGACCGGCGACTGTCGCATGACGGCTCTGCGCTCACCCATCCTCGTCACCGACCCGCATGCGCTGGCCCGCGAGCGCGAGTTGCTATCAGGCCCGGTGGCCGTCGTGATGACCATGGGGGCGCTGCACGACGGCCACCTCGCCCTGTTGCGGCAGGCCCGAACCCGCGGCGCCAGCGTGATCGCCACCCTGTTCGTGAACCCGCTGCAGTTCGGCCCGAACGAGGACTTCGACAGCTACCCGCGCACCCGGGAGGACGATCTGGCCGCCTTCGCCCGCGAGCAGGTCGACCTGGTCTTCGCACCGAGCGCCGCCGAGCTGTACCCGGCCGGGCCGCCCGGCGTACGGGTGGATCCCGGCCCGCTCGGAACCATGCTGGAGGGCGCCAGCCGACCGGGCTTCTTCCACGGTGTCCTCACCGTCGTGCTGAAAATGCTGCATCTGACCCGCCCGGACGCGGCGTTCTTCGGCGAGAAGGACTACCAGCAGCTCACCCTCGTCCGCGCCATGGTCGCCGACTTCGACCTCGACGTGGAGATCGTCGGCGTACCGACGGTCCGGGAGTACGACGGGCTGGCGCTGTCCAGCCGCAACCGCCACCTGGACCCGGACCAGCGGCGCAGCGCCGGGTCGCTCTCGCGGGCGCTCGCCGCCGGGGCAGCCGCCGGCCACCTGGGCGCTGCCGCCGTCCAGGAGGCCGCAGCCGCGGTGTTGACCGCGGAGCCCTGCATCGCCGTGGACTACCTGGCCCTGACCGACCCTCAGCTCGGTCCGCCCCCGGCGTACGGCGAGGCCCGGCTGCTCGTCGCGGCCCGGATCGGTTCCACCCGGCTGATCGACAACGCCGTCATCGCCATCGCCGGCACTGCCACGGGAGGAGACTGAGCGATGTTCCGCACCATGCTGAAATCCAAGATCCACCGGGCCACCGTCACCCAGGCCGACCTGCACTACGTCGGCTCCGTCACCGTCGACGAGGACCTCATGGACGCCGCCGACCTGTTGTCCGGCGAGCAGGTGGCGATCGTCGACGTCACGAACGGCGCCCGGTTGGAGACTTACGTCATCCCCGGCGCTCGCGGTAGCGGGGTCATCGGGATCAACGGGGCGGCCGCGCACCTCGTGCACCCGCAGGATCTGGTCATCCTCATCTCCTACGGGTTGATGGATGAGACCGAGGCCAAGGCGGCACTGCCGACGGTCGTGCACGTCGACGGGGCCAACCGGATCGTCGAGTTGGGCACCGACCCGGCGGCGACCGGCCCACCCGGCTCCGGGCTTCGCCGCGGCGACCTCACCGCGTGAGCTCGCTGCCGCGAAGGTTGCTCGCGCCGACGCCGGGTTGGACCATGCAGACCGACGTCTGCATCGTCGGCTCGGGCATCGCCGGGTTGTGCGCGGCCCTGCACGCCCGGGCCGCCGGGCTCGGGGTCATCCTTGTCACGAAGGTCAACATCGACGACGGCTCCACCCGCTGGGCGCAGGGCGGTATCGCTGCGGTCCTCGACCCCGCGGACACGCCGGAGGCGCATCTCGCCGACACCCTGACTGCCGGTGTCGGTCTCTGTGACGAGGCAGCGGTGCGGGTCCTGGTCACCGAGGGACCGCCCCGCGTCCGCGAGCTGATGACGCTCGGCGCCGAGTTCGACCGCAACCCGGACGGCTCCCTGGCGCTGACCCGGGAGGGCGGGCACCACGCGGACCGGATCATCCACGCCGGCGGGGACGCCACGGGCGTGGAGGTGCAGCGCGCGTTGCACGCCGCCGTACGCCGGGATGCGGGGCTGCGGATCGTTGAACACGCGCTCGTTCTCGACCTGCTCACCGGCGCCGACGGTCGCGCCGCGGGCGTCACCCTGCACGTGCTCGGCGAGGGCTCTACCGACGGCGTCGGCGCCGTGGTGGCCCGTGCCGTGGTGCTGGCAACTGGCGGGATGGGGCAGGTGTACTCGGCCACCACGAACCCATCGGTGTCCACCGGCGACGGCGTGGCGCTCGGCCTGCGCGCGGGCGCCGTCGTGACCGACGTCGAGTTCGTGCAGTTCCATCCCACGGCGCTGTTCCTGGGTGCCGATGCGCTCAGTGGTCAGCAGCCCCTGGTGAGCGAGGCGATGCGGGGCGAGGGCGCCGTGCTGGTGAATGCCGCAGGTGTCGCCTTCATGCGCGGCGTGCACGAGCTGGCCGATCTCGCGCCGCGCGACGTGGTGGCCAAGGCGATCACCCGGGTCATGCTGGACCAGCACGTCGACCATGTGTTCCTCGACGCCCGGCACCTCGGCGCGGCCACCCTGGAGCGCCGGTTCCCCTCGATCCTGGCCCGCTGCCGGGCGGCCGGAATCGACCCCGTGCACGAGCCGATCCCGGTCGCACCGGCGGCGCACTACGCCTCCGGTGGCCTGCGCACCGACCTCGACGGGCAGACCAGCGTGCCCGGCCTGTATGCCTGTGGTGAGGTGTCGTGCACCGGCGTACACGGGGCCAACCGGCTGGCCTCGAATTCGCTGCTGGAAGGTCTCGTCTTCGCCGGTCGGATCGGGGCCGACCTGGCCGGATCGCTGCCGCCGCGGGCCGATCCGGTTGCCGACGACGCCGGAGCCGGCCTGCTCGACCCGGGTGTCCGCACGGACCTGGCCGATGCGATGAGCGTCGGTGCCGGCGTCCTGCGTAGCTCCGACAGTCTTGACGCGACGCTGGCCGTGCTGGACCGGCTCGGAGCCCGATCCAGCACCGATCCCGGACCGTTGACGTGGGAGGCGACCAACCTGCACACCGTGGCGACCGCCCTGGTCACCGCCGCCCATCGCCGAGAGGAGACCCGCGGCTGCCACTGGCGTGAGGACTTCGCCGCAGCCGGCGAGGCCTGGCGGGGGCACCTGCTCGCCTCGATCGACGAGAACGGCTTGCTGGAGCAGGAGTTCCAGCCGCTGCCGGCGGTGGTCCCGGCATGAGGAAGTCCACAGTGGACGCTCTCACCTCGGCCGGTCTGGACCCGGCGTGGGTCGACGACGTCGTACGCCGGGCCCTCGACGAGGACCTCGGCGACAGGGGCGATGTCACGAGCCTGGCCACGATCCCGTCCGGGCACTCCGGCACCGCTGATGTGATCGCCCGCTCGGGTGGCATCGTCGCCGGACTGCCGGTGGCGGTGGCGGTGTTCGACCGCGTGGTCGACGGCGTACGCATCGACCAGCACCGCCGGGACGGCGACCGGGTATCGCGCGGTGATGTGATGCTCACGGTCGCCGGCTCGGTCCAGCGCCTGCTGACCGCGGAACGCACGATGCTCAACCTGCTGTGCCGGGCCAGTGGTGTCGCCACCGCCGCTCGCGCCTGGGCCGATGAGCTGGCCGGCACCGGGGCGGTGGTTCTGGACACCCGCAAGACGACCCCCGGCCTGCGGGCGCTGGAGAAGTACGCCGTCCGCTGCGGTGGCGGCACTAACAAGCGGCTCGGGCTGTACGACGTCGCCATGATCAAGGACAACCACATCGTGGCGGCCGGCGGTGTGGCGGCCGCCTTCGAGGCCGTACTCCGGACGTTTCCCGGCATCGACATCCAGGTGGAAGTGTCCACTGTGGACATGGCAGTCGAGGCCGTCCGGGCCGGGGCCACTTTCCTGTTGTGCGACAACATGCCGCCGGACGAGCTGCGTGGTGTCGTCGCCGCTGTCGGGCCGGCCGTCGAGTTGGAGGCGACCGGCGGGCTCACGCTCGCCCGGGCCCGTGAGTACGCGGACACGGGCGTGCACTACCTGTCGGTCGGCGCGCTGACCCACTCCGCGCCGATCCTCGACATCGCCATGGACCTGCGGGGTCGGTGATGCTGCTCTGCATCGACGTCGGCAACACCCAGACCGTCTACGGCATCTTCGCCGGTGACCGGCTCGAGCGCTCATGGCGGACGAAGACCGACGCACGTGCCACGGCGGACGAACTGGCGCTGACCGTGCGCGGCCTGCTCGACGGTGAGCCGGTGTCAGGGTTGGCCGTCTGCTCCACGGTGCCCGCAGTACTGCGCGAACTGCGCGTCATGATCGCCGACTACTACGGTGATCTGCCGGCCGTCGTCGTAGGGCCGGGGGTGCGCACCGGCGTACCGCTGATGGTCGACAACCCCAAGGAGGTCGGGGCGGACAGAGTGGTCAACAGCCTCGCGGCGCACCACCTGTACGGCGGGCCGGCGATCGTCGTGGACTTCGGCACGTCGACGAGCATCGACGTGGTGGGACGCAAGGGGGAGTTCCTCGGTGGCGCGCTCGCGCCGGGAATCGAGATCAGTGTCGACGCACTCGCCGAACGGGCGGCCCAGCTTCGCAAGGTCGAACTCGTCCGGCCCCGGTCGGTGATCGGCAAGAACACCGTGGAGGCGCTGCAGTCCGGGGTCGTCTACGGGTACGCCGGACAGGTGGACGGCCTGGTCACGCGGATCACCGCGGAACTCGGTGGCGATCCCGCCGTGATCGCGACCGGCGGGCTCGCGCCCCTGGTGCTGGGCGTGGCCGAGACGCTGCGCCACCACGAGCCGGACCTGACCCTGATCGGCCTGCGGCTGGTCGCGGAGAAGAACCGCGCCTGACCCGCCTACCCGCCCGTTTTCCGGCGATCATGAAGATGTGTGGCCCGATTCGCCCCATATGTTCGGGTTTCGGTGCCCGAAACGTCATGATCGCTGGGCGCGGTGGCGGATGTCAGCCCGCGACGGTGATGCTGATGATGCGGGCAGGAACGTCACGTCGTCATCCTCGTGGAGTGGCCCGCCAGCAGCGGGTGATGTAGGGCAGCACGAACGTCTCCCGCCCGGCCAGGTCGGGGTGCCGGCGGGTCAGCTCGTCCACCCGGTGGAGCAGGTCGGCCCGCCCCGCCGGATCCAGAAGCAGGTAGTAGCTGAAGGTCTGCATCAGTGCGAGCAGTGACTCCCGCGACAGCCGATGCGCGTGCGGAACCTCGAGCGTCTCGGCTGCATGAAACCAGTTCAAGTCGGCGGGACTCTTCGACCGGCCGATGCGCCGCTGTTCGGCGTCGGTGATCTCGTCCAGTTGTCGAACCCAGTCGCAGCGGTCGTCAGGTTGGTTCCAGACCAGGGCGAGCGAGCCGCCTGGACGCAGCACCCTGGCTATCTCGGGCACCGCCCGGTCCTGGTCGAACCAGTGGAACGCCGAGCCGGCCACGACGGCATCGACCTGGGAGTCCGGCAACGGGATGTCCTCTGCCGTGCCGATCCGCAGCTCCGCCTCCGGCACGTACGCCGACAGCTCGGCAGCCATCCGCGGTGACGGCTCGACCGCCACGACCGCGTGGCCTGCATCCACCAGTTGCCGGGTGAGCTTGCCGGTGCCCGCACCGAGATCGAGCACCCGGCGGGCGTCCGGCGGCACCACCCAGCCGACCGCGTCGGCTGGATAGGCCGGCCGGTTGGCGGCGTACGTCGACGCGGTCTCGCCGAAGCGGCGACCGACGGTCATCCGCGGGTTCCCCGCCAGCAGCGGGTGACGTAGGGCAACACGAATGACTCGTGGCCGGCCAGGTCCGGATGGGTCGACACCAGGTCGCGGGTCCGGCGCAGCACCTCCGCCTGTCCTTCCGCATCCTGGATGAGAAAGCGGCTGTGCGTTTGCAACAGCCGGCACAGCGAGTCGGCGTCGAGCCGTTGCCTATGGGGGAAGTCGGCGGTGACGACATCGGTGAACTGCTCGACTGCGATCACACCGGGGTTGCGCTGGCTGACTCGTGCGATCGTCCCGGTGAGGTCCGCCAAGGCGTTCACCCACGGCACGCTGTCGTCGTCGAAGTTCCACAGCAGCCCCAGCCGGCCGCCGGGCCGCAGCACCCGCGCGATTTCCGGTAGCGCTCGGTCCTGGTCGAACCAGTGGAAGGCCTGCCCGACCAACACCGCGTCGACATCGCTGTCCGGCAGCGGGATCTGCTCGGCACCGCCCTCGAGCAGTTCCGCCTCCGGCACGTACGCCGCGAGTTCGGCGCGCAGCTGCGGTGACGGCTCGACTGCCACCACGTCGTGGCCGGCGTCCACGAGCTGCCGGGTCAGCTTTCCGGTGCCGGCACCGAGGTCGAGGACCCGCCGTGCCTCCGGCGGCAGCAGCCATGCCACGGCCGCGGTCGGGTAGTCGGGACGGACGGCGGCGTACATCGCCGCCACCTGATCGAAGGATCGTGCCTGGTCAGTCATGTCCGGATGAGTATCACGCGCTCGCCGGCTGACTCTGAAGGGTGCGGGCCGGTTCCGGGCCGCGGTTACGCTCGGCCCTGTGAGCACCGAGCAGCCCGGCGAACCGGAGCAGATGCGGGTCCGCCGGGGGAAGCTGGAGCGGATGCGTGACAGCGGCATCGACCCCTTTCCGCCTGGCGTGGCTCGCACGCACACTCTCGCCGAAGCCCGCGATCAGCACCCCGAACTGCCCTCGGACACGAAGACCGGGCATCTGGTCGGTATCACCGGACGGGTGATCTTCGTGCGAAACACGGGCCGGTTGTGCTTCGCCACGCTTCGCGAGGGCGGTGTCGAACTGCAGGTGATGCTGTCACTGGATCGGGTGGGCGAGCAGGCATTGCGGACGTGGAAATCCGACGTCGATCTCGGCGACCATGTCTTCGTCGAAGGCGAGGTGGTGACATCCCGGCGCGGCGAGTTGTCAGTCCTTGCCGAGTCGTGGGCCTTCACCGCCAAGGCGCTCCGGCCGCTGCCCGTTGCCCACCGACCGATGAACGAGGAGACGCGCGTCCGGCAGCGCTACGTCGATCTCATCGTGCGGGACGAGGCGCGGAGGATCGCCATCTGCCGTATCGAGGCGGTGCGCTCGCTGCGGGCCACACTGCACGGCCGCGGCTTCCTGGAGGTCGAGACACCGATGCTGCAGCCCGTGCACGGAGGTGCCACTGCTCGCCCGTTCACCACCCACATGAACGCCTTTGACATGGACCTCTCTCTGCGCATCGCGCCGGAGCTGTATCTGAAGCGGTGCGTCATCGGCGGGTTGGACAAGGTGTTCGAGATCAACCGCAACTTTCGCAACGAGGGCGTCGACCGCACGCACAACCCGGAGTTCGCCATGCTGGAGGTGTACGAGGCGTATTCCGATTACGACGGCATGGCGGGGCTGACCCGCGAGCTGATCCAGAGCGCCGCGATGTCCGCCTTCGGCTCCATGGTCGTGCGCCACGCTGACGGGACCGAGCACGACCTCGGTGGCGAGTGGTCCTCGATCACCCTGTACGGCGCGGTGTCCGAGGCGCTCGGAGAGCAGGTCGGTCCCGACACTGCACCGGAGCAGCTCCGCTCGCGCGCCGAGGCACAGGGCATCGCCGTCGACCCGGCGTGGGGGCCGGGCAGACTCGTCGAGGAATTGCTCGAGCACCTGGTGGTGCCGGGTCTTCTCGCTCCGACGTTCGTGCGGGACTTCCCGCAGGAGACCTCCCCACTGACCCGCGACCACCGCTCGGTGCCCGGGGTGAGCGAGAAGTGGGACCTCTACATCGGCGCCGTGGAGACCGCAACGGCGTACTCGGAGTTGACCGACCCGATCAGGCAGCGAGCGCGTTTCATGGAGCAGGCGCGGCTGGCCGCCGCCGGTGATCCCGAGGCGATGGTGCTGGACGAGGACTTCTTGACCGCGCTGGAATACGGCATGCCGCCGGTAGGCGGAATGGGCATGGGGATCGACCGATTGCTGATGGCGTTCACCGGATTAGGAGTCCGCGACACCATCTTGTTCCCGTTAGTACGGCCCTATTAGCTTTCGGGGGAGCGGCATGCTTCAATGGGCGCACACAACGCCCCGGTAGAGACGGCATAGGAGTTCCGCATGGCTCAAAGAGTCCAAGTCATTCTTGTGGATGATCTCGATGGTGCTCAGGCCGACGAGACGGTGACGTTCGGGCTTGATGGTTCCGCGTACGAAATCGACCTGTCGAGCAAGAATGCTGCTGCGTTGCGTGAGGCGTTGGCATCCTATGTCGGGGCGGCACACAAGATCGGCCGGTCCGGGACGCGCGCACGCGGCGGTCGCGGGAAGGGTCCGGCGACCGCCGATCGGGAGCAGACCCAGGCAATAAGGGCGTGGGCGCGACGAAACGGCCACACCGTCAGCGACCGCGGCCGGATCCCCGCGAGCATCGTCGAGGCATATCACGCCGCCAGCTGAACTACTTCTCGGGGCCCGGTGACTTCGCGATCCTGCGATTCTAACCGCGGTAATTCAGTGCAGCCACGCAGTGGGCAACGATGTCCGCCGCCTGGCATTGCGAGCCAGCCTGGCTGACAAGCCGGCGTTCACGGCGGGACAGCCTCGTTCGGTTTGCCACCGGGCCTGTCTCATCCACGCAGGCGCCAGTTCGGCATAATCGTGACTTACCTATCGTTATCGGCGGGTGTCGCTACCATTGCCGACTCCTGGTAGGTCGCATGACTACCCCGGGAACATGCCGGTTTCGCTCTCAGCGCAGCGCCGCCCGGAACAGCCCTGTGTCGCCGCCCGGTTGTGCATGATGCCGGTTGGCCGTCGTACCTCTCAGTCCTGCGGATACGCGGTTAGAGTGAACTGGACCGGCACGTAGGCATGCGGGTCTGTCGCGGTACACAGACTCTCGGGGTTCGGGTACCGCGCGGCAGTGAGGAGCATTGATGTTCGAGAGGTTCACCGACCGGGCGCGTCGGGTCGTCGTCCTGGCGCAAGAAGAAGCCAGGATGCTCAATCACAACTACATCGGCACCGAGCACATCCTGCTCGGGCTGATCCACGAGGGCGAGGGTGTCGCCGCCAAGGCGCTCGAATCACTCGGCATCTCCCTCGAAGGGGTCCGCCAGCAGGTCGAGGAGATCATCGGTCAGGGCCAGCAGGCGCCGAGCGGGCACATCCCGTTCACCCCTCGTGCGAAGAAGGTGCTCGAGCTGTCCCTGCGCGAGGCGCTGCAGCTCGGCCACAACTACATCGGCACCGAGCACATCCTGCTCGGGCTGATCCGCGAGGGCGAGGGCGTCGCGGCCCAGGTGCTGGTCAAGCTGGGCGCCGATCTGAACCGCGTCCGCCAGCAGGTCATCCAGCTGCTGTCCGGTTACCAGGGCAAGGAGCCGGCCGGCAGCCCCGGCGGGCAGAGCGAGGGCACGCCCTCCACGTCGCTGGTACTCGACCAGTTCGGCCGCAACCTGACCCAGGCGGCGCGCGAGTCCAAGCTGGACCCGGTCATCGGCCGGGAAAAGGAGATCGAGCGGCTGATGCAGGTGCTCAGCCGTCGTACGAAGAACAACCCGGTGCTCATCGGCGAGCCCGGTGTCGGCAAGACCGCCGTCGTCGAGGGCCTGGCCCAGATGATCGTCAAGTGCGAGGTGCCCGAGACCCTCAAGGACAAGCAGCTCTACACCCTGGATCTCGGTGCCCTCGTGGCCGGTTCCCGGTATCGCGGTGACTTCGAGGAGCGGCTCAAGAAGGTCCTCAAAGAGATCCGCACCCGCGGTGACATCGTGCTGTTCATCGACGAGATCCACACCCTGGTCGGTGCCGGCGCGGCAGAGGGCGCGATCGACGCGGCCAGCATCCTCAAGCCGATGTTGGCGCGCGGGGAGCTGCAGACGATCGGCGCCACGACCCTGGATGAGTACCGCAAGCATCTGGAGAAGGATGCAGCCCTGGAGCGGCGGTTCCAACCGATCCAGGTCGGCGAGCCGACCCTCGGGCACACCATCGAGATCCTCAAGGGTCTGCGTGACCGCTACGAGGCGCATCACCGGATCTCCATCACCGACGCCGCCCTCGTCGCCGCGGCGACGCTGGCCGACCGCTACATCTCCGACCGGTTCCTCCCGGATAAGGCGATCGACCTGATCGACGAGGCAGGGGCGCGCATGCGCATCCGCCGGATGACCGCACCGCCGGACCTGCGTGAGTTCGACGAGCGGATCGCCAGTGTGCGGCGGGAGAAGGAGTCCGCGATCGACGCGCAGGACTTCGAGAAGGCAGCGAACCTGCGCGACAAGGAAAAGCAGCTCCTGGTCGAGAAGGCCGAGCGGGAGAAGCAGTGGAAGGCCGGTGACATGGATGTCGTCGCCGAGGTCGACGAGGAGCAGATCGCCGAAGTGCTGGCGAACTGGACGGGCATCCCGGTCTTCAAGCTCACCGAGGAGGAGACATCCCGGCTGCTGCGGATGGAGCAGGAGCTGCACAAGCGGATCATCGGCCAGGAGGAGGCCATCAAGGCAGTCTCCATGGCGATCCGGCGTACCCGCGCCGGCCTCAAGGACCCGCGCCGCCCGGGTGGTTCGTTCATCTTCGCCGGCCCGTCCGGTGTCGGTAAGACCGAGCTGTCCAAGGCACTGGCCGAATTCCTCTTCGGCGACCAGGACGCGCTCATCCAGATCGACATGAGCGAGTTCCACGACCGCTTTACCGTCTCGCGTCTGGTCGGTGCCCCACCCGGGTACGTCGGCTACGACGAGGGCGGGCAGCTGACCGAGAAGGTGCGGCGCAAGCCGTTCTCGGTGGTGCTCTTCGACGAGATCGAAAAGGCGCACCAGGACGTGTTCAACACGCTGCTGCAGGTGCTCGAGGACGGCCGGCTGACCGACGGCCAGGGCCGGGTTGTGGACTTCAAGAACACCGTCCTGATCCTGACCACGAACCTCGGCACCCGCGACATCAGCAAGGCGGTCGGACTGGGCTTCCAGGCCGGCAACGACTCGCAGTCCAACTACGAGCGGATGAAGCAGCGAGTCAACGACGAGCTCAAGCAGCACTTCCGGCCGGAGTTCCTGAACCGGATCGACGACACGATCGTGTTCCACCAGCTCAGCGAGGAGGAGATCGTCCAGATCGTCGACCTCATGCTCGAGCGGGTGGACGAGCAGCTCAAGCACAAGGACATGGGGCTGGAGGTCACCGCAGAGGCTCGGAAGCTGCTGGCCAAGCGTGGCTTCGACCCCGTCCTCGGCGCACGGCCGCTGCGCCGGACGATCCAGCGCGAGATCGAGGACGCACTGTCCGAGCGGATCCTGTACGGCGAGCTGACGCCCGGTCAGATCGTCGTCGTGGACACCGCTACGGACGAGGCCGGTGAACCAACCGGCTTCACCTTCCGCGGCGAGGCCAAGGTGCTCATGGTTCCGGAGTTGGCGGCCGTGGATCTGGGCAAGTCGACGAAGGACGCGCTGCCCAAGGTCGACTGAGACAGAGCTGCACGTGCGGGTCCGGACGTCCCAGTGATGTCCGGACCCGTGCTGCTCTCTACCCCCGCTTCAACCACTTTGCCCGTCGGGTGGCCGTGTCGGCGCCCGATTTGCCCGTTCTGTGCGACCACTCGGCAGGCAAGGTGCGGGGCGGTCAGTGGCCGGGCAGGGCATACCGGCCGTCGGGGAGTACGACGACCAGCCCATCGCTCATCAGAGTCCGCAACGCTCGCTCCCGCTGCCCGGCGTCGGCCCACGCCGCTGCCAACGCCCCGGCCGAAACGGCGACGGGCGAGCCGCGCAGCACGGCCAGCAACAGTCCCCTCACCTGCCGGTCGGTGCCGGCGAACCGCTGCGCCGGCCGCACCGGGCCGGTCCGGGCCGGCCGTCCGGCCAGCTGCCATGCGCAGTGACCGCGGATTGGGCAGCGGGTGCAGGCTGGAGCACGGGCGGTGCAGACAAGCGCCCCGAGTTCCATCGCAGCCACCGAGAAGATCGCCGCACGTGCCGGCGCCTCCGGAACCAGCGACTCGACAAGGGCCAGATCCCGTGCGGCAGCCGGCGCCGCCGCCGCGGCCTGCCCGAGGACGGCCCGTGCGACGAACCGCCGTACGTTCGTGTCCACGACGGCATGTCGCTGTCCGAAAGCGAAGGCGGCCACCGCCCGGGCGGTGTAGGCGCCGACCCCCGGTAGCGCCTGCAGCGACCCGAGGTCGGAGGGCACCGCTGCACCGTGCCGGTCGGTGATTATCACTGCCGTTGCATGCAGCCGAAGCGCCCGTCGCGGGTAGCCCAGCTTGCCCCACATGCGGATGGCCTCTCCGCAGCTGTCCGCTGCGAGGGCCGCAGGACTCGGCCAGCGGCGCAGCCAGGACTGCCACACCGGTAGGACGCGGGCCACCGGTGTCTGCTGCAGCATCACCTCGCTGACCAGCACCGCCCACGGGCTTGTACCCGGGTGGCGCCACGGCAGGTCGCGAGCGTTCCCGCGGTACCAGATGATGACCGGGTCAGCGAGCGGCGGATGTATGGCTTCACCGGTGGTTGTGAGATGCGCCGCCATGACGGGTGTGATGCTGCCACGACGACAGCCGAGGCATTCTCCTGCGGCCGGAAGTGCGGTCGAAATCGATGCCATCCCGGCGCGGCGGCGGCAACTGCCGCTTAGCCGGCATTACCGTTGGGCGCGTGCTGCATCCGGTCGGGTCGCTACCCCCGCGCGTCTACTGGAAGCGACGCCTGCTCGGCATCGCTGTGGTGCTGCTCCTCGCCGTCGTGCCCTTCTTGCTTTTCAGCGGACGGGGTGCGTCGGAGGCTTCCGTCGCCGAGATTCCCCCGCCCCCGAGGGTTCCTACGGCGACCCCGCAGCTGGAGTTGATTCCGGCCCAGCCGCTGCAGACCTCTACCGCCGCCCCGACGACAACCACTCCGCCGGTCACAACCCCGCCGGTCACAACCCCGCCGGTCACAACCCCACCGGGGACAACCGCTCCGCCGGCAACGCCGGTGCTGTGCACCGACGAGATGCTGGCCGTGACCGCCGGCGCAGAGCAGCCGCAGTACTCGGTGCAGGACAAGCCGACGCTGCTGATGATGGTGAAGAACGTCAGCGCTCAGCCCTGCGTCCGCGATGTCGGAACCACCCAGCAGGAGTGGGGCCTGTTCGACGGCGACGTACGGCTGTGGGGCAGCAACGACTGTCTCTATCAGCCCGGCAGGAAGCTGCAGACGCTGCAGCCGGGGCAACAGGTGACGCTGCGCGTCGAATGGACCGGCTTGACCTCCGACCCCGACTGCGCCGAGCCCCGCCGCCGCTTTGCGCCAGGTGAGTATCGGCTGAGTGTGCGACTGGGTACGGCGAAGGATCCGGACGCCACGTTGATCCTGCGCTGACCCGGCGCGACCCCGGCGCCGACGCCGGCGGTGCGCGTCGCTCAGACGTAGCGCTCGAGGATGCTGCTCTCCGCCATCCGCGACAGTCCTTCACGCACGCCGCGGGCCCGCGTCTCGCCCACGCCGTCGACCGCCTGCAGATCCTCGATGGTGGCCGCCAGCAGCTTCTGCAGGCCGCCGAAGTGCTCGACCAGCCGGTCGATGATCGCTGGCGGAAGGCGCGGGATCTTGGCCAGCAGCCGGTACCCGCGCGGACTGACCGCGCCGTCGAGCGCCTCGGGCGTGGCGGCGTACCCGAAGGCTTTTCCCAGCAGCGACAGATCGAGCAGTTCCGTCGAGGACAGCATTGCCATGTCGTCGAGAATGGCCTCGACGGCTCGCGCCCGGCGCACGGCCCCGGGCGCGTAGTCGCGAGCGACCAGGGAGCGGTCACCCTCGACGCCGGCCATGAGCTCGTCGAGCTGCAGTGAAAGCAGCCGCCCGTCGGTGCCGAGTTCGACGATGTGCCCTTGAATCTCCTCGGCGATGCGACGGACCATCTCCAGGCGCTGGCTGACGTTCATCGCATCCCGGACCGTAACGAGGTCCTCGATCTCCAGCGCCGACAGCGTCCCGGCCACCTCGTCGAGGCGCATCTTGTAGCGCTCCAGCGTGGCCAGCGCTTGGTTGGCGCGGGACAGGATGTCGTTGGGATGGTCCAGCGCGTAGCGCTGGTCGCGCAGATAGAGCGTGATGATCCGCATCGACTGGCTCACCGAGATGACGGGAAAGCCGGCTTGGATGGCGACCCGCTCGGCTGTGCGGTGTCGCGTCCCCGATTCACTTGTCGGGATGGTGGGGTCGGGCATGAGATGTACGGCGGCCATCAGGATTCGCAAGCCGTCCTCGGACAGCACGACAGCGCCGTCCATCTTGGCCAACTCCCGCAGCCGGGTGGCGGAGAACTCCACCTCCAGCGAGAAGCCGCCCGTGCACAACGACTCGACCGTCTTGTCCATGCCGAGCACGACGAGCGCGCCGGTGTTACCCCGCAGGATGCGCTCGAGACCGTCGCGCAGTTGGGTGCCCGGCGCGATCAGGGCCAGCATCGACCGCAGTGCGGCCGCACGCTCGGACAAGGTGGGCAAGCCACGCTCCTTTCCGGGGCTGGTGGGCATTCAGGCACGCGGAGTGTACGGCGATGCACGCGCCCTGAGCCGTACCGCACCCGGGTCGCAACCGGACCGTGACCGGGCCGCCGCCGTAGTCGCCCCCGCTCGCCGGACCCCGCTCGCCGGACCCGCTCGCCGGACCCCGCTCAGCCGAGCAGCGCTCGGATCGCCGTGGCGACGTCATCGACGACTGTCACTCGCAGGCCGCAGTCGATCCGGCCGGAATCCGCCGGGACCAGCGCATGGCCGAAGCCCAGCCGGGCGGCCTCGGCCAGCCGCCGGCCGACCCCGTTCACGCGGCGAATGTCACCGGCCAGGCCGACCTCGCCGATCGCCACCAGGTCGCCGGGCAGAGCGCGGTCACGCGCCGACGAGGCCACTGCCAGTGCCAGCGCCAGATCCGCTGCCGGTTCCACCACGCGTACGCCGCCCACTGTGGCAGTGAAGACATCCAGGCTCGCCAGCGAGATGCCGGCCCGCTTGTCGAGCACGGCAAGCACCATGGACGCGCGGGCGGAATCGAGTCCGCTGACGGCGCGTCGTGGACTGGGCAACGTGGAGGTGGCTGCCAGCGCCTGCACCTCAGCCAGCAGCGGGCGGCGTCCCTCGACGGTCACCGTCACACAGGTGCCGGGAACCGGCTGGCTGCGCTGCGACAGGAACAGCCCGGACGGGTCGGGTAGGCCGACGATGCCGGCGTCACCGAGTTCGAAACAGCCGACCTCCTCTGCCGGCCCGTAGCGGTTCTTGACCGCCCGCACGAGTCGCAGCGAGGAGTGCTTGTCACCCTCGAACTGCAGCACAACGTCGACGACGTGCTCCAGCAGGCGGGGTCCGGCGATCGAACCGTCCTTGGTGACGTGCCCCACCAGCACGGTGGCGATGCCGCGCTCCTTGGCGACGGCGATCAGCGCCGCGGCGACCGCACGGACCTGGGTGACCCCGCCGGCCGAACCGTCCACCGTCGCGGCGGAGATCGTCTGAACGGAGTCCACGACCAACAGGCCGGGGGAGACCTCGTCGATGTGGGCGAGCAGGGCGGACAGGTCGGTCTCGGCGGCGAGATACAGCCGGTCGTGTATCGAACCGGTGCGCTCGGCCCGCAACCTGACCTGCGCGGCGGACTCCTCACCGGTGACGATCAGCGCCGGCTGGTCGCCCCGTTCTGCGTAGCGGGCCGCGACCTCCAACAGCAGCGTCGACTTCCCGACACCGGGCTCACCGGCGAGCAGGACGACTGCACCGGGAACGAGGCCCCCGCCCAGGACACGGTCGAGCTCGGCGACACCGGTCGGCCGCGCCCGTGCGGCCTGTACGTCGATGTCCCTGATGCGTACGGCGGGTGCGCTCACCGGACCGGCCGTGAACCGACGCAGGGCCGCTCGGGATGCACCCGCCTCCACCACCGTGCCCCAGGCCTGGCACTCGGGGCACCGGCCGAGCCACTGAGGGGCGGTGCACCCACACTCGGAGCAGGTGTATCCGGGCTTGACCCGGACCGACGGCGGCATGCAGCGGACCCTAGGCGTTGGTACCGACAATCAGCTCCCACCGAAGCCTGATGTCGCGGGTTACTCCTCGCCGTGGAAGTCGAACGGCTCGACCTCGGGCTCGATGTAGTCCAGCGGCACCGCCACGGGCACCATCACGGTGACCTCCCCGGCGGTCTCGAACGTGAACGTGACCGGGACGCTGACCGACGGACGGAGCAGGTCATCGAGACCGGTCAGCTCGACCACCGGGCCGTCCTCGCGGAATCCCACGTCGCTGCTCGCGGGCAACTCGACCGGCAGGTCGGAGTCCGCCCCCTCCGTGGACCCGGCGAACGACTCGCTGCTCACCGACAGCAGACGATCCGGTTCCAAGGCATTCTGATTCACCGCGACGAACACCACCCGAGCATCGTCGCCGGCCTCGTACACACCGTCCTCGGGATACTCCAGGGTGATGTCGCGCAGCGCGATGTCCCCGACGTCGGCAGCCGAACCGTCGACCGTGGGCACCTGGTTGGCGGTCTGGGCGACCTGTCCGGCGCTGCAACCGGTGACCAGGGCGACTGCGACGGCGGCGGTGGCTAGGACGAGCGGGGAGAACAGGCGGTGCACGAGGCGGTCCTCCTCACGAGCGGGCTCCCCACAGTAGTGCGTCGACGGCCCGCCGGCCGGGAGCGGGTCAGCGCAGTCGGGTTCCCGATGTAACCAGCAGGGTCACTGCTACGACGGCGATCACCAAGACCGACGTGAAGGCCGCCCGCGAGCCGGGACGCCGGGTGAGCACCAAGCCGAGGGCCCCTGTCGGCACGGTGAGGAGCAACGCAGCCAATCCGCCGGGCGTGGGCGGACCGGGTGGCCCCAGGGCCAGTACGGCAACTGCTGCCAGCAGCAGTACTGCCGCAGTCGCGGCGCAGCCCCGACGGCCCAGCCGATGCCCGAGCCCGCGTACCCCAGTCGCTGCGTCGTCGTCGAGGTCGGGCAGCACATTGGCGAAATGAGCGCCGGTGCCCAGCAACGCGCCGGCCAGCACCATCCACACCGGCGCCGGCTCGGAGCCGGGCGCCGCCGCTACCACGAATGCCGGCAGCAGCCCGAACGAGACCGCGAACGGCACGGGCGAGGCGACGGTGGCCTTGAGCCCCAGGTTGTACGCCCACGCCCAGGCCACGGCCGCCAGATGCAGGGTCCCTGGCACCGTGCCGTTGAGCAGGGACAGCACGACGCACCCGCCGACCGCCGCGAGGGCAGCGGTCAGCACCGTGGCGGGGGCCACCGCACCGGCGGCGATCGGCTTGTCCCGGCGCGACGAACGCCGATCGCGCTCCCGGTCCAGCCAGTCGTTGCCCCAGCCGATAGACAGCTGGCCGGCCAGCACGGCGGCGGTCACCAGAACCCCGCTGCCGAGGCCGTGCCCGACGGCCACCGCGAGCACCGCCGTGACGGTCGTGACCGCCACCGTGGGACCGGGATGGCAGGCCAGCGCGAGGGCTAGCACGGTACGCCGCACGTTCACTGGCCACAGGGTGCCGCCGCCCGCGGCGGGGAGTCAACCGGCGCCGGGGGACGCGCCGACAAGGCAGGTCCACGGCGCGCCGATGCACGTCGGGGGCCTGCCTGTCAAGCCCTCATCTCTGCGCCATAAGGGCTCTGACCTGCGCAAATGCGGGCATCGGAGCGACGCCCCTCACCGCCGTGCGTGTTATCCTTGGGTCAGCGAAAGGGGACATATCCACATGGTTTTCACAGTCGGCGAGACCGTTGTGTACCCGCATCACGGCGCCGCTCTCATCGAGGCGATCACGACCCGCGTCATCAAGGGCGAGGAGCGTGAGTATCTCGTTCTCAAGGTCGCTCAGGGAGATCTGACCATCGAAGTCCCCTCAGACAACGCCGAAGAGGTGGGTGTCCGGGATGTCGTCGGCCAAGAAGGCCTGAACAAGGTGTTCGAGGTGCTGCGTGCACCGCACACCGAGGAGCCGACGAACTGGTCGCGCCGCTACAAGGCAAACCTGGAGAAGCTCGCCTCCGGCGACGTCAACAAGGTGGCCGAGGTGGTTCGGGACCTGTGGCGTCGCGACCGCGAACGGGGGCTGTCCGCCGGTGAGAAGCGGATGCTGTCCAAGGCCCGGCAGATTCTCGTCAGCGAGGTCGCCCTGGCCGAGGGGACGAACGAGGACAAGGCGGAGATCCTGCTCGACGAGGTTCTGGCCTCCTGAACTCAGCCCAACGCGCCGGTGAGCGTCGCCGCGATCGTCCCCGCCGCCGGCAGCGGTGACCGCCTCGGCGGTGGTATCCCCAAGGCGTTTCGCCTGCTCGCCGGTACGACGTTGCTCCGGCGCAGCGCTGACGCCGTAGCCACATCGGTCGACTTGGTGGTGGTCGCTGTTCCCGCCGACCGGCGCGACGTTGACTGGCGCAACGCTGCCGTCGCAGCGCTCGAGGGCGCCGCCTGCCCCACCAGGGTCGTGGCCGGGGGCGCCTCGAGGCAAGCCTCGGTGGCTGCCGCACTCGCGGTTCTGCCGCCTGACGTCGATGTCGTACTGGTACACGACGCGGCGAGGCCGCTGATGCCCCCGGCGGTCGTCGCGGCGGTCATCGCCGCCGTACGCGCTGGTGCGCCGGGCGTCATACCGGCTCTTGCCGTCACCGACACGCTCAAGTCCGTCGATGCCTCCGGCCGGGTACTCCGCACCGTCGACCGGACCGGGCTGGTAGCCGTTCAGACCCCGCAGGGTTTCCGTCGCGATGTGCTGGAGCGGGCGCACCGCGCCGATCCGGGCGTCGCCACCGACGATGCGGCTCTGGTTGAAGCGCTCGGGATCCCCGTGCTCACCGTCCCCGGCGATCCGGCCGGTTTCAAGATCACCACGCCGTACGACGTCGTACTGGCCGAGGCGCTGCTCGGTGGCGGCAGATGAGGGTGGGGGTCGGCTGCGACGTCC
Source organism: Geodermatophilaceae bacterium (assembly GCA_013695685.1). Classification (GTDB taxonomy): domain Bacteria; phylum Actinomycetota; class Actinomycetes; order Mycobacteriales; family Geodermatophilaceae; genus JACCTY01. The sequence goes on along the minus strand of JACCZY010000032.1, from coordinate 12,987 downwards.
ACCCGATCGAGGCGGGCCGGGAGTGCTGGCTGCTGGGGCTGCATTGGCCGGGCGTGGAGGGCTGCTCCGGACACTCCGACGGCGACGTCGCCGCGCACGCGCTCTGCGACGCCCTGCTGTCCGCCGCCGGGCTGGGCGATGTCGGTTCGGTGTTCGGTACCGTCGATCCGCGGTGGGCCGGCGCCGGCGGCCAGGACATTGTGGCCGAGACGGCCCGGCTGCTGGCATCGGCCGGGTGGAAAGTCGGTAATGCCGCCGTACAGGTGATCGCGAACACGCCCACGATCGGGCTGCGGCGTGTCGAGGCGCAGGAGGTGCTGTCTGGGGTCCTCGGCGCGCCGGTGAGCGTGAGCGCGACGACCACCGACGGCCTCGGGCTGGCCGGGCGGGGCGAGGGACGCGCCGCGGTCGCCACCGCGCTCGTGCTCCCGGCGTGAGGTGACTGCGGCGGTAGAGTCGGGACGGTGAGTTTGCGGCTGTTCGACACCGCCACCCGGGGTATGCGCGATTTCGTTTCGCTGGTCGAGGGCGAGGTCTCCATCTACTTGTGCGGAGTCACCGTCCAGGGTGCGCCGCACATCGGTCACGCTCGTAGCGCGATCAACTTCGACATCCTGAGTCGCTGGCTCGAGCGCAGCGGACACGCTGTGCGTCTCGTGCGCAACGTCACCGACATCGACGACAAGATCCTTGCCAAGTCCGCCGAAGCCGGCGTGCCGTGGTGGGCCTGGGCGGCCAGGTTCGAACGCGAATTGAGCAGGGCCTACGAGGTGGTGGGCTGCCTGCCGCCGACGTACGAGCCCCGCGCGACCGGACATGTGCCGGAGATGATCCGGCTGATGCACCGGCTGATCGACACCGGCCACGCCTACCCCGCCGGCGACGACGTCTACTTCGACGTCGCGTCCTACCCCCGGTACGGCGAACTGTCGGGGCAGCGTCCGGACCAGATGCTGTCGGCGGCGGACACCGACGACGGATCGGCCAAGCGCGACCCGCGTGACTTCGCCCTCTGGAAGGGCGCCCGCCCCGGCGAGCCGTCCTGGGACACGCCGTGGGGCGCCGGGCGCCCGGGCTGGCACCTGGAGTGCTCCGCGATGGTCGAGCGCTATCTCGGCCCGAGCTTCGACATCCACGGCGGCGGGCTGGACTTGATCTTCCCCCACCACGAGAACGAGCAGGCCCAGTCCCGGGCCGTGGGTGATGGGTTCGCGTCGTACTGGATGCACAATGCCTGGGTGACGCTGGGCGGGGAGAAGATGAGCAAGTCCCTCGGCAACTCCACCCTCGTCGCGGACCTGGTCGGAGAAGTCCGGCCGGTCGAGCTGCGCTACTACCTGTCCGCCCCGCACTACCGCAGCACCATCGAGTACACACCCGACTCGCTGGCCGAAGCCGCCGTCGCGTTCCGGCGGATCGAGGGGTTCGTGACAAGGGCCGCCGAGCGGGTCGGATCCGAGGCCGGTACGCCGGTGCTGTGCGCGGACTTCGTCGCGGCCATGGACGACGACCTCGGCGTGCCGGCCGCGCTGGCCAGCGTCCAGGACATCATCCGGGCGGGTAACACCGCACTGACCGCAGCCGACGATGCCGCCGTTGCCGGCAGCCTGGGAGCGGTCCGGGCGATGCTCGGCGTACTGGGCCTGGATCCGCTCGCGGCGCCCTGGGCCGGCTCGTCGGACAGCGGCTTGCGGCCGGTGGTCGACGCCCTGGTAGGAGTGGCGCTGGAGCAACGCGCGGCCGCCCGGGCCCGGAAGGACTACGCGGCAGCAGATGCCATCCGCGACCGGCTGGCTGCTGCCGGTGTCGTGGTGGAGGACACCGCAGCCGGTCCGCGGTGGACCATGGAAGGGGCGCGCTCATGAGTGGCGGCGGTTCGGCCCGGCGCAAGCCCGCCGGGAAGAAGGGGCCCACTGTGGGCTCCGGTGGGCAGCGGCGCAAGCAGCTCGAAGGCCGTGGACCGACACCTCGGGCCGAGGAGCGGCCCAAGCACGCGGCCGCCCGCCGGGCAAAGGCCGCGGCCAGGCGCCCCGATCAGCGGCCGCGCCAGCAGCGTAAGCCGGACAACGCACCCGAGCTACTGGTCGGCCGCAATCCTGTGGTCGAGGCGCTGCGGGCGCAGATCCCGGCGACCGGGTTGTACGTCGCGTCGAACCTCGACCTCGACGAGCGGGTGGCCGAGGCGGTGCAGCGGGCAGGTGACAGGGGCATCTCGATCCTGGAGGTCAGCAAGGCCGAGCTGGACCGGATGACCGGGGGGTTGTTGCATCAGGGTCTGGGTCTGCAGGTTCCGCCGTACTCCTATGCCCACCCGGACGACGTGCTGGCCCAGGCAATCGACAGCGGTCGCGCGCCCCTCATCGTCGCCCTCGACGGGGTGATGGACCCGCGCAATCTCGGTGCAGTCGTCCGCACGGCAGCGGCGTTCGGCGCGCACGGCGTACTGATCCCGGAGCGGCGGGCGGCGGGGATGACGGCGAGCGCCTGGCGGACCAGCTCCGGTGCCGCGGCCCGGCTCCCGATCGCCCGGGCCACGAACCTGACCCGGGCACTGGTCGCCTACCGCAAGGCGGGGCTGCTCGTCGTCGGGCTGGACGTGCAGGGCGGCACCAGCCTCTTCGACCTACCGGCTGCCACCGAACCGCTGGTCCTGGTGGCCGGCTCGGAGGGAAAGGGGATGTCGCGGCTCGTGGGCGAGGCGTGTGATCTCACCGTCTCCATCCCGATCACCTCGGGCGCGGAGTCGTTGAACGCCAGTGTGGCGGTTGCGGTCGCGCTGGGCGAGATTGCCCGCCGCCGCGCCACTCGCACAGCCTGACCTCCGGCCGTCACCCGATCAGCTGCGCGACGCTGTAGATCAGCAGGCCGGCCAGGCCACCGACGACCGTGCCGTTGATCCGGATGAACTGCAGGTCACGCCCGACCTGCAGCTCGATCCGGTTGCTGGTCTCCACCGCGTCCCATTTGGCCACAGTTCCGGACACCAAGTCGGCGATGTCGTCGCTGTACTGATCGACGACGTACGCCGCCGCCCCTTCGACCCAGCGGTCGAGCTTGGCCTGCAACTCAGAATCGTCGCGCAGCGTCTGTCCGAAGTGGACGATCGAGGACTGGAAGCGTTGCCGTAGCTCGGACGACGGGTCGTTGCTGAGCTCGAGCAGGCTCTTCTTGAGGCCTCCCCAGAGCGAGGCCGACCATTCCTTGACGCTCGGGTGCTCAAGAATCTCGTCTTTCACCAGCTCTACCCGCGCTGCGGCGTCAGGGTCGGTACGGAGCGCGACGACGTACTCCTGCAGCCGCAGGTCGAGGGCGCGCCGCAGCTCGTGGTCGGGAGTGGACGCGACCTCGCCGAGAAACCTCTGCAGCGCAGTGAACGCCTTGGCGAACACCCGGTCGTCGATCCACTCCGGCACCCACTCCGGGGACTCCTCCCCGAGTTTCGACCTCAGCACTGCCTTGTTGTCGTCGAGAAACCGCCCCAGGCCCCGCAGCCCGGAACTGAGCACATCCTGGTGGTGGCCGCCCTCGACCGCGATCTCCAGCACCCGGGCGAGGATCGGAGCCGCTGGGGTCGACCGGATCCGGGAGGAGACGAGTTGGTCGACGAACGCCTGCACGTCCTCGTCGCGGAGCACCTGCGACATACCGGTAAGCACCGCGCCGAGGTTGTCACCAAGCCGGCGGGCATGCTCGGGTTCGGCGAGCCACTCGCCGGTACGCCGGGCCACGCCCAAACTGCGCAGCTTCTCGCCCAGCACCGAACGGGTGAGAAAGTTGCGCTGTACGAAGACCCCGAGGGCTTCACCGATCTGGTCCTTACGGCGGGGAATGATCGCGGTGTGCGGGATCGGGATGCCGAGTGGATGCCGGAAGAGCGCCGTGACGGCGAACCAGTCCGCGAGCGCACCGATCATCGACGCCTCGGCGGCAGCGCGGACGTAGCCCACCCACGGGCCCGCGTCCGCGCCGAGCAACAGGCAGGCCAGGAACACGGCTGCGGCGGCGAGGAACAGTCCGGTGGCGATCAGCTTCATCCGCGTCAAGCCGACTCGGCGCATCTCGTCGTCGGCAGTCATCGGAATGCCGATGGCCGCGCTCGCCGTTGGCAGGTCGCGGTGGGCCATCGGGCAACTGTAAACAGCGGCGGACGCGGGTGCGGTTACGCTGCCTAGCGCTGACCCGCCTCCGTGGCGCAGTGGTAGCGCAGCCGCCTTGTAAGCGGCAGGTCGTCCGTTCGATCCGGACCGGAGGCTCAGCAGAAATCGGTTGGTTACTGACAACTCGGCGGTGGACGGGCCGGAACCGCCACCGGGTGTCTTGGCAGAGGAGTCAGAGCCGGGCTCGTGTGCCGGTACGCCGGTTCAACTCGAGGTCGGCCAGCGCGATGCCCAGTGCCAGTGTCATCAAGCCCGCGACGACCAGCAGCGAGATCATGAACGCCACGAGGTAGTCGGCGCCGCCGGCCAGAACGGTGAAGAACGCCGCACCTACGGTCGCGACGCCCAACGCGGTGCCGATCCGCTGACCGGTCTGCACGACTCCGGCGGCGCTGCCGCCCCCGGCGACCGGGACCTCGCTGAGCGTCAGGGCCTGATTCGGGGAGACCACCAGACCGCTGCCGATACCGGCGACGAACAGCGGGCCGGCGATCGCCCAGCCGAGCGCCGCGGCAGGAACCAGCCCGACGACGGCCGCTGTCCCGAGGACACCCACGATGCTCAGGGCCAGGCCGATGGCAACGAGCGCTCGACCGAAGCGGTCCACAAGCCGGCCGCCGCCCAGCGCGGCGATAGCCCCGCCGATCGCGAACGGTGTGGTGGCGATTCCGGCGAGCAGTGGGCTGTAGCCGAGGCCGGACTGCAAGGTCAGCGTGAGCACGAAGAAGATCGGGGTGAAGCCCGCGAAGTACACCAAGGCTAGCGCCGCGCCGAGGGCATAGGAGCGGCGGTGAAACAGCGTCATGTCGACTACCGGCGCGCCGCCCTTGTCGGCATGTCGGCGCTCCCACCCGAGAAAGCCGACGAGCGCGAGCACGCCCGCGCCGAGCAGCCACCACGGCCGATCTGCCAGGCTCGCGTCGGTCCCGATCAGCGGCAGCAGGATGAGCACCGTTCCCGCGCCGAGCAACACGACCCCGACCGGGTCCAGCCGGCTGTCCCGGGTGCCGGGGTCGGTCTCGGGCAGCAGCCGCAGGGCGAGCACCAGCACCAGCAGGCCGACCGGAAGGTTGACCAGGAAGATCCATCGCCAGGCGTCCGGGCCACCCACGAGATCCAGGATCACGCCTCCGGTCACCGGCCCGGCCGCGGTGGACAGGCCGATCGCCGCGCCCAACAACCCGAAGGCCCGCCCACGCTCGGGGCCATGGAACAGCGTCTGGATGAAGCCGGCTATCTGCGGCATGAGGATCCCGGCACCGACACCCTGCACGACGCGCGCACCGGAGAGCCACCCCGGGCCGGGGGCGAACCCGGCCATCGCGGACCCGGCCGTGAACACGAGCAGGCCGAGGAGGAAGATTCGCCGACGCCCGCGTGCGTCGCCGAGCCGCCCTGCCGAGACGAGCACCAGCCCGAACGCCACGGCGTACCCGGTGAGAATCCATTGCAGGTCAGCCGGTCCGGCACCGAGCCCCTCCTCGATGGAGGGCAGGGCGACGTTGACGATGCTGACGTCCAGCAGGGTCAAGAAGCCCGCGCACAGGCACACGGCCAAGGCCCGCCACCGCTTCTGGTCGGCCTGCTCCGGCTGCACCGCCCGAGTCTGCCCGGCACCGATGTGCCTCCGGTCCGCCGATAGACACAGTTGGGTCACGGCTCGTCGGGGGCACTGGGCCGGCTGCTCACAGTATGTTACTGATGTTGCACATGAGGCCAGAGTGACTATTGAGAGGGGTGCGTCGTGTCTGGATGGGACCTGGCCTTCCTGATCTGCCTGGTGGCGGTCACCGGGACGGTCGGAGGCGCGGCAACCCGCTACGAGCGCCACGGGCCGGCGAGGCACCAGGGTCCGGCGGGAGCGTTGGCAGTGGTCAGCCTCATCCTCGCCGTCACCGTCGCCCTGACCGTCTTCGGCGTGGCCACCGTCCAGACCGACGGAGTCGCGTGGCGACTGCTGGGAGTGGCGTGCGCTGGTGGGGTCTTCGGCGGACTGGTGGCCGCACGCGGGGTCGATCACTACCTGGTCCTGCGCTCGCGGCGGCAGGCGCTGGCCGCCCTCGCCGAGGACGCCCGGTCGGCGCTCCGCCAGCTCGAGCCGGCGCGCCGCCGGGCCGCGGATGTGCTCCGCCGGGTTCCCTGGCGCTCGATCGCCGAGGCGACCGCTGTCGCACTCTCCGGCGTGCTGGCCGACGCGCGACGGCGCCTCCAAAACGACCGCTCCCGCACGTGAACCGGGCGGGCGGCAGCTAGCCGACTTGCCGGTCCCCAGCCACCTCCCGGCTTCCGGGTGCAGGTGGCTCATCCGGTCCACCATCGCAGGCCACTAGCCTCCCCGTCGTGACCGACCCGCGCCGCGGCATCTGGTACGCCGTCGCTGCGTACCTGTGCTGGGGCCTCTTCCCGCTGTACTGGACCCTGTTGAAGCCGGCCGGCTCCCTGGAGATCCTCGGGCACCGGATCGTGTGGTCGCTGGTGTTCACCGCTGTCATCATCGCCGTACGCCGGCAGTGGACGGCCGTGCGCTCGGCGGTGCGGACCCGGCGTACGGCGTTGACCCTGGTCGCTGCAGCTTTGCTGATCTCGGTCAACTGGGGCACCTACATCTACGGGGTCAACAGCGGCCAGGTCGTCGAGACATCCCTCGGTTACTTCATCAACCCGCTGGTCAGTGTGGCCCTCGGAGTGGTCGTCTTCGGCGAACGGTTGCGTGCTGTCCAATGGGTGGCGGTCGGCATTGCGACGCTCGCCGTTGCAGTGCTCACCATTGACTACGGCCGGCCGCCGTTCATCGCCTTGGTGCTGGCCTTCAGCTTCGGGTTCTACGGCCTGCTCAAAAAGATCGCGCCGGTCGGAGCCACGCAGGGTCTGGTGATCGAGAGCGCCGTTCTGGCCGGCCCGGCGCTCGGGATGCTCTTGCTGCTGCACGCGCAAGGGGATGCGGCGTTCGGCGGTGTCTCGGCGCCACACACCGCATTGATGGTCCTCACCGGCATCGTGACGGCGGTGCCGCTGATGTTCTTCGCGGCTGCGGCACGGCGAGTGCCGCTGACGACGATCGGCCTGTTGCAGTACCTGGCGCCGACCATGCAATTCGTACTCGGCCTGGTGGTGTTCCACGAGCCGATGCCGGCCAGCCGGCTGGCCGGATTCGGCCTGGTCTGGTTGGCACTCGCGGTCTTTACCGTGGACCTCCTGCGGCGAAACCGGCGGGAGTTGATCGCTCCGGCCGTGTAGGCGGGCGTGGCTGAGCCCGCCGCTGGGCATCGTGGCCTACAGTGTCAGCCGCGGGGAATGACACATGTGTGATTCGCGATCGGAGTCGGATGGATTCTGTGGGAGCGCGCGAGGCGGGGAGCGGCGAGTCGCTGTCGCCGGCCGCCGAACCCGCCGACGGGCTCGGCCGGCGTGAGCGGGAGATCCTCAACTTCGAGCGGCAGTGGTGGCAGTACGCCGGCGCAAAGGAGCAGGCCATCCGTGACCTGTTCGGCATGTCCACCACCCGCTACTACCAGGTGCTCAATGCCCTGATCGACCGGCCCGAGGCCGTGGCCGCCGACCCGATGCTCGTGAAGCGGCTGCGCCGGCTGCGGGCGACCCGCCAGCGGGCCCGCTCCGCCCGCCGGCTGGGAATCGAACTATGAGCGCTGCCTCGCCGGGTCAGTCGATGATCTGCATGCTGCCGAGCACCTCGGCGCAGGCGGAGTCGATGACGTCGGCCTCCTCGACGTAGGCGCAGTTGATCTGCACCTCGTTGAGCCCGCGGAAGATGAAGTGCGTGACGATGTTCTGGGACCCGTCTGTCGACGTACCCTGGTAGGCGAATCCGCGCGCGCCGTCGACTGTCAATGGCGTCGGCTGCTCCTCGAAGTCGAAGCCGCCGGCTTCCAGGTCGGCGATCACGCTGACGAGTTCGGCGACGATCTCGTCGTCGGTCAGGGTGTCGGTGTCGATGCCGACGACGTAGGCCTGGACCTCGACGTGGTCGGTCGGACCGAAGCCGTAGCTGGTGCGGAACGATCCCGATTCCCCTGCGGTCGGGTCGCCGAGTTCGACCTCGTCCAGCCCTGTCGGTGCGGTGTAGCAGTACGGCGCTCCGGGGGGCGACACGCTTTCCCCCGGGCAGTCCAGTTCGCCGTCGCCGGTGTCGGTGTCGGTAGGTGTCGTTGTCTGCGTCGGCTCGGTGCTCTCGGTCGGCTCCGTGCTGTCGGTGGGCTCGGTGCTGTCGGTGGACTCCGTGGTCTGCTCGGACCGGGTCGCATCCGCGGCGAGGCGACCGTCACCGGCGATGGTCGACGCGCAGCCCGTCGCCGTTAACGCGACGAGGGCGCCGATGATGGCAGCGGCGGGACCTGGGATTCGCATGGCCCATCCCTACCAGAGCGGCGGCCCGCCCGTCGTCCAGGTGGTGTTGCCCGTTGCGGCTGTCAGGGCCACGGCGGTAGGTCGGGAAGACCCGGCCGTCCCCGTCCGTACAGCCAGGCCAGGACGTCGTGCGCCGCCAACTTGGGCGGGCTCACATCCGGGGCGCGTTCGGGCAGCCGCCGGAGCTGCCGAGGCAGGTTGAGCTCGACGAACTCGGCCGGCCAGTCCGCAGGACCGTAGCCGCGGTCCAGGTCGACCTGATGGATCTCCACCTCCTGCCACCGCATCCACACGACGTCCTCGATGCCGAGCAGGCCGCCGCCACGGACGTGGCGTATGTGGCGCTCCCAGTCCGGCTCGGCCAGCGCCCGTAACCCCTCGCGCAAGCGGCTGCTCGTGCGCTGGACGTCGTCGACGAGTTCGGGTGCGGGCCTGGACGCGCCGGTCTCGATGCCGGCATTGCGGGCCACGACGCTCCCGCCGTACATCGCGAGCACCTCGCCGCGGCGGGCACCGTCGAGCACGTCGGCAAAGGTCTCGGCGTTGCGCGCGAGGTGGGTCAGCACGTGTCCGCGGGTCCAGCCGGGCAGTGCGCTGTCTGCTGCCATCTCGTCGTCGTCGAGCCCGGAGATCCGGGCGAGCAGCGCCTGCTCGGACTGCTCGACGCGGGACAGCAGCAGCTGCCTACCCGGCTCAGCCATCGGGATGGTGTGTCGGCATGCAGCCGAGGTTAGTCGGCTGTGTGCCTTGAGGCTGCGAGGCAGCGACGTACGCTGGTCTGCAGATCGGCCCACGGCCGCTGGCCGGCAGGCCCGACCCCAGGAGACCGCGATGAACGAGCGAGCCGGGTGACGAGCCTGCGCAAGGTGTTGTCAGCCGTCCGCCGGTGGTCGGGGCGCACCCAGATCGCCGTCGTCGCCGTACTCCTCCTGCTGGCCGGACTGGTGACCTGGTCGGTGATCGCACCGTCGGGGCTCAGCGGCTTCCGGACGGAGTACCTGACCGTCGCATCGGGAGCCGGGCCCGATGAGGTGCAGCTGGACACCGCCGTCTTCGTTCCCGATGGCGTTGACGAGAATGCCCCAGGGGCCGCGGTCGTCCTCGCCCACGGGTTCGGGGGGTCCCGGGCGAGCGTGCTGGCCGACGCGGAGGCGCTGGCCGGGCAGGGGTACGTCGTCCTGACGTACAGCGCGCGCGGATTCGGTGAGAGTTCCGGCCAGATCGGGCTGAACAGCCCCGAATTCGAGGTCGCCGACGCACGACAGCTGGTCGACTTCCTGGCCGAGCGGCCGGACGTGATCCAGGATGCGCCGGGTGATCCCAGGGTCGGGATCAGCGGCCCGTCGTACGGCGGCGCCCTCGCGCTGCTGGCAGCCGGCTACGACGACCGGGTCGACGCGATAGTTCCGCAGATCACGTGGAACAGCATGGTGAACGCGTTCTTCCCCAACTCCGTCGGCGCGCCGGTCGCGGTGACACCGGCCGCCGGCAGCCCGTCGTCCCCGGACGGGGTGTTCAAGCAACTCTGGGCCGGGCTGTTCTTCGCCTCGGGCAGTGCGCTCGATCCGGCCGCGATCCTGGCTGCCCAGGACGGCGCCGGGACCACGGCCGGGAAGTTGCCCGACGGTGTGACGAACCCGGTCTGCGGGCGGTTCCGGCCCGAGGTGTGCGCGGCGTACGCCGACGCGGCCACCACCGGCCGGCTCTCCCCGGAGACCGCTGCCCTGCTGGAACGGTCCAGCCCCGCGTCGGTTCTGGACCGGATCACCGCTCCGACGCTGCTCATCCAGGGCGAGGCGGACACGCTCTTCCCACTGACCGAGGCCGACGCGAATGCCCGGGGCATCGCCGCTAGCGGCACGCCGGTGAAGATGGTCTGGTACACCGGTGGCCACGACTCCTCCGGCTCGGAGGCCGACGCCGGCCGGCTGCGCGAGCTGACCACGGAATGGTTCGACTTCCACCTGCTCGGCGAGGGTGCGGACCCGGGTACCGGCTTCGAGTACGCCCAGGTGACCGGGCTGTCCACGAACAACGGCCGGCCCACGTCGCGGACGACGTTGAGCGACAGCTACCCGGGGCTCGTCGAAGGCACCACGCGACGCAGCGAGATCGCGCTGGCCGGACCGACGCAGCGGGCGGTGACCCCGCCGGGGGGCAGTCCGGCTGCCATCTCGAGCCTGCCCGGTCTGACCCAGATCACCAGCCTGCTGGACGGCCTCGCGCTGGACCTGCCGAGTCAGTCGGCGGCCTTCCAGAGCGCGGTGTTCGACAAGCCTGTGCAGGTCGTCGGGACGCCGACGGTGTCCGTGCGGATCGCCGCACCCACCGGAGAAGCAGTGTTGTTCGCCAAGCTGTACGACGTCGGCCCCGACGGGCAGACATCACTGCCGCAGGGCCTGGTGGCCCCGATCCGGCTCAGCGGCTCGCCGTCCACTATGGACGGAGCGGCGTCGGTGGAGGTCACGCTCCCGGCGATCGCCTACCGGTTCGAGGTGGGCCACGCGATGCGGCTGGTGCTGGCCACTACGGATCAGGCCTATCTCACCCCGGTCGAGCCCGTCGTCTACGAGATCGCGCTCGCCGCCACCGACCCAACCATCAGTGTGCCTACGGTCGACGGTGAACCCTTGGACGCCGCCTCGACGCCCTGGCTGCTGGCCCTGCTCATCACCCTCGGGCTGGCGGCCGCGTTGGCGCTGGTGGGCTGGGTTGTCGTCCGACGAAGGCGCGGCGACGAAGTGTCCGATGCGGACGGCGAGCTGATCGACGTACCGCTCGTCACGACCGGGCTCACCAAGGCGTACAGCGACGGCTTCGTGGCGGTGCAGGACCTGTCCTTCCGGGTCGAACCCGGTCAGGTCGTCGGCCTGCTGGGCCCGAACGGGGCCGGCAAGACCACCACTCTCCGAATGCTGATGGGCCTCATCAAGCCGACGCAGGGCGAACTGCGGGTCTTCGGTCACCGGGTGCACGCCGGCGCGCCGGTGCTGTCCCGCCTCGGCGCATTCGTCGAGGGCACCGGATTCCTGCCCCATCTGACCGGCGCGGACAACCTGGCCCTGTACTGGCGGGCCACCGGCCGGCCGCCGCAGGACGCGCATCTGGAGGAGGCGCTGGAGATATCCGGGTTGGGCGCTGCCGTGCACAAGACGGTACGGACCTACAGCCAGGGGATGCGACAGCGGCTCGCCATCGCGCAGTCGATGCTCGGGCTGCCCGACCTGCTCGTGCTCGACGAGCCGACGAATGGGCTCGATCCCCCGCAGATACGGGAAATGCGGGAGGTGTTGCGGCGTTACGTCACTCGTTCGACCCCCGGCGACCTCGGGTGGCACAGCTCCCGTGCCGTTCTCGTGTCCAGTCACCTGCTTGCCGAGGTGGAGCAGACCTGCACGCATGTCGTCGTCATGCACAAGGGCCGGCTCGTCGCGCAGGGCACCGTCGGTGAGGTGGTCGGCGAGTCCTCGTCCGTGCTCATCGGTGTGGACGACCGGCCGGCGGCGGTCCGGGTGTTGTCGGGCATGTCCGGCGTACACAGCGTGGAGAGCACCGCCGACGGCGTGATCGTGGAGATGGACGGGACCGAACGCAGCAGTCTCGTCCGCGAACTCGTCGGCGCGGGTGTCGGCGTAGAGCGGTTCACTCCACGGCGCCGGCTGGAGGACGTGTTCATCTCCCTGGTGGGGGAGGGCCGGCATGACGTCGACTGACCGCACCGGCGCCGCCGTCGGATACCGCCCGGGCGCCACTCTCGGCATTCGGGTGGAGTTGATCCGGCAGCTCAAGCGGCGGCGGACCAAGGCCACGTTCGCGTTCCTCGCCCTGCTGCCGCTCATCCTCATCCTCGCGTTCACGGTGGGCTCCGAGGACTTCGACGAGGGCGACAGCAGGGTCAATCTGGTCGATGTGGCCACGGCCGGATCGCTGAACTTCGTGCTGTTCGTGATGTTCGCGACGACGGGTTTCTTCCTCGTGGTCGTCTACGCGCTGTTCTTCGGCGACACGATCGCGAGTGAGGCGAGTTGGGGCAGCCTGCGCTACCTGCTCGCCGCCCCGGTCCCGCGGTCCCGGCTGCTGCGGCAGAAGTTCGCTGTCGCCTTGATCCTGTCGGTCAGTGCGCTGGTCACCTTGACGATCGTGTCGCTCGTCGCCGGGGCGATCGTCTACGGCTGGGATCCCGTGCGTACGCCGGTCGGCATCACGCTGGGCCAGGGCGAGGCGCTGGTGCGGCTGCTGGCGATCGTCGCCTATCTGGGCTTCACGCTGCTGACGGTCGGATCGTTGGCGTTCATGCTCTCGGTCATCACCGATGCCCCGCTGGCGGCGGTGGGCGGAGCGGTGTTCATGATGATCATCGCCTCGATCCTCGACGCCATCGAGGCGCTCGGGGAGATCAGGAACTACCTGCCGACGGAAAACCAGTTCGCGTGGGTGGGCACGCTGTCCGAGCCCATGCAGACGG
>JACCZY010000020.1 GCA_013695685.1 Geodermatophilaceae bacterium | reverse complement strand
ACCGCCGATTCCGGCGTACCGAAGCACGGCGACCCGGACTGCATGTCGATGTTGGACAGGAACGACCCGAAGATCACCGGGGAACCGGGCCGGATCAGCTGGGACAGCGCAATCCCGCTCAACGCCTCGGCCATCTGCTGCACCAGCGCCGATGGGATGGTCACCGGGGACATCGCTCCCATGAGCAGGAACGGCGTGAGGACGACCGCCTGGTTCGCCGCGGAGTACTCGAACTGCGCCTCGAGCATCCGGTCGTCCCACCGCAGCGGTGAGTTGCAGTTGATCAGGCTGATCGTCACAGGTGTCTGCTCGATGGCCTCGCGCCCGCCGAAGAGGATGGAACTCATCTCGATGGTGTCCCGTGCATTGACGCCGGAGACGACGTTGCCCATGTAGACCTTGTCGGTCAGCGTCTGCAGCGCGTACGTCATGTCGAGGTGTCGGGAGTCCAGTGCCGCGTCGTTCGGCTCGCAGATCACCCCGCCGGCGGAGTCGAGGACGCTGAAGGACTGCGCCAGCCTCGTGAAGTTCCGGTAGTCCTCCATCGTGGCGTCCCGGCGCACGTCGCCCTGGCGCACGAACGGCGGTCCGTAGACCGCGCCGAAGGACATCATGTCGCCGCCGATGTGCACCGAGTTGGCGGGATTGCGGGCAGCCACATCGAACTCGCGCGGCGCCTTGGCCACCTGTTCCAGGACGAAGTGGGGGTCGAGGAAGACCGTGTTGTCCTCCACCTTCTGCCCAGCCTGCCGGAACAGGTCGAGCGCCCGGTCGGACATGAACTCGATGCCGATGTCGGTGAGGATTCGGCGCCAGCCGCCGTCGAGCACCGCCATCGCGTCCTCGGACAGCACCTCGTAGCGCGGCATCGTGTTGCGGAACATCCCTGCCTCCTTGACGCGGGCCCGGCTCGGACCCATAGTGTGGAACTGCAGTTCCACATAGTGGCGCATAGGACCGGTGAGGGGCAATGACAGGCACGCAGGCGATCGACCGGGCGGCCGAACTGGTCTCCCTCGTCGTGCATGCCCACCGCCCGTACAGCTTCGGCGCGCTGCTCGACGAGACCGGCCTGGCCAAGTCCACCGGCTCCCGACTGCTGCAGGCCCTGGAGCGCCATCACCTCCTGGAGCGCGATGCCGACGGCGCCTTCCGGCCCGGTGCGCTCTTCGCGCTGTACGCCGCCCGGCACGAGCCGATCGTCGAACTCGAGCGGATCGCGGAGCCGGTTCTGCAACGGATCGGGCGGGCGACTGGGGAAACGGTCAACCTGGCCGTCCCACGAGGGCAGAGCGTCGTGCAGATCGCCCAGGTCGACTCCCGCTTCCTGCTCGGTGCGAGCAACTGGGTCGGCGTCGACGTCCCGGCGCACTGTTCCGCTCTCGGCAAGGTCTTCTACGCGCACGGCCTGATCCCCGTACCGGCCGGAACATTGCAACGCCGTACGCCGCGCACCCTGACGGCACGTCAGCTCCGGAGCGAGCTGCGGACGGTCCTCGAACGCGGCTACGCCACCACCCGTGGCGAACTGGAACCCGGGCTCGACGCCGTCGCCGTACCGGTCCACGGCCATGCCGGTGAGGTGGTCGCGGCACTGAGCGTGTCCGGTCCCGACGTACGACTGGCCGGCCAACTGGATGCCATCGGGAAGCTGCTCGTCACGGAGATCGCCACCCTGTCCGGCCTGCTCGGACACCAGCCCGGAAAGGAAGGGGCGGCATGACCCCCGAAGAACTGCTTCAGGAGCTCTACGACAGGACGTTGGTCGGCAACGCGCCCGCCGTCGCCGAACTGACGCGGATCGGGCTCGAGCTGGGGATGACCCCGACATCGCTGCTGTACGACGCCCTCATCCCCTCGCTGGAGGAGGTAGGCGCTCGGTTCGAGCGGGGCGACTTCTTCGTGCCGGAGATGCTCATCGCCGGCCGCGCGATGAGCGGCGCGCTGACGATCCTGCGACCGCTCCTGGCCGAGACCGGCGCCCAGATGGTCGGGACGTTCCTGATGGGCACGGTCAAGGGCGACGTCCACGACATCGGCAAGAACCTCGTCAACATCATGTTGGAGGGCGCCGGCTTCCACGTGATCGACCTCGGTGTGCAGGTGGCGCCGGAGAAGTTCGTCGCGGCGATCGAGGAGCACAAGCCCGACATCGTCGGCTTCTCGGCGTTCCTGACGACGACGATGCCGATGTTCAAGGCCAACATCAACGCGCTGCAGAAGGCGGGCCTGCGTAACAGCGTCATCGTCATGGTCGGCGGCGCGCCGGTCACCCAGGAGTACGCCGACGCAGTGGGCGCGGACGGCTACGCCTCCGATGCATCTCAGACGGTCAAGCGCGCCAAGGACCTGATGAACAAGCGCCGCACTGCGGTCTCCGTCTAGCGACGGTTGAAGGGACTCGTATGCACACCACACTGCGCTCGGCCACCCGCGAGGTCGTCCTCGGTCACGACCAACCGTTCTGCCTGATCGGCGAGCGGATCAACCCGACCGGCCGGCGGATCTTCCAGGAACAACTCCGCGCCGGTGACCTCTCGGCGATCGAGCGGGACGTGGCCGCGCAGGTCGCCGGCGGCGCGACCGTCCTCGACGTCAACATGGGCGTTCCGCTGACCGACGAGCCGGCGCTGCTCGCCAACGCGATCAAGCTGGTGCAGAGCTCGACCGATCTGCCGATCTGCATCGACTCCTCCGTGGTCGAGGCGCTGGAGGCGGGGTTGGCGGCGTACGACGGCCGGGCGCTGGTCAACTCGGTGACCGCCGAGGACGAGCGGATGGAGTTGATCCTGCCGTTGGTCAAGCGGTACGGCGCCGCCGTCATCGCGCTGCCGAACGACGAGTACGAGATCCCGATGGAGGCCGACCGGCGCCTGGAGTTGGTCCGGCACATCGTTGAGGTCGCCACGTCGCGCTACGGCCTGGCGATCGAGGACATCGTGATCGACCCGCTGGCGATGCCGATCGGGGCGGACACGACGGTGGTCGCGACCACGCTGGAGACGATCTCGCGGATCCGCCAGGAGTTCGGGCTGAACATGTGCCTCGGGGCCTCGAACGTGTCCTTCGGGATGCCGGGCCGGCACACGCTCGGCGCGACCTTCCTGCCGATGGCGATGGCACACGGGTTGACCAGCGCGATCATGGACACCCGCTCGGAGCAGATCGTCGAGGCGGTCAAGGCGGCCGACCTGTTGCTCGGCAACGACGAGTGGGGGATGAACTGGATCGCCGCTCACCGGGCCAAACAGTCGGCATGAGCGCCGAGGCACTTCCCGCCGCCGAGGCGCAAGGCGCAGCCGAGGCACTTCCCGCCGCCGAGGCGCCGGTATGACCCGCGCGTCGCGATCGGACCTGCACCGCGAGGGATTGCTCGACCCGCCCGGGTCTCCGGAGCTGTCGCACGACGGAACCGGCCGGGTCCGGCTGCGCTTCCTGCCGTTGGAGCGGGACGTTCGGGTGCCGCCCGGTGTGACGGTGTTCGACGCCGCGAGCTGGAACGGAATCGCGATCGACTCCACCTGCGGCGGGCACGGTACCTGCAAGAAGTGCCGGGTGCGGATCACGTCCGGCTCGGTGCCGGTGTCGCGTCTGGATGCGCGATGTTTCACCGCCGAGGAGTTGCGGGACGGGTGGCGGCTGGCCTGCATGGCCGCCGCGGTCAACGACGTATCGGTCGAGGTACCGCCGCTGTCGACTCGACCGAAGGCCGCGACCGTCGGTGTCGGCCGGCAGGTGATCCTCCGTCCGGCGATCCAGAAGCGGTACGTCGAACTGAGCGAGCCGTCGCTGCAGGATCAGCGACCCGATCTCGACCGGGTCCTGGACGCGCTCGACGATCTGGAACTGCGCGCGGATCTGCATGCGCTGCGCCGGCTGCCCGGCGTACTGAGGTCGGCTGACTTCAAGGTGACTGCGGTCGTCGTCGACGACGTGCTGGTCGACGTTGAGCCGGGTGACACGACCGCGCGCCGGTTCGCACTCGCCTACGACCTCGGTACGACGACTGTGGTGGCGACGCTGCTGGACACGTCGACCGGTACGCCGGCGGCGGTGGCGTCGATGCTGAACAAGCAGCAGCCGTTCGGGGCGGATGTGATCACCCGGATCAGCGCGACGATGCTCGACCCCTCCGCTCTGGGGCGGCTGCGGACCCTGGCGCAGGAGACGTTGTCGGCGTTGTCGGCGGAGGTGTGCGCGGAGGCCGAGGTCGACCCCGGTGAGGTCTACGAGGTGGCGCTGGCCGGCAACGCGACCATGACGGCGCTGGTGCTGGGGATCGACCCGGAGCCGTTGGGGGTGGCGCCGTTCGTGATGTCCACCGCGTCGTGGCCTGCTGTCAAGGCATCGGATCTCGGCCTGTCCCTGCATCCGGCGGCGCCGGCGGTGGTGTTCCCGGCGCTGGGTGCGTACGTCGGCGGCGACATCGTGGCCGGGATGCTCGCCTCGGGCATGGATCGGGACAAGCGGCTGCGCCTGTTCATCG
The DNA here is from genome assembly GCA_013695685.1 of Geodermatophilaceae bacterium. Lineage (GTDB taxonomy): Bacteria > Actinomycetota > Actinomycetes > Mycobacteriales > Geodermatophilaceae > JACCTY01. Next base: position 2,552 of record JACCZY010000020.1, on the reverse strand, counting down.
ACGTGGGGACGAACTGCGAGATCGTGCTCGGGGACGGCGAGCGGATCATCGCCACCGCGGCGCCGGCCGGTCCGGCGTTCGAGGGCGGTGCGATCCGGTGTGGAATGCGCGCGGCCGACGGGGCGATCGAGGTCGTCAAGCTGTCCGACGACGACGTGGGCGTGCAGGTAATCGGCGACGTGGAGCCACTGGGCCTGTGCGGATCCGGCCTGGTCGACGCGGTGGCCGAGCTGGTCAGGGTCGGACTACTGGACTCCAGCGGGCGTCTGCTGAGCCCGGAGGACGCGAAGGAGATCGCGCCAGGTCTGGCGGACCGGTTCCGCACGGTCGGAGCCGAGCGGGTGTTCGTGCTGTCGTGGCGTGGGATCGAGGCCGCCGAGTCGGTCTACCTCTCGCAGCGGGATGTGCGGGAGCTGCAGTTCGCGAAGGCGGCGATCGCGACGGGGTGGACCCTGCTGCTGGAGGAGTTCGGGATTGCTCCGGGCGAGGTCCAGCAGGTGCTGCTGGCGGGATCCTTCGGGAGCTATCTGTCGCCAGCCTCCGCTGTGCGGATCGGGCTGGTGCCGAAGCTGTCGGTGTTGCGGATCGTGAGCGCGGGCAACGTGGCGGGCGAGGGCGCGAAGATGGCGCTGCTGTCGATGCAGGAACGCGCCGGGGCAGCCGCGCTGCTGAGGGAGGTGCGCTATCTCGAGCTCTCTGACCGACCGGACTTCAACGACAGATTCGTCGACATGCTCGCGTTTCCCGGCTGACCGGGTCGCGGTCATCGGCTGTGGGGCGCTCGCGAAGGACCTCTTCGGAATCGTGGAGCGCAACGGCTGGGCGGCTGACGTCTACCCGTTGCCGCCGCTGCTGCACAACCGACCCGAGCGGATCGCCGCCGCCGTCGAGGAGGCTGTCGACGAATTGGTGGGGCGGTACGACCGGATCGCGATCGCGTACGCCGACTGCGGCACGTACGGCGCCCTGGACGAGGTCTGTGACCGTCGCGGACTGCAGCGGTTGCCGGGGCTGCACTGCTACGACCTGTACGCCGGCCCGGACCGGATCACGCAACTCCTCGAGGAAGAACCGGGCACGTACCTGCTGACGGACTTTCTGGTGCGCTCCTTCGAGCGTTCGGTGATCCAGGAACTCGGCCTGGACCGCTTCCCCGAGCTGCGTGATGTCTACTTCGCCAACTACACCCGCGTGGTGTGGCTTACGGGCAGCCCTGATCCCGCCCTGCGCCTCCTGGCCGATCAGGCAGCAGCCGTTCTGTCTCTCCCGCTCACGATCGCGGACACCCGCCTCGACCGGCTCGGCCAGGCCCTCGCCGGCCTGCTCGCGGGCGGCAGGCGCTAGACTTGATTCATTCCAGTTCATCTCATGAGGTGGGAAGGGCAAGCGCACCGACCTGGGGCGATTCGCTTCTCCACTGTCGCCGGCGGCCGGGACTCCAGCGAGGTGGCCCGAGACCCGCGCGGCTTCGCCGTGAAGGAGTTGCCTACTGGAGAACCTCGGTCCCGGCTAGACCGGCCGATCCGACAGCGGAAGCCAGGCCAGCACGTCCTGAATGGTGCGGTCCCAGTAGTTCCAGTCGTGCGCGCCTGGCCCGAAGTCGACAGTCACGCGAATCCCACGGTCGCCGGCCGCTGCGAGGAGAACACGGTTGTCCTCGATGAGGTCGTCCTCGGTTCCGCAGCACAGGTAGAGCGCGGGCAGGTCCGCGGGATGTGCCTGGTCGAGCATCCAGACCAGGTCGTCATCCGTCCCCGTAACGCGTCGCTGCCCGAACACCCGGTCGACGAGGTCCGGCCGCCACTGCCCCGAGCGCTCCCTTCCGGCCACATCGAGCGCGCCGGAGAGTGACGCCGCCGCGGCGAACCGCTCCGGCTGGCGCAGCGCCCATTTGAGCGCGCCGTACCCGCCCATCGACAGCCCGGCCACGAAAGTGTCCGAGCGTCGCTCGGACACCCGGAAGAAGTGGCTGACGATCTCGGGCAGTTCCTCGGACAGGAACGTCCAGTACTTGTTCCCGTGCGCCTCGTCGGCATAGAAGCTGCGGTTGACCTGGGGCATCACCACCGCCAGCCCCAGCGGCGCGACGTACCGCTCGATCGAGGTACGCCGAACCCAGCTGCTGTCGTCGTCACTCAGGCCGTGCAGCAGATAGAGCGTCGGAAAAGCTCCCGCCCGAGCGCTGCCGGACAGGCCGATCTGCGTCGACGTCGCCTCCGGGAGGATCACGGTCATCGACGTACTGAGTTCGAGCACGTCGGAGAAGAAGTCACATCGAATCAGGGCCACGCGTAGCCATTCGGCAGGGGCCGACGTCGCTAGGGCGCGGCAGTCACTTCGTGCGTGAAGCTGCTGTTGCTGGGCCCGAATATTGCGTCCCCCGAGTATTCAGCCCTGATGACGTGCGTACCGACGCCGAGCCGACTCGACTGTGGGGAGAGGAGAGTTCCGTCGGCTTTCAGCGTCATCGGTGATCCGTACGGCTTTCCGTTGACCACGAACTGTATTTTTCCGGTGGGGGTCTCAGACTGCGTCTGCGCGGCGCTGGTCAC
>JACCZY010000008.1 GCA_013695685.1 Geodermatophilaceae bacterium | reverse complement strand
CGTTCACGCGTTCCCAGTCCGGCGTCGAGATACCGGACGGGGTCACGAGCGTCGTCGTCGAGGGTCGCGACCTGGCGAACGGGTACGGCGGCGGAACCCAGAGCGTCGAGCTGCCCGAAGACTAATCATCTGGTATCCCTCGAGGTCGAGGAGATTGCCGTCCGCCTGCACAGTTAACCGGCGAAGCGGGCCACCGCGCGCATCTTGTTCATCGCATCCAGCGCAGCGACCTTGTAGGACTCTGCCAGCGTCGGGTAGTTGAAGACGGCGTCGACCAGGTAGTCCACCGTCCCGCCGCAGCCCATCACCGTCTGTCCGATGTGGACGAGCTCGGTTGCCCCGGTCCCGAACACGTGTACGCCGAGCAGATGACGGTCCTCCGCATGCACGAGCAGCTTCAACATCCCGTAGGAGTCCCCGAGGATCGCCCCGCGGGCCAGCTCGCGATAACGGGCCACCCCCACTTCGAAGGGGATCGAGGACTCGGTGAGCTGCTCCTCGGTCTGCCCGACGTAGCTGATCTCCGGGATCGTGTAGATCCCGATCGGCTGCAGGTCGGTCAGCGATCCGGGCACCGGCTCGCCGAATGCGTGATGAGTCGCGCGCCGGCCCTGCTCCATCGACGTCGCCGCCAGCGCGGGGAACCCGATCACGTCGCCGACTGCATAGATGTGCGCAACCTCCGTCTGGTAGTCGGAGCTCACCGTGATCCGGCCGCGCTTGTCGGCCTGTAGGCCCGCGTTCTCCAGGTCCAGCGCCTCGGTGGCACCCTGCCGGCCGGCGGAGTAGAGCACCGTGTCGGCGGGGATCTTCTTCCCGCTGGCCAGATGCGTCAGCGTCCCGTCCTGGTGCCGCTCCACCCGCGCCACGGTCTCGCGGAACCGGAAGGTCACGGCAAGGTCGCGCAGCTGGTACTTCAGCGCCTCCACGATCTCCAGGTCGCAGAAGTCCAGCATCCGGTCGCGGGTCTCGACCACGGTGACCTTCGTCCCGAGCGCTGCGAACATCGACGCGTACTCGATGCCGATCACCCCGGCTCCGACGACGACCATCGACGCCGGGATCCGATCCAGGCCGATTACCTGATCACTGTCCACAATGGTCCGGCCATCAAAGTCCACTGTGGACGGTCGGGCCGGACGGGTGCCGGACGCGATCACGATGCGGTCCGCCCGCACCGTCAGCTCCGTGCCGTCCTCCGACTGGACGCCTACGGTGTTCGGATCGAGGAACCGCGCCGTCCCCGGCAGCAGGGCTACCCGGTTGCGCCCGAGCTGGCTTCGGATCACGTCGATCTCGCGGCCGATGACGTGCTGCGTCCGCGCGGATAGGTCGCCGACGCTGATGTCCTGCTTGAGCCGGTACGAGTGCCCGTACACCTCGCGTTGGCTCAGCCCGGTCAGGTACACGATCGCTTCACGCAACGTCTTCGACGGAATGGTTCCGGTGTTGATGCAGACGCCGCCGACCATGTTGACCTTCTCCACGACCGCCGTTTGCCGGCCCAGTTTGGCGCCGGCGATGGCTGCCTTCTGCCCGCCCGGCCCTGATCCGATGACGAGCAGCTCAACGTCGGACATCGCACTCCTCGCAAGGTCACGTATACCGGGCCTGCCCATCCTGCCGCACATCCCGAGGGGTCGGACAGCCGAGAACCCCCGGCCAGCGGCGGCCGGGGGTTCTCGGTCGGTCACTCAGAAGACGCGGACGTTGTAGGCCCTGAGCACTTCCATGATCGGCTGGAAGAACGTGGTCCCGCCGGTGGTGCAGTCACCGGCGCCGCCGCTGGCCAGGCCGAGCGCGATGGTGTTGTCGAACAGTGGGCCGCCGCTGTCGCCGCCTTCGGCGCAGGCGTTGGTCTGGATCAGGCCGAACACCGAGCCCTCGGCGTAGTTCACCGTGGCGTTCAGGCCGGTCACCGTGCCCCAGCGCACACCGGTGGTGCTGCCGCTGCGCCGGACCCGTTCGTTGACGAACGCGTCGCGCGCGGTGGTGATGTCCTGGCTGCCGGCGCCGTACAGATTGACGGTGCCCGGGTGTGGCACGCCGCTGGCGTAGCGGAAGATCCCGTAGTCGTTGGTCGGGAAGCTGGTGCCGGCACGCGAGCCGAGGGCCTTGGTCTGCTCCGAGGCGGAGTACCAGGTCGCCGCGAGGTTCGAGCAGTGGCCGGCGGTCAGGAAGTAGAACTTGTTGCCGTTGCGCACGTTGAAGCCCAGCGAGCAGCGGTAGACGTCTCCGTAGATCGCCTGACCGCCGTTGATGTGTTGGCTCAGCACGCCCGGCGTGCTCTGGACCCGCACCTTGTCGCCCAGCCGGTCGGTCACGGCGGTCAGCCGGGCGAGCTTGGCGCCAGTGACGGTGTCGTCGATGCTGATCACGATCTGATTGGTGGTCGGGTCCACCGACCAGGCGGTGCCCGGGATCAGGGCGTCGCGGTTGAGCAGGTCCGTCCCCGCCCGCAGGTCGGCCGCGCTGTAGCGCACGACCTGCGCCACGCCACCGGCGTCCCGAACGCGCTGTGCTGCTGCCTCACCGGTCACGGTGACGACCATGCGACCGGAGCGGGAGTCGAGGTAGCTACCGGCCGAGCCGAGGGTGATTGCCAACTCGGCGGCGGCTGCCGCGGTCAGTGGCGCCCGGTCGGCCGGTGCTGCCTGGGCCGGTCCGGCGTGCAGGCCGACCGTCACCATCGCCGCCACCGCCAGGGCAAGCACCGCGCGGCACCGCAACGTGTGGTTCTGCATGGTCATCTCCTGAGCTGATGAACACGCACTGTTACGTGATCGACACGAAGCTACCACGTCGGCGGCGCAATTATCACCCTTTCGTGACCACCAATGGCGTTCCCGTTACTTATTGTCACGGGATGGGGCAGCTACAGCGGCAGCCACGGCGTACCGACCGCATCCTCACCACTGCGGCAGGTGAGCCGTACGGGGCCTCGTTCGGGCCGCGGAAGCAGGAAGCAACCCACCTCGTCGGCCTGTGTCTCGGCGAAGGTTCCGGCCGCGTCCAGCAGCCTGACCAGGCCGGCCTGCGGCGGGATCAGCTGACCGACCACCCCCTCCTCGTTCACTTCGATCTCGACGGACAGCCGATCGCCTTCGAAGAGCAGCGTCCGCGGGCCCGCGCCTCGCACCAGCGCCGGATCAGCCAGCGCCGAGTCGTACACCAGCGCAGCGAAGGCCAACTCCTCGTCGATCGTCCGCCAGGTGTAGGCGGCCTTGGCCGCTGTGGCGACGTGCTCGGGCACCGGAGGTGCCTCCAGCGCCGCCCTCAGTTCGGCCAACAGCTCGTCGTCGTCATCCCACTGTGCTGAGGTCATTGCGCCCGCCCCCCGTCCGATCCGTGTCGTGTCCGCTCGCCAGGAACATCTGCATCGCCGAGGTATCCCGCAGCCGGGCCAGGCAGCGTGCCCGGGTCGGTCCGATGCTGCCCACGGGCATCCCCAGCCTGGCGCCGATCGCCTCGTAGCTGAGCGGGGGATCGGCCACGAGGAGCAGCAGCAGTTCCCGGTGCCGCGGTTCCAGTTCGGCGAGCCCGTCCCGCATTGCCTGCTGCCGCTCGGCGCGCAGAAGTTCCTCGTCCAACTCCGCGCTGCTCGCCTCGCCGTCCAGAGCCGAGGGTCCGAGCGGGTCCACCGGCGTCGTACGGCGATGCGCCGTAACCAGTCGCAGCGCCTCGTTGCGGGTCGTCGTCGCTATCCACATGGGCAGCGCCCGCGGCTCCCGGATGGTGTCCAGGTTTTCGACCAGGCGCAGCCACACGGTCTGGCTGACGTCCTCGGCGTCCTTGTTGGACAACCGGTAGCGACGGGTGACCGAGAAGACGAGGGGAAGATAGCGCTGCACGATCTCATCCCACCCGTCCTGGTCACCGCGAGCCGCCGCCTCGACGAGGTCGGTGTTCGTTCGCGTACCGAGCATGCAGTTCTCTCCTCCGGCGAGGATCCACGAGCCCGCCGCAGTGGCGGGTCTACGTAGGCATCACCATCAAGATCCGCCAGAACGCGTCCTGATACAAGTAGCTGCGGCGGTCTGCACCGGCCGGCGGCCGTCCAGTGCGCGAGTCCGAGATCGCGAAGACGACCCACTGGCATGGCCTACAGATCGGGTAGCCGTAGCTACATCGGATGTCGGCTCAGGCTGCGCCGTACGCGTTGAACGCGCACCACGACACAAAGGCCCGCGGGTCCGCCCGGTCGACGGCGCTACGCGATCGGTGCAGGGCATCGGCGAGGCTGGCGCCCCGGCGCAACGACTCGTGCACGCCACACATGAGCTCGACCGTCTCGGCGTCGGAGACCATTACCGTGCTAGCGAGGAGTCCGGCCGTCCCGCGAGCCATCAGTGCGCTGACGAAGCCGATCACCTCGTCTCCGGCGTAGTCGACCTGGGCTCCCGATTCGCAGGAGGCCAGCACGATCCGCCTGGGCGCTGCGCCGCGGCTGTCCAACTCGTGCAGCGTCAGCGGCCCGTCGCTCATCCGCAGTGCCGAGAACGTCGGGTTGTCCGCGCGCAGGTCACCGTGACAGGCCAGGTGCGCCAGGCCGGCTCCGGTGATCGCCGTCGCCACGGCAGCACCCGTACTCTGCGGCGGCGCCAGGACGACCGGGTCGGGATACAACCGGCGTACCGCCTGGATCTCGCGGGCCGCTCCGGGCAGATCCGGCCCGGCCACGAGGACGGTCGGCCCCTCCGGGCCGCTCGCAACCTCCCGGGTGCGGACCCAGAACGACGCCGACGGCGCGAGCGACACAGGGCCCCCGTGCAGCGCCGCCCACGGGAGACGATGCAGCCCGCGAGCCGGTACGACGACCAGGCTCGACTGCTCGTCGAGTCGCAACGGGGCCAGCAGCAGCTCGGCGAGTCGCCGCAGCCCGAACTCCGCGCTGGTTCGCGCGGCTGCCAGCGCGCCCGCATGCCAGGGCCGGGTGAGCCGGCGCAACGCGAACATCAGCGACCGGGCCTGCTCCTCGACGGCCGCAATGGCCCCGAGGTTGACCAGCCGGCTGCGACGGGCGGCCAGCACAACGGCAATGAGCTCCCCGGCGAGTACGCCGTACTCGACGAGCACCCTGCCGCCCAACTCGCGGCGCAGCCGGGCCGGGTCGAGGGATGTCTCGGCGACGGCCGCGTGCTCGCGGCGCACCCAGGTCGCGCGCCGGACCCGGCTCTCGACCTCACGCTGCTTGGTCAATGCCGCAGCCTGATCGTCGGCGCCGGCCTGGCGGGCTTCGGCCAGTTCCGCGTGCACAGCACGCAACGCGGCCATTTCGTCCTCCAGACCGTCCAGGACCGGCGGCTCGACAGCGGACAGCGCCGCGGCCCGGGTGCGCTCCATCCAGTCCATGACCCGGGCCGGCGACCCCGTGCGCAGCGACACCTCCAGCCCGAGCCGACCGAGTTCCGCGCCGTGCCCCGACGCGAGCGCACGCAGCTCCATGGACGGCAGCGCCATCCGGTGCCGCGCCAGGTCGCGCAGCCCGGCGCGGCAATGCCGCAGAACGTCCTGGTCGTGTCCCTGCAGCCGGGACGCCAGGGCCGCGGCGACCTTGCCGTCGAGCCGGATGAGGATGGGGGCTCCCCTGGCCAGCGTCTCGGCCTGGCCGAGTGACTCGACGGCCGCGGTACGCCGGCCCGCCGCCGCCGCGAGCCGCCCGGCGACGAGATGGGCATGGACGGCCTCGGAGCGGATCCCGAGCCCCGCCAGTACGGCGGCCGCCGAACGGGCCGTTCGAAGCTCTGCGGCGCCGGCCTCCCGCCGGGCCATCTGCGCTTCGACCACGACGAGCTCCGACCGCGCCAGCCATGCGCGCCGATGCTGGCCACGGAACATCTGCGCGGCCACCCCGGCGGCGGCGAGGCTTCGCGTCGGGTCACCGGACAGCAGCGCCAGTTGCGCCACCCGCAGTTGCGCGTCGGCGCCCATGAGCGGTACGCCGGTGCTCTGGAACTCAGTGACCGCGCGAGCCGCGGCTGCCGCCGCCTCCGGGAGAAGTCGCAGGTCTGTGAACGCCTCGGCGTACTCGGTGTAGAGCTCGCCGAGGGGCAGCTTCGCGGCGTCGAGGAGCCGGGCGGCAGCGTCGAAGAGCCGTAGCCCCTCGGGTAGCCGGCCGGCCTGTACGTGTACCCAACCCCGGCTGTGTACGACGATTGCGGTCAGCTGAGGACCGAACTCGACGGCGGCCTTCGCCGCCTCGTCGAGCAGCCGCACAGCGGAGTCGAACGACCCGCGTCGGGCCTCGATCAAGGCCAGATTGTTCGCCACCTTGCCCCGGAGCTCGATCGGGAGATCTTCTCGGGCAAGCAGCCCGACGTAGATGGCGGCGGCATGTGACAGCCTGCCGATGTTCTGGTGCAGCGCCGCCTGCTGGAGGTCGTGTTGCCGGGCGGTGTCGTCGTGGACGAGGCCGGCGGCGGCGTCGAGGTCCCGTTGCGCGGCCGCCAACCGGCCGAGTTCGTGGTTGACAGCCGCCCGCGTCACGAGCACCTGGCCCAGTCGCTCGTCGAGCCGGTGCCGGCGGGCCAGGCCGGCGGCCTCGTTCAACAGCACGCGGGCACGGGTGTCGGCCAATCGCGCCCGCTCCGCCCAGGCCTCGGCGCGCAGGGCGACCACCAGGGCTTCGCTGTGACCGGCGCGTCGCGCCTCGAGGACCAGGGCGGCGGCGTCAGCCCGGAAGTGGGTCGGATCGGCGTCCACGCGACGGTAGGCCGCGTCCGCCCGAGCGAGCAGATCCGCGGCGCATTCGCCTTCCATCGCCACCGCCTATTGAGGAAGAATGCGCGCACGTCGATGCTAGTGAGGCGGCCTGGTTCGGGGAATCTGATGGGGGAACGTGGACACGAGCCCGGACAAGCCCAGCGGTGACGCGTTGACCGGGAGCCCCTTCGAGGGCGACTACCCCGACAACCGGACCGACGAGCAGCGCAAGCTGGAGCGGTACGCCGTCAGCCGGCAGGTCACCACCCTCGGCGCGCCGAAGGGGCCGATCATCGCGGACTTTCCCCGGCTGCTCCAGGAGCGCCGGGGCAGCCAGGCCGACCAGGGGGTGCTGCAGTTCGAGGTGGTTCCGAGCCGGCAGGGTGAGGACACCTTCGTCGCTGCCGGGGAAATCCTGATCCGCTCGCAGGACGGGATGGACCTCGTCGCCGAGGCGCGGTCGCTGCTGGACCGCCGCGGCTTCACCCCGGCACCGGACTACGAGGATTGTCCTGAGCTTCGCGACTCACTCCTCCGGTTCATCAACCCGGGCATGGGGTCCCGAGAGCTGCTCGCCGTCGTCGCGCAGCTGCGCGCCGAGGGGCGGGCCGCCTCGGTCAACCACATCACGCCGCTCGCCCCGGTAGCCAAGGGGCTCGGTGGACCGGAGCCCTCGGCCGCGACGCGTGCTTTCGCTCGCACCAGGTCGGCCAAGGCGCCCACTCGGGTTGCCGTCATCGACACCGGCGTCGCCGCCGAGAAGCGCACGGATGGCTGGCTGGGTCATCAGGACATCGAGCGGCGGGGCGACAACATCGACGAACTCGACAGGTTCCCCGAGGGCGGAGACGGGCTGCTGGACTTCGCCTCTGGGCATGGCACGTTCGTGACGGCGGTCATCCAGCAGGTGTGCCCGGACGCCGACATCCGGGTCTACCGGGCGGTCGACAGTGACGGCGTCGGGAGCGAGGTCGGGGTGGGTTGCGCGATGATCCGCGCAGCGCGCGAGGGGGCGCAGATTCTCAATCTGTCGGTGGGGTCCCAGACGTTCGACGACGGGCCACCGGTCGCCCTCGAGGCAGCCCTGAACGTCATCGGCGACATCGAGCGACGGGAGGGCCGAGAGGTGTTGGTGCTTGCCGCCGCCGGCAACTACGGGAACACCCGACCCTGCTGGCCGGCCGCGTTCAGACGGGTCGTGTCCGTGGCGGCGTTGCGGGCCGACTTCACGCCGGCTCCCGACTGGTCCACGCACGGCGTGTGGGTGGACTGTTCCACGATCGGTGAAGGCATCACCTCGCCGTACGTCGAGGGGGCGGAGTCCAGCCTCATCGATGACGACCCGGACCGCTTCGGCCCCACCTCGTGGGCGGTGTGGACGGGGACGTCCTTCGCGACTCCCCAGATCACCGGCGCGCTGGCCCGGCTGTGCCAGCAGCAGGGTCTGACCCCGCGGCAGGCCCTCCGGTGGCTGCTCGGCAGCGGCGTCCCCGTGCCGGACTTCGGCCGCGCGGTAAAGATCCTGCCAGGGACCTGACCCGCGCGGCGCAGGCAGCCGGCAGGCGTGCGGCTCAGCGCAGGCAGGCGTCGGGCAACTCGAACCAGCGCAGCGCCTCGAAGCTGGCCGACACGGTGTGCAGCGGGACATCGGCGTTGTCCGGTGCGTCCGCGTAGGCGGCGATGAGGGCTCTGGCCTGGTGGAGGTAGGCGGAGAGGACGGACTCGTCGGCCCGCTCGTCGTGGTCCGGGTAGCGCATGACGCCCTCGGCGTCGTAGCGCACTGGTGCAGCCGCAGCGGGGGTTCGACCGGGCCGGCGCGGTGACGCCACAGCCCGGACCCGGGGTCGAAGCGGTAGTCGGGCAGCAGCCGCCAGCCCTCGGCCGCGACGAGGTGCACCGCGTCGATGATGTAGTCGACCACCGTCGTACTCACGAAGTAGTTGAAGTTGACCCGCACCCAGCCGGGCTTGATCCCCTCGCAGCCGGTGGCGATCTCCTCCTCGAACTCGTGCGAGCGCTCGATGTCGATGCCGAGCAGCCGGTGGCCGTAAGGCCCCGCGCACGAGCAGCCGCCGCGGGCCTGGACCCCGAACAGGTCGTTGAGCAACGCGACCACGAAGTTGTGGTGCAGGTAGCGGCCACCGGGCCGGCGTACGACGAAGGACACGATCGACAGCCGCTCGGCTTCGAGGTTGCCGAGGATCTCCAGGCAGGGGTCGGCGCGCCAGGAGCCAACGGCGCGGCGGAGGAACTCCGCCTCGTGCGCCCGGATCACCTCGGTCCCGACCGCCGCCTTGAGCTGGAAGACCAGCCCGGCCCGGATGGACTCCACAATCGCCGGCGTACCGCCCTCCTCCCGGTGCTCCGGGTCGGTGAGGTAGCGGTGCTCGGTCTGGTTGACGTAGGCGACCGTCCCGCCGCCCGGAACGACCGGGACCCGGTTGGCGAGAAGTTCCCGGCGGGCGACGAGAACGCCCGGGGTTCCCGGTCCACAGATGAACTTGTGTGGCGACAGGAAGATGGCGTCCTTGTGGGCGTGCGGATGCTCGGGGCAGTCCGGGTTCATCGCGATGTCGACGTACGGCGCGGCGGCGGCGAAGTCCCAGAACGACAGCGCGCCGTGGCGGTGCAGGGTGTCGGCGATCCGGCAGGTGTTCGTCACGATGCCGGTGACGTTGGATGCGGCGGAGAAGGAGCCGATCTTCAGCGGGCGGTCGGCGTACGTCGTGAGCTCGGCTTCCAGGGCGTCGACGTCGATCAGGCCGTCGGAGTCCTCCGGGATGACGACGACGTCGGCGATCGTCTCCCGCCAGGACAGCTCGTTGGAGTGGTGCTCGAACGGCCCGATGAACACCACCGGCCTGCGATCACGGGGGATGTGCGTGCTCAGGGCGAAGCGGTCGTCGAGGTTGGCCGGGATTCTGAGATTGAGTACGCCGATGAGCCGGTCGATCGCCCCGGTCGTGCCCGAGCCGCAGAACAACACGACGTGCTCGACGCCGCCGCCAACACCCTCGCGTACGAGTCTCCGTGCGTCCTCGCGGAGCCGGGTGGTCTGCAGGCCGGTGCCCGAGGACTCGGTGTGGGTGTTGGCGTAGCGGGGGAGGACCTCGTCCCGGATGAAGTCCTCGATGAACGACAGCGCCCGGCCGGAGGCGGTGTAATCGGCGTAGGTCACCCGGCGCGGGCCGTACGGGCCGGGCATGACCTGGTCGTCGCCGATCACCGCGGCCCGGATCCGGTCGAGCAGCGCGCTGGCGGGCAGGTCGGTCACCCGACCACGGTAACGCCGTACCCGGCCGAGTCGGCCTACGGCGGTTCAGGGCCGCGGCAGTTCAGGGGCGCGGCGGTTCAGGGGCGCGTCGCTCGTCTCCCGGCCCTCACGCAGCGCCACCAGCGCGGCCGAGTCCCGCTCGGCCAGCCGGGCGCGGGCCCGACGACGCCAGCGAAGAACCTGAACGGCCCCCAGCAGCCAGATCGGGAACTGGACGGCGAACGCCCAGCGGAAGGCCTCGGTCGTGTAAGCCCCCGGTGACAGCACGTCGACGACAAGGCCGACGAGGATGATGACGACGAGAGAGGCGGTGAAGCCGGCGACATTGACGATCCCGCTGGCGCTCCCGATTCGCTCGACCGGATTGAACGTCCGCGCGTAGTCGAACGCGATCATCGACCCCGGTGTGTTGGGGGCCATGGACAGGATGAGTACGACGAGCATCGGCAGCGGCACCCGGCCCGGCCAGGCCAGGACCACCGCCCATCCGGTCGCGGACAGGCCGACGATGCCGAGCACCAACCGGGACCGGTAGAAGGGGAAGTGGCCGACCAGGTACCCGATCAGCGGTCCGCACACCATCCCCGAGACCACCAACAGCGTCAGCAGTACGCCGGCCGTTCCTGGCGCCACTCCCACTCCGGTGACAAGGAACGGGGAGCCCCACAGCAGCGCGAAGGCGACCGCCGGGAACTGCGTCACGAAGTGGGTCCAAAAACCGAGTTTCGTTCCCGGCTCGGCCCACGTTATTCGCAGGGACCGGCGCATGTCGGCGCCGTTCACCGGGGCCCGGTTCACCACCCCGGCATACGGCGAATCGCGCAGCACCAGGGCACGTTGACGAACGTCACGGCGTCACCGAGTCCCAGCAGGATCCGGGCGAGCAACGCCGTACACATGCCGGTGGCGACCGCGAAAACGAGTTGTCCGAGGCCCATCAGAACCGCGCCGCAGACCACCAGGCGGGTCGAGCCGAACCGGTCCAGCAGGACGCCGGCGGGGATCTGCATCGCCGCGTAAACACCGAGCTGTACGACGGAGAACACCGCCAGCAGCGAGGCGCTGATGCCGAAGCGGTCGGCGGCCTCGAGCCCGGCTACCCCGAGGGAGTAGCGGTGGAAGATGGCGACGACGTACGCGAGGACGCCGGTGCCCCAAATCAGCCAGGCACGCCGCCCACCGAGCGGATGCCTCAGCGCCGGCTGCTCCACCGCATCACGTTATCGATCATGGGATAGCTGCTCCGTTCACCGGACCTGCCGACTGGTTGACTGGCGGCGTGCTGTTCGCCGACGTGGTCGCAGCGTCTGCGACGGTGGCGGCCACGCGCTCGCGGTTGGCCAAGATCCAGGCCGCGGCGGACCTCCTCCGGCGGCTGGCACCCGAGGAGGTCGAACCGGTTGTCGCCTGGCTCGCCGGCGAGCCGCGGCAGGGCCGGATCGGCACCGGCTGGCGGACGCTGTCGGCGATCGAGACCGCACCGGCCGATGTTCCCGGCCTGACCGTGGCTGCGGTCGACAGCGCGCTCACGACCATCGCGGGAACGTCCGGAGCGGGGTCGGTGCAGCGGCGAGCGGACACGCTCGGGCGGTTGTTCGGCGCCGCCACCGCCGATGAGCAGGCGTTCTTGCGCCGCCTGCTGACCGGCGAGCTTCGGCAGGGAGCGTTGGAGGGCGTCATGGTCGCCGCCGTGGCCGCCGCGTCGGGTTGCCCGCTCGACGCCGTTCGCCGGGCGTTCATGCTCTCCGGGCGGCTCCCGGACACCGCCGCCGCGGCGTTGGGCGGGGGGACTCCCGCATTGGCCGGGATCGGACTGGAAGTGGGGCGCCCGGTCCGCCCGATGCTGGCCGCCACGGCGAGTTCTCTGGACGAGGCGCTGGCCGAACTGGGAACCGAGGTCGCCGTCGAGTACAAGCTCGACGGTGCCCGGATCCAGGTGCACCGGGACGGCTCGGACGTCGGCGTGTTCACCCGGAGCCTGCGTGACATCACCCCAGCCGTCCCGGAACTGGTCGTCTGGGCGCTTGCCCTGCCCTGCCGGTCAGTCGTCCTTGACGGGGAGTCGCTGGCGCTGACCGATGAGGGCCGGCCGCGTCCGTTCCAGGAGTCGGTGAGCCTGGCCGGGGCAGGCGTACAGCGGCCGAACGTCTTCGACTGCCTGCACCTGGACGGCCAGGACCTGATCGATCTGCCGTTGCTGCAGCGCCTCGATACCGTGACGGCGGTGGCCGGGCCCGAGCGCATTCCGGGCAGGATCCGGCCCGATCCCGCCGGCGCAGCGGCTGTTCTCACCGACTCGCTGGCGTCCGGGCACGAGGGCGTGATGGTCAAGGCGCTCGGGTCGCCGTACGCCGCGGGTCGGCGCGGCCGAGCCTGGCAGAAGGTCAAGCCGGTGCACACCTTCGACCTGGTCGTGCTCGGTGCCGAGTGGGGGTACGGCCGGCGTACCGGGATGTTGTCCAACATTCACCTCGGCGCGCTCGACACCGACGGTGAGCCGGTGATGGTGGGCAAGACGTTCAAGGGGATGACCGACGAGCTGCTGGCCTGGCAGACCGCGACGTTTCCGGCGCTGTCGACGGGAACCGACGGCCACGTCGTCTACCTGCGGCCGGAACTCGTGGTCGAGATCGCGCTGGACGGGGTCCAGCACAGCACCCGCTATCCGGGCGGGCTGGCGCTGCGGTTCGCCCGGGTGCTGCGCTACCGGCCTGACAAGTCCCCGGCCGAGGCGGATTCCCTCACCGCCCTGCGCGCGCTCCTGGTGGCGTACGACGGCTAGTCAACCGGTCGCACCCGGTCGGCCGTCGTCGGCGCCTTCCTGATCGTCCGGCCAACCGAACTGGGGCGTCCCCATGGTCCAAGACGTCCGGACCGCATGGCCGACCCGTAGGCTTGGCCGGTGACCAAGAGCAAGATCAAGTTTGCCGTGCTCGCCGCGGTGGTGGTGCTGGGGAGCGCGTGCGCGGACAACACCCCCGGAGACGGGACTTTCGGCTCTGCGGACCCCGGCGGTGATTCGGCCGACACCGAGAACACAGAGACCGAAGCGACCGAAGGCTCGGCTGGCTCGGCCGACGAGTTCTCCTGCGACGTTCTCGACGAGTCGGCCGTCAGGGACATCATCGGCGAGGGCGGCGAGGCCGGGTTCGTCGCCGCCGGCTCGACCGTCAACGACGTGCAGTTCGAGAGCCGGGGCTGCCAGTACGACATGGGTGACGACGCGGTGTCGTGGGAGGTGCGGCTGTCCACGGACACCGAGGTGTTCGACCAGCTCGAGGGCGTTCTCGATGACGCACAGCAGGTGGACGTCGGCGGTCAGCCGGCGCTTCTCGACGCCGGCCCTTTCAACATCAGTGTCTACATCCAGGTGGAACAGAGGATGTTGATCGTCGAGGCCGACCCCGACGGAGACGCCGAGGAGCCCAGTGAGGATCAGGTGCTGCAGCTCAGCCAGTTGGCCGTCGACGCCCTGGGCTAGCGGCAAGTCGACGCCCTGGGCTAGCGGCAAGCAGCCTCGCTGAGACTGCACTCAGTCCTCCCGCGGCGCCTCCTCCGTGACGATCATGAAGATCTGGGGGTCGATAATCGAACTATTGGGATAATCGGGCCACACATCTTCATGATCGCCGAGAGGGCCCGGGGCCGGAAGCCGAGGCGGGGCTGCTAGACCGGACGCAGGTCATCCCCGACGGTCACCGTTCCCGGTCGTACGACGAGGGCTCCGACGGCAAGCTCCCCGCCGCGCTTGCGGTGGATCGACCTCAGCACGTCGAGGTCCCGCTCGATGCCGTCCGGCTGGGGGCGGGTCACCATCACGCATCGGGTGATCCGCATGCTGACATCGAGTTCGGCGTCGCCCAGGCGGATCCGGGATCCCACCAGTTCGTCCTCCCCCTGACCGTCGAGCAGCAGGTTGGACCGGAACCGGCGGGGCTCCCAGCCGGCGATGGTGGCGCTGGACACGAGTGACACGCTGGCCCGGCCGGAGTCATGGAAGGCGCCGTTGGAGCCGCTGAACGGTTCCCACTCGCCGGACTCCTCCTCGAAGTCCACCGGATTCTCGAAGCGGCGTTCGCGCACCTCCTCGGTGGACCGCAGCACGACCTGTCGCTCCAGCCAGGCCGACAGCGCCGCATCATCGGCAGCGACCGAACCGTCGGGCAGTGTGATCTCCACAGTTGCGTCGGGACGGGTCCGGGCGGCGGCGAAGAGCAGCTGCGGTTGACGGCGGGCGGTCAGTCCGAAACCCGTCTCGGCGTCGAAGATCGCAAACCGCCGGTCCCCGGCCAGTCCCTCCGCGCCCGCCTCGGCCGAGTCGAGCTGCTCCCCCTGCAGCGACTTCACCGGGTACCGCCAAATCTGCAACAGCCGCATGCGCACGAGCGTAGAGGGGTCTGCGGGTTAGCCTCACCTCGTGTCAGGGGGACCGGCGATCTTGGGCGAGGACGTGTACGCCGAACTCGACCGGCGGCTGGTCGCGGCCGACCACGCTCTGGTGGACACCTATCCCGGCGATCCTGGCGGCCGTCAGCCGGTCCACACCGTGTACGTACCCGCCGACCGGGTGACCGCCGATCTCCCCGCGCGGTACGGCGAGGCGGCGCTCGCGCTGGTGCAGCAGCACGACCTGGCGGACCTGGCGGCCGAGCTCGGCTTCACCGATCCGGCGGTGTACGAGCGGATGCTGGACAAGCTCGTGCACGAGCCGATCGAGGATCTGCGGGTCGACGTCGAGGACGGCTACGGCCACCGGCCGGACGACGAGGAGGACGCCGCGGTGGTGGCAGCCGCTGCCGCGCTGACAGCGAGCGGCGCCCCGCCGCACTGGGGACTGCGGTTCAAGAGCTTCGAGCCGGCGACCCGGCGGCGCGGCGTACGCAGCCTGGACCTCTTCCTCGGCGCCGCACTCCGGCACGGTCCATTGCCCGAAGGTTTCGTCGTCACGCTGCCCAAGGTGACTGCGGCCGATCAGGTGGCGGCGATGGTCGTCGTGTGTGAGCGGCTCGAGCGGGCGCACGGGCTGGCGGCGGCGCGGCTGCGGTTCGAGATCCAGGTCGAGACGCCGCAGGCGGTGCTCGGGGCGGACGGTACGGCGACGGTGGCCCGGATGATCCAGGCGGCGGCGGGCCGGTGTTCGGGGCTTCATTACGGCACGTACGACTACTCGGCGGCGTGCGGCATCGCGGCGGCGTACCAGAGCATGGACCACCCGGCCGCGGACCACGCGAAGGCGGTGATGCAGACGGCGGCGGCGGGGACCGGCGTGCGGCTGTCGGACGGCTCGACGAACCTGCTGCCCGTGGGGAACCGTGCCGCGGTCCAGCGGGCGTGGGCGGAGCACCTCCGGCTCGTACGCCGGTCGCTGGTGCGCGGCTACTACCAGGGCTGGGACCTGCATCCCGGTCAGCTGCCGACGCGGTACCTGGCGACGTACTCGTTCTTCCGCGCGGCGCTGCCCCCGGCGGCACAACGGCTGCGCGCCTATCTCGACCGGTCGGCCACGGCCGTGCTGGACGAGCCCGCGACCGCCCAGGCGCTGGCGGCGGTGATCGTCCGCGGCCTGGACTGCGGCGCCTTTGACGCAGCCGACGTCGAGTTGGACCGCGCAGCCCTGGACCGGCCTGCCCTGGACCGGCTGATGAAACGGCGTCCGCAGTGACCGGCAGCCGCCTCGCGGCGGCTCGGCGGCTCGGTCATCGCCGCCAAGGACGCCAGGGAGGTAGCGGCTGATCAGTTCACGGAGGGCAGGGTAAGGCCGCCGTCGGCGGCGATCGTCGGCGCATCCACCGGCACCGTATCCGGATAGATCAGGCCCGACCCAGTGTTCAGCAGTACGACCTCCTCGTCCGGGCCGATCCAGCCAGATTCGACCAGCGACCGGGTGGCGGTGACGGTCGCGGCACCTTCTGGGCAGAGGAGCAGGCCCTCCAGCCGGCCCACCAATGCGACGTCGGCGAGCAGATCCTCGTCGGTCACGGCGAGCGCCGTCC
>JACCZY010000284.1 GCA_013695685.1 Geodermatophilaceae bacterium | reverse complement strand
CAGTCTCGAGATCTATCCCGGCGAGATCCTCGGACTGGTCGGGGAGTCCGGCTGCGGCAAGTCGACCACCGGCCGCGCGATCATGCACCTGCAACCGGCCACCAGCGGCTCGGTGCTCTTCCAGGGCCAGGAACTGACCACGCTGTCCCGGGGGAAGATGCGCCCGGTGCGACGTGACATCCAGATCGTCTTCCAGGACCCGTACGCCTCGCTGAACCCGCGACTGCCGGTCTACGACATCGTCGCCGAGCCGCTGATCATCCATAAGCTCGCCAAGGGTGAGGAGCTGAAGGACCGGGTCCGTGCTCTGCTCGAGCTCGTGGGCCTGAACCCCGAGCACGCCAACCGGTATCCCAGCGAGTTCTCCGGTGGGCAGCGACAGCGGATCGGTATCGCCCGCGCCCTCGCCTTGGAGCCCAAGGTGCTGGTGCTTGACGAGCCGGTCTCGGCTCTGGACGTGTCCATTCAGGCCGGTGTGATCAACCTGCTGGAGGACCTGCGCGACCGGCTCGGCCTGGCCTATCTATTCATCGCCCACGACCTGTCGGTGGTTCGCCACATCTCCGACCGGATCGCGGTGATGTACCTCGGGTGGATCATCGAGATCGCGACGACCGACGACTTGTTCAACAAGCCCTCGCATCCGTACACGCAGGCGCTGCTCTCGGCCATCCCGATCCCGGATCCGCGCCGGGAGCGGGCCCGCAAGCGGATCATCATCACCGGCGACGTGCCGAGCCCGGCCAACCCGCCGAGCGGCTGCCGGTTCCGCACGCGGTGCCAGAAGTTCCGCGACGAGCTGTCGGATGATCAGCGGAGCAAGTGCATCGAGGAGCCGCCGGCGCTGGTGGACCGTGGCACCGGCCACCCGGCGGCCTGTCACTACGCCGAGGCGCTCAAGGTTCTCTGAGCCTGCACGTAGCCTCGACACATGTCCCAAGGGCAGGATCGTCGGCTGCTGTTCGTCCATGCGCACCCCGACGACGAGACGATCGGCAACGGCGCCACCATGGCGCGCTATGTGGCCGAGGGCGTCCAGGTCACCCTGGTCACATGCACGCTGGGTGAGTACGGCGAGGTGCTGGTGCCCGAGCTGGAGCTGCTCTCGGCCGAGCACGGAGACCAGCTCGGCGGTTACCGCATCGGTGAACTGGCCGCTGCCTGTGCCGAACTAGGCGTCACCGACTACCGCTTCCTCGGGGGGCCCGGCCGGTGGAGCGACAGCGGCATGATGGGTACGCCGCCGAACGACGCACCCCGTGCGTTTTGGCGCGCCGACCTGACCGAGGCCACCCGAGCGCTGGTGGCTGTCGTGCGTGAGGTCCGGCCACAGGTGCTTGTCACCTACGACGAGAACGGCGGGTACGGCCACCCCGATCACATCCAGGCGCACCGGGTGGCTATGGGTGCCGTGGACCGGTGTGCCGAGCCTGACTGGCATCCCGAACTCGGCCCGGCATGGAACATCGAGAAGGCCTACTGGAGCTGCGTCCCGCGGTCGGTGCTGGTCGAGAGCCTGCGGCTGGTCAAGGAGGCCGGCGGGGATTTCTTCGGCGTCGACTCCATCGACGAGCTGCCGTTCGGTGTCGACGACAGCCTGGTCACCACGGCGGTGGACGGTAGACAGCACCTGCCGGCGAAGATGGCGGCGATGCGGGCGCACGCCACCCAGATCAGCGTGGACGGCCCGTTCTTCGCGCTGTCCAACCACGTCGGTCAGCTCGCGTTCGGGGTCGAGTACTACCGACTCGTGCGCGGCGAGGCCGGCGCAGCGTCGGGTGAGCACGGCTGGGAGGAGGACCTCTTCAGCGGGATCAGCCGGTGAGCCGGCGCAGTGAGCGAAGCACGGCGGCCCGCATTCTGGGCGGAGTACTCGTGGTGGTTGCCGCGACAGAGTTCGCCGTACTGCAGTGCTTCTTCCTGCCGCTGCGGATCGGATCGGTGCCGGTGCCGCTGTCGATTCCGGCAGCGGTTCTCGGCAACGTCGCTTTGCCGGCCCTGGCCTACCGGCTGAGCGGGTCGCGAATCGCGGCGGCGCTGCCCGTGCTGGTGTGGATCGCCGTGGTCATCGCCGCTTCGGTGCCGCGACCGGAGGGCGATGTCATCGTCACCGGAACCGCGCGTGGCGTGGCATTCCTGGTCCTCGGGTCAATCGCGGGTGCGTACGCCGTCGGCAGATTGCTCACCAGGCCACCCGATCCGATCATGGATCACGCTACGGGCTGACCGGGTGCGACGCGGTAGTGGTAGCGGTGGTGGGTGCTGAAGCCGAGCGTGTCGTACATCGCGACGGCCGCGGCGTTCTCCTCGGCCACCTGCAGGTAGACCTGGCGCGCGCCAAGTTCCGCCGCCCACTCGGCCAGCCCGCGCATGAGGTGGCGGCCGAGGCCGCGCCGGCGGGCCGATTCGGTCACGGTCACGGCGGTGACGCCCAACCAGCCCTCGTCGACGACCCCCCGTCCGACGCCGATGAAACCGCCCGAATCACGCACCGAGGCGAACGTCGGAGCCATGGCATTCGTCAGGACGCTCACTGCGCCGTCGGGCAGCGATAGTCCGCGGTACTGGTATCCGGCGAGCCACTCCGGTCCGGGCACTGCCTCGTGGGTCACCGGCTGCAGGTCCGCGCGTGCCGGGCAGGTGGCCAGCACGGCGGCGATCGGGGCGACCAGGAATCGGGTCGGGTTGTATGCGAGCCAGCCCGCGGCGGCGAGTTCGTCGTCGAGGTCACCGGCCAAGGGCAGCGGCACCTGTGCCCGCGGTGGCAGACCGCGTTCGGCGTACCACCCGGTGACGAACGCGAGCGCGTCGAGGACCGGTCGGTCCGGCGGATCCAGCGGCAAGAAGGAGTTGGCCCGGCCGGTGAAGCCGTTGCCCGCCCGGAGCAGCCAGCCGCCCAGCCAGGTCTGCTCGAGCCCCTGCCAGCCGAGCGCGGCGATCCGCTCCAGGTCGCGGTCGGAGGGGCGACGGGTAGCCGCCGGCGGGACGGGTTTGGCCGCGGCCACGTGGGCGAGGTCGACTACGACGAGTTCCCCGTCGCGCCGGCGAACTGTCAACGACGACTCGCCAAGTTCCACCAACTCGCCGAGGACGTCGCTGAAACGCTCGCGGTCGCCCGGCGCGGCGATCCGACGGCGTACGACGACGCGGTGCCCGATCTGGTCTGCGGTCAGCGTCACGCGCACCCCTGAATGTCGCTGGAGCGGTCTCAGGCGCGATACTAGGCACTCACCACCCGCCCAGTAGCGCCCAGAGGGGATTTCCATGACGTACGTCATCGCCGAGCCGTGTGTCGACGTGCTCGACAAGGCGTGCATCGAGGAGTGTCCGGTCGACTGCATCTATGAGGGGAACCGGATGCTCTACATCCACCCCGACGAGTGCGTCGACTGCGGCGCCTGCGAGCCGGTGTGCCCGGTGGAGGCCATCTACTACGAGGACGACACGCCGGAGAAGTGGAAGGAGTACTACAACGTCAACGTCGACTTCTTCGAGGACCTTGGCTCACCGGGTGGAGCCTCGAAGACCGGCAAGATCGACAAGGACCACCCGCTCGTCGCTGCGTTGCCTCCGCAGGTGAACGAGCACTGATCCGTGGCCCCGCCCACCTCCGTCCAGTCCGCTCCCGCTGTGTGCTCCCGAACGGAGGCGGTTTCGGGATTACCGACCTACCCCTGGGACACCCTCGCCGAATACAGGTCCCGGGCCACGGCCCATCCGGACGGGCTCGTCGACCTGTCCATGGGAACGCCGGTCGATCCGGTCCCGCAGGTCGTCCAGGCGGCGCTGACCGCGGCCGCGGACAGCCCCGGGTACCCGCTGACGTCCGGAACGGCGGTGCTCCGGGAAAGCGCGATCGGCTGGCTCGCCCGCCGGCACGGGATCACCGGGCTGGACCCGGATGCGGTGCTCCCGACCATCGGCTCCAAGGAGTTCATCGCGTGGCTGCCCCGGCTGCTCGGGCTCGGGCAGCGGGACTTGGTGGTTCATCCCGAGCTCGCCTATCCGACGTACGACGTGGGTGCCCGGCTGGCCGGCACCGAGGTGCTCGCCGCGGACTCGTTGACAGCGCTCGGGCCGCGCCGGGTCGCGCTGCTGTGGATCAACTCCCCGGCCAACCCGACCGGGCGGGTACTGCCGCCGGAGCACCTGCGCAAGATCGTCGCCTGGGCGCGGGAACGGGACGTGGTGGTGGCCAGCGACGAGTGCTACCTGGATCTGGGCTGGGAGGCCACGCCGACGTCGGTGCTGCACGAGTCGATCAGCGGCGGTCGCCACGACAACCTGCTGGCTGTGCACTCGCTGTCCAAGCGAAGCAACCTCGCCGGCTACCGGGCGGGGTTCGTCGCGGGCGACCCGGCGCTGATCGTCCGGCTGCTGGAGATACGCCGGCACGCCGGCATGATCGTGCCGGCCCCGGTGCAGGCCGCGATGGCCGCTGCCCTGGGCGACGACGACCACGCCGATGTGCAGCGCGACCGGTACGCCGCCCGCCGCGCGGCGCTGCGTGCGGCGGTCACCGCCGCCGGGTTCCGGGTCGAGCACTCCGAGGCCGGGCTGTACCTGTGGATGACCCGGGACGAGGACTGCTGGACGTCTGTGGCAGCACTGGCCGACCTCGGGATCCTGGTCGCGCCGGGGTCCTTCTACGGCCCGCGCGGGTCACAGCACGTGCGGGTCGCGCTCACCGCGACCGACGAGCGGGTCGCGGCCGCAGCCGCTCGGCTGAGCTCAGCTACGACGCGCCCAGCGGGGGAGTAGCTCCGTCAACTCGATGTCGACGTCGAACGGCTCGCTCACCAGGAGGCGATCCCCCGCGCTGATCTCCTCATACGCCGTACCGAGGTGATACGTGGTCACGCGGAGGGGGTCGGGTTCGATCCGCCAGTAGTTCTCGATGTCGAACTGGGCGTAGATCGCCGGCTTGGTCGTCCGGTCCTCGATGTGGTTGCCCGGTGTTCGATCTCGACCGCAACGATCACCTCGGCAGGTGCGAACCAGTGCCGCCCGGGCTCGTCGCTGCGTACCAGCATCAGATCTGGGATCCGGGTGAGCTGCCGAGCGAATCGGATCTCCACCGCCACCGCGACGGCGATGTCGGATGGAGCCAGCGCCTCCAGGCGCGTGGCCAGCCGCACAACGAGGGATTGGTGCAGATTCGACGTGGACGGCGACACGGTCAGCGCCCCATCCGTCAGTTCGTACCGGATATTGCTGACGGGCATCCGGTCCAGGTCCTCGGTTGTCCATCCGCCGATCGGCTTCGCCGCGAGCAGGACCTCCGTCATGCAGCCTCCCTTGAGCTGAGATAAGGCTACGGCTACTCGAACAGCTTGGTGATCTGGTCGTAGACGGTGAACAGCGAGAAGCTGCCGTAGAAGAGCACCGCCCACCAGATCATCACCAGTCGACCGCCACCGAGGCCGATTTCGCGGGGCAGCACGGAGCGGTTCAGCTTGATCAGCAGCATGGAGTACACGAACATCACGATGCCGTTCAGCGACGCGGCGATGATCAGCAGGATCAGCGGCTGGGTGACGCCGGCGAGCAGGATGAGGGAGCCGAAGGCGATCTCCGCCCAGACCACGACGAAGTAGATCTTGCTCTCGGACCAGGTCTGGCTCTCCCGCAGCGGCCCGGTCTTGAGAACGTCCGCGGTGACCCGGCCGACCATGTCCAGTACGGCGATGTTCGTGGAGTACAGCACGACGGTGCCGATCAGCCAGAACGTGGTCCCCAGCCAGGCGCCGCCGGTCTCCTTGAGGGCCTCGCCCTCCAGCCGGATGAAGTCGAAGCTCTCCTCCTCTGCGCCGGTCCCGACGGTCACGAAGGTGAGCGCCATCAGCACGAGCAGCGCAAACGCGCCGATCACGAAGAAGGTGAAGAACTGCTCGCGGTCGGCGACCTTCCACCACCCCCGCCACCGCGCCATGTTGGCCTCGTCCCGGCGGAAGAAGTAGCCGGTGGCTGCCGCCGTGGACTCCTCGCCGGTGAACGGCGAGACCACCTTCGGCAGCCGCGCGCCCATGCCCAGGCCCTTGTCGCGCACCCAGTTGGACTGCACCAGGTTCAGCGCACCACCCGCGCCGGCGAACGCGATAGCGCCGAGCAGGGTCGCGGCCGGGATCGCCGCCACCGCGTCCGGGATCTCCTGCACCTCCACGAACCCCCGGCCGAGGTCGATCCACCCGTCGCCCAGCAACGCGACGGCGGCGTACAGGAGGAACACGATGATCAGGCCGACGAGGAAGAACTGGATCTTCTCCACCGTCCGGTAGACGACGGGGGCGAGTGTCAGGACCGCGCCGATCAGGAACAGGACACCGATCGTGATGTACGGGATGGCATCCTCGCCGAAGCCGAGCACGAAGCTGAGGGTCGTCGTGCCGCCGGTGGCCCACCCGGGCCACGCCCACGGCACGATCGTCATGACGATGAATAGGCCGCCCCACGGCTTCCACAGCCGGGTGAAGCCGGTCACCGCCGTCTCACCGGTCGCCAGCGTGTAGCGCTCGATCTCCATGTTGAGGAAGTACTGCGTGCCGACCCCGATGACGACGAGCCACACCAGGGCCAGCCCGACCTGGGAGGTGATGTAGGGCCACAGGACGTACTCACCGGAACCGATCGCCCCGGCCAGCAGCAGCACACTCGGGCCAAGCACCCGCTTGAGCGGCAACGGCTCCGGCAGGTCGGCGTACGGCACGCCCGGCAGGAAGCGGCTCGGGATCTCGGTGGCGATCGCGCCGTCGTTCGTCGACTTGGACATGGGCAGTCCCCTCGCCGCTGTGGAAGCTGTCGTCCAGCGATCTACCACGCACACGTGGGCTCTGCAAGGGATCAGGGCGTCGAAGGCGGCAAGCGGCGGGCTGTCGGCGTCGACCGGGGTGGGTCAGCCGATGCGGGTCGGAAGGCGCCCCAGCAGCTTGTCCAGGCGGATCGGCAGGTCACGGATCCGTACGCCGGACGCATGGTGTACGGCGTTAGCGACGGCCGCCGCGGTGCCGACGATGCCGATTTCACCGATCCCCTTGGAGCCCATCGGATTCACGTGCTGATCCTGCTCGTCCAGCCACTGCGCCCGGATGTCGGTGACGTCGGCGCAGGTCGCGACGTGGTACTCCGCGAGGTCGTGGTTGACGTAGTCGCCGAACGCCGGGTCGAGTACACCTTCCTCGTGCAGGGCCATCGACAACCCCATCGTCATACCGCCGATCAGCTGAGACCGGGCGGTGCGCGGGTTGATGATCCGGCCGACGCCGAACATCCCGAGCAACCGCGGTACCCGAACCTCGCCGGTGTCGACGTTGACCCGGGCCTCGGCGAACTGCGCTCCGAACCCCTGGAAGGTGTAACCGGTGCGCGCCTTGATCTCCGCGCTCGTCTCTGCGCGGACCTCGATACCGTCGCCGGGAATGTCGCCGCGGCGCTCGACCTCCTCGCGGAGCTCGACGCAGGCCTTTGTCACCGCCCACCCCCAGGACGCGGTGCCCATCGAGCCGCCGGCGATGGTCGCCTGCCCGAATGCGCTGTCACCGATGTCGACGCGCACGAGGTCCGTCGGGACGTGCAGGGCGCCAGCGGCGATCTGCGTCAGTGCCGTCCTTGCCCCGGTGCCGATGTCCGAGGCCGTGATCCGGACCCGGTACGTGCCGTCAGCATCGGCGCGGGCAGTCGCTGACGACGCGGCGGCGTACGCCGGGTACGTGGAGGCGGCCACGCCGGTGCCGACCTGCCACGACCCCTCGGTCCGAGTGGCCGGCCGCGGATCGCGTTCGGCCCACCCGAAGAGATCGGCGCCTCGGTGCAGGCACTCGACCAAGCTCCTGCTGCTCCACGGCTTTCCGGTCTCCGGGTCGCAGTGGGGCTCGTTGCGGATCCGCACCTCGATCGGGTCGAGGCCGCATTCGATCGCCAGCTCGTCCATCGCGGACTCCAGGGCGTACATCCCCGGGCATTCGCCGGGGGCGCGCATCCATCGGGGGGTGGGGACGTCGAGACGGGCGATGCGGTGGGTCGTGCGCCGGTTGGGTGCGGCGTACAGCAGCCGGGTGGCGACAGCCGTCTGCTCGACGAACTCCAGAACCGTGGAGGTCTGCTCGACCACGTCGTGCGCGATGGCGCTCAGCCGCCCGTCGGCGTCGGCACCGAGCCTGATCCGCTGGATGGTCGGCGTGCGGTACCCGACCACGGCGAACATGTGGTGCCGGTGTAGCGCCAGCTTGACCGGTCGCTGTACCACCCGGGCGGCCATCGCGGCGAGCACGGCGTTGGGTCGCGCGGTGCCCTTGCTGCCGAACCCCCCTCCCACATGCTCGTTCAGGACGTGCACAGCCGCCGGGTCCAGGCCGAAGAGCTTCGCGAGGCTCTGCTGCACGGAGTAGGCACCCTGGTTGGAGTCGTACAGGGTCAGCTCGTCCCCGTCCCAGACCGCAAGGGTGGCGTGCGGCTCCATCGGGTTGTTGTGCTGGGCCGGTGTCTCGTAGGTGTGGTCCACGGAGAACGCCGCGGTCTCGAGTGCGGCGTCCACATCGCCCTCGTCTGTGTCACTGACGAAGCCGGCGTCGGGCTCCCCGGGCCGGTACAGCTGCGAATGGTCCGCGGTGAGCTGCACGTCGTGGGACTCGCTGTCGTAGTCCACCTGGAGTTGTCCGGCCGCCTCCCGCGCCGTCTCCAGCGTCTGCGCGACGACGGCCGCGACGAACTGGCCGCGGTAGGACACCGTGCGGCTCTGCAGCACGGCGAGCTCACCGTCGTCGGGCGGCTGCAGGCGGGGCGCGTTGTCCGGCGTCAGGACGGCCAGTACCTGTGGCAGCGCACGGATCGGGTCGTCATCGATCCACCGGACTGTTCCCTTGGCGATCCTCGACTGCACCGGCCAGACGTAGGCCACGTCGTGCAGGTGGTCCTGCTCGGCGGCGTACCGCGCCTCGCCGGTGACCTTGGCCGGCCCTTCGATCCGGCCGAGGTCGGAGCCGACTGCACCGATGTGGGTGACACTCATGAGCGCTCCCCGGCCAGATCGCCGAGCGTGCGGACGATGATGTTGATGATCAACGGGACTTTGAAGCCGTTGTCCCGCAACGTCTCTGCTGCCGCAAGCTCGGTCTCGGCGGCGGCGCGGAAGCTCGCGGCAGTGGCCGGCTGACCGCGCAACGCCTCCTCCGCGGCATGTGCCCGCCAGGGCTTGTGCGCGACCGCGCCGAATGCCAGCCGGATGTCACGGACGACACCGTCGTCGACATCGAGGGCCGCCGCGACCGAGGCGACGGCGAACGCGTAGGAGGCCCGGTCGCGCACCTTCCGGTACGCCGAGCGCTCGGCGAATGCTAGCGGGGGGACCGTGATGCTCGTGATGAGGTCACCATGTCGCAACGTCGTGTCCTGCTCGGGGTGGTCGCCGGGTAGCCGGTGCAACTGCGCGAGTGGGATGTCCCGGTTCCCGTCCGGGCCGGTGATGGCGACGCGGGCGTCCAGTGCGGCCAGGGCCACGGCCAGGTCGGACGGGTGGGTGGCGAGGCAGTCCTCCGAGGCGCCCAGGATCGCCAGATTGCGGTGGACGCCCTGCCGCGCGGGACACCCGCTTCCCGGCTCGCGCTTGTTGCATGGCTTCGTAACGTCCTGGAAGTACACGCAGCGGGTGCGCTGCAGCAGGTTGCCGCCGACCGTCGCCATGTTGCGCAGCTGGCCGGACGCGCCAGCGAGCAGCGCCTGCGACAGCACCGGCAGGCCGGTCCGCACCGCCGGGTGGGCGGCGAGTGCGCTGTTGCGGACGTTGGTGCCGATCCGCACCGTTCCGCCCGGCTCGACGTCGACGCTGCCGAACGGCAGCCGGGTCACGTCCACGAGCAGGTCGGGTCGCTCGACCCCGAGCTTCATCAGGTCGACGAGGTTCGTGCCGCCACCGAGGAACTTCGCCTCGGGGTGGGCTGCCACGGTCCGCACCGCGGCATCAGCGGTGTCGGCCCGAACGAACTCGAAGGCCCTCATGAAGTGACCGCACGCGATCCGGGGGCAGCGCCCCCGGCGGGGGGCTTCTGGGGGGCAGCGCTCCTCGGCGCAGGGGGTCCGGGGGGCGTAAGCCCCCTGGCAGATGACACAGCCACATCCAGGATCGCCGGCACGATGTTCATGTACGCCCCGCAGCGGCACAGGTTGCCGCTCATGCGCTCGCGCACCTCGTCGGCCTCGAGTGCCGTGGGCTGCTCACCCGCGGTCACCGCGCTCGGCCAGCCCTGGTCGAACTCCTCGAGCATCCCCACCGCGGAGCAGATCTGTCCGGGTGTGCAGTAGCCGCACTGGAATGCGTCGCGATCGAGGAAGGCCTGCTGCATCGGGTGCGGGGTTCCGTCGTACGACATGCCTTCGATGGTCTGGATCTCCACGTCTTGAGCCGCCACGGCGAACACGAGGCAGGCGTTGATCCGGCGGCCGTCGGCGAGCACCGTGCAGGCGCCGCACTGGCCGTGGTCACAGCCCTTCTTCGCACCGGTCAGCCCCAGATGCTCGCGCAGCGCGTCGAGCAGCGTCGTGCGGTTGTCCAGGTCCAACTCGTGCGGCTGGCCGTTCACCTGCAGTCGCACCCGGGTGCCGGGGATCGCTTCGGTCATGGTCAAGCGCTACCCCGTGCCGCCAGGTTCCGAACCTGTCAACCCAACTCCGCCCGGACCTCGTCCGCGCTTTCCACCGGTTCGGTGGTCCATCCGGAGCCCGGTGCCCAGCGCCGGCCGTCGTGCGCGACCTCCACCAGCCCGAACCGCTCCGCGTGGGCTACCAGCCAGGTGGCGAGGATCCAGGACTGATCGCCCGCCGCCCAGTGCAGAGTCGGCCCGGTGATGCGCGGCGTCGCGGACAGGTCGGCTTCCACGAGGGTCACCAGAGCGGTGCTCCGCTCCTCGACGGTGGCGACGGGGTCCGCCTCGGCCGCCGTGCAACTCACCCCGGCCACCTGACCGCCCAGCGCTGTCGTGAGCGCCTGCGCCTCGCCCTCCCACTGCTGGTACGCCTCCGGGAAGCCGCTGCGCTGCACCGCCTGGGCGGCGTCGGTCAGCCGCATATCCTCCCAGTCGGGCAATTCCACCAGTGCGGTGTAGAACGCCGTGGCTGCATAGCGCGGTTCGGTCACCTGTTCGGGCGTACCCCAGCCCTGGCTCGGCCGCTGCTGGAAGAGGCCCTGGCTGTCCCGGTCACCGTAGTCCAGATTGCGCAAGCGAGATTCCTGGAGCGCCGTGGCCAGGGCGACGGTGATGGCGCGCTCGGGAACTGCCAGCTGCCGCCCGACAGCGGCGATCGTGGCCGCGTTCGCGGTCTGCTCGGCCGTGAATGTGTACGCCGTACCGCGGAGCGTGCATCGTGCCGGCTCCGCGCCGGACGATCCGCAGCCCGCGCCGCCGAGCAGGATCGCTAGCACGGCTGCGACGACTGGGACGACGCGAGGCATCACCCGACGATAACCCGCGTGGACGGATCGCTGGTTCCTCCCGATACCGGCACATGTTGTGCAACCAGCTGAATATCGCAAGATCGGAGGCCCTTTGGGTCATTCGACGACCGAATTCGAATCCGATATGGCAGAAGCGACTCAGGCAGGGTCAGTTCGCGTGCAGGTCGGCGTTCAGGCCGGCCCAGGTGCCCGAGCGGGGCAGTGCCTCCAGCGCGCCGGTCACACTGTTCCGTCGGAACAGCAGCCCGCTGTGACCGGACAGCTCGGCCGCCTTGACCACAGCCCCGTCGGGCAGGGTGAGCTTCGAGCCGGCGGTGATGTAGCAGCCGGCCTCGACCACGCAGTCGTCGCCAAGGGATATCCCGATGCCGGCGTTGGCCCCGACGAGGCAGCCGGTGCCGATCCTGATCACCTCGCTGCCGCCACCGGACAGCGTGCCCATGATCGAGGCGCCGCCACCGACGTCGGAGCCGTCACCGACGACGACGCCGGCACTGATCCGTCCCTCCACCATCGAGGCGCCGAGCGTCCCAGCGTTGAAGTTCACGAAGCCTTCGTGCATCACCGTGGTGCCCTCGGCCAGGTGGGCGCCTAGCCGGACCCGGTCCGCGTCGCCGATCCGTACGCCGGTCGGGACGACGTAGTCGGTCATCCGCGGGAACTTGTCGACGCCGAAGACGGTGACCGGTCCCTTCTCCGCCCGCAGCCGGGCCCGCGTCTGCTCGAAGCCCGGTACGGCGCAGGGCCCGTGGTTGGTCCAGACCACGTTCGTGAGCAGGCCGAACACGCCGTCCATCGAGGCGCCGTGCGGAGCGATCAGCCGGTGGGAGAGCAGGTGCAGGCGCAGGTAGACGTCGTAGGCGTCCTTCGGTGGCGTTGCGAGGTCGGGGAGGACCGTCCGGATCGCGATGACCGCAACGCCGCGGGCCTCGTCGGTCTCCACCAGCGAGCCCAGCTCCGGCGAGGTCTCCCCGGTCAGCTCCAGCTGGCCGAGCCGAGCCGTACCGGGGTCGAAGCCGGCCGGAACGCCGAGCACGGGTTCCGGGAACCAGGCGTCGAGGACCTCTCCGTCCGGCGTCACCGTCGCGATGCCGGCGGCGTACGCGCCGTTGATCGTCACACCCACCCGGCCACCGTACCGGCGTCGGTAGGCTCGATCTCCGTGAGTGCACTCGATCTGTCCCTCGACGGGCCCGTCCTGACCGCCGCGTTGATCGACGTCCCGTCGGTGTCCGGCGACGAGGCCGATTTGGCCGACCTGGTCGAGGACGCGCTACGTGGCCTCGGTCGCCTGGAGGTCGAGCGCGACGGTGACACCGTGCTGGCCCGTACGGCGCTCGGCCGGGACAAGCGCGTCCTGCTGGCCGGACACCTCGACACCGTCCCGATCGCGGGCAATGTTCCGTCCACTGTGGACGGTGAACTGCTCTACGGCTGCGGGGCCTCGGACATGAAGTCCGGCGATGCGGTGATGCTGCGGCTCGC
>JACCZY010000282.1 GCA_013695685.1 Geodermatophilaceae bacterium | reverse complement strand
GCATGGACCTCCTGCGTACGCCGGACGACCGCTTCGCCGCTCTGCCCGACTTTCGCTACGAGGCGAGATACGCCGACATCCCCGATGGGGAGGACGGGACGCTGCGGATGGCGTACGTCGAGGACGGGCCGCCGGACGGCCAACCGGTGCTGCTGTTGCACGGCGAACCGACCTGGTCGTTTCTCTACCGGACCATGATGCCGACATTGGCCGCGGCCGGGCTGCGGCCCATCGCGCCGGACCTCATCGGCTTCGGGCGGTCAGACAAGCCGAGTCACCTCACCGACTACAGCACTTTGCGCCACGTCGAGTGGACGCGCTCACTCGTCTTCGACCACCTCGACTTGCGCGGCGTCACGCTGGTCGGTCAGGACTGGGGAGGTCTGATCGGCCTGCGGCTGGCCGCAGAGCACCCCGACCGGTTCGC
Organism: Geodermatophilaceae bacterium; assembly: GCA_013695685.1. Classification (GTDB taxonomy): domain Bacteria; phylum Actinomycetota; class Actinomycetes; order Mycobacteriales; family Geodermatophilaceae; genus JACCTY01. The sequence continues at coordinate 4,721 of JACCZY010000282.1, read as the reverse complement.
CCGCCTGGTCGCGGCCAACGCCGTACTGCCGACCGGTGACCAGCCGATGCCCGAGGTCTGGTGGAACTTCCGCCGCGCGGTGGAGCGGGCACAGACCCTCGACATTTCCCGCCTGATCCAGGCCGGGTGCTCGACCCGCCTCAGTGCCGAGGAGCGAGCGGCGTACGACGCACCGTTCCCGGCCGAGGAGTACAAGGTGGCCGCTCGCGCGTTCCCACTGCTGGTGCCCACGACCCCGGACGACCCGGCCACCGTCGCGAACCGCGCCGCCTGGGCAGCACTGTCTACATCGGACACTCCGGTACTCGTCGCGTTCAGCGACTCCGACCCGATCACCGGGCCGGTGGGTCCGATGCTGAAAGCCACGCTGCCGGGCGCACTCGGACGGAATCACCCGGTCATAGCCGGCGCCGGCCACTTCCTGCAGGAAGACTCCGGACCCGAACTGGCGGGGCACATCGTGGAGTTCATCCGGACCGGGTGAGTTCGACGACTCCGTCCGACGGGGTGATCGCTGCCGTCACGGGGACGTCGTGCGGCTCGGCCGGCAGCAGCTGCTCGACCAGCTCCCCGTCGTGCAACAGCGCTGCGAGCGGCGTACCCGGCCGGACCCGGCGCAGGCTCCGGTCGTAGAAGCCGGCGCCCCGTCCAAGGCGGGTACCGCGTCGGTCCGCCGCAAGTGCAGGGACGAGTACGGCGTCCGCTGTGGCCAGGGCAGCCACCCCTAGCCGCGGTCCGGCCGGCTGGCGCAGCCCCCACGGGCCGGGTGCCAGTACACCGTCGTACGCCGCCCAGTCCAGGACGTCTGCGGAGACGATCGGCAGCAGAACCCGACAGCCGCGGCCGGTCAGCGCATCCAGGAGAGCGACGGACCCGGGCTCGGACCCGACCGGGACGTACGCCGCGACGCAACTGCCGGCTCGCGTCCACGCTGCCACATGGTCGGACAGGGCGACGGCCGGGGAAGCGAGATCGGTCAGGGCGGCTCGGCGAGCGAGGATGTCACGGCGTGCCGCGGCCTTGGCCAGTCGGAGCGAGGGGTAGTCGACCACGGTGCACTGTAGGCGGCTGAGCGTCCGGATAGGGTTCGTCTATGACCCAGGCTCCATCCCCGTCCGCCGCCGGAAGCGTTGCCACGGCACGTAAAGCGGTCATCCCGGTGGCCGGTCTCGGCACCCGGTTCCTGCCGGCCACGAAGGCGGTGCCCAAGGAACTGCTGCCGGTGGTGGACAAGCCGGCGCTGCAATACATCGTCGAGGAAGCCGTGCGGGCCGGCCTACCCGAGCTGCTCATGGTTACGGGACGGGGCAAGGAGGCCATCGCCGATCACTTCGACCGGCAGCCCGAACTCGAAGCGGCGTTGGAGAAGAAGGGCGACATCGCCCGTCTGAGCGCGGTGCGGCACGCCAGCGAACTGGGCGCGATGCACTTCGTCCGGCAGGGCGAAGCGCGGGGCCTCGGGCACGCGGTCCTGCAGGCGGCGTCGTACGTCGGACACGAGACCTTCGCCGTACTCCTCGGTGATGACCTCATCGACTCCCGGGACCGCCTGCTGGAGCGGATGCTGGACGTCCAGCAGCACCGCGGAGGGAGCGTCGTCGCGCTGCTCGAGGTGCCGCGGCAGGAGATCTCCAAGTACGGCTGCGCGTCGGTGCGAGAGACCGAAGAGGAGGACGTGTGGGCCGTGACCGATCTTGTCGAGAAGCCGGACCCGGATGTCGCCCCCAGCACGCTCGCCGTGATCGGCCGCTATGTCCTGTCGCCGAGCATCTTCGACGCGCTCAGGGAGACCCCGCCGGGCAGCGGTGGAGAGATCCAACTCACCGACGGCATCCGCGCCCTGGTCGGGCGGGGGGAGCCGGTGCACGGCGTGGTGTTTCGGGGCCGCCGCTACGACACCGGCGACCGCCTTGACTACCTCAAGGCCGTCGTACGGCTTGCGGTGGACCGCGAGGACATCGGGCCGGAGTTCCGCAACTGGCTGAACGGCTTCGTCGCCGGAGGAGCCTGAACATGCTGCTCGGTCGGGAGGCGGGATGAGGACCGTCGACGCACTTCCCGCCGCGGAGGCGGCGTGAGAACCGTCGAGGAGCACATCGACGCGATCCTTGCCAGCGTCCCGCATCCCGACCCGATCGAGCTGGCATTGCTGGACGCGCAGGGCCTGCTCTGCGCGGAGGAGGTCATCTCCGAGATCTCGTTGCCGTCCTTCGACCAGACCGGGATCGAGGGGTACGCCGCCCGCACCGCCGATGTGGAGACGGCCACTGCGGACGATCCGGCCGTGCTCGCCGTCGTGGGCGAGGCCGACGCCGGAGCACGGACCGTCCAGTCACTCGCGTCCGGAATGGCTATCCGCGTCACACCGGGCGCCGTCCTGCCCGCCGGTGCCGACGTCGTCATCCCCACGTCATGGACCGACCGGGGGGTGGCCCGGGTGGCCGTCTACCGGGCCGCGCCCGCGTGGTCGTTCATCCGCCGTATCGCCGAGGATGTGGCGCCGGGCGACACCGCGGTCTCGGTGGGTACGCCGATCGGCCCGGCACAGGTGGGTCTGCTGGCCGCTGTGGGCCGGGACCGGATCCAGGTGCGGGCGCGGCCGCGGGTGGTGGTGGTATCGACCGGCGACGAGCTGATCGACGTCGGGATCTCGCCGGGCGTCGGCGAGATCGTGGACGTCAACAGCTATGCCCTGGCCGCTGCCGCCCGGGACGCCGGCGCCGAGGTCTACCGCGCTGGCATCGTCTCCAGTGACAAACGTCGGCTGCTGGAGACCATGGAGAGCCAACTGTTGCGCGGGGACATCCTGGTGCTCAGCGGAGCGTTCGGGACCGGCTCGTTCGACGTCGTGCAGGAAGTTCTCGGGGAGCTCGGCGACATGGACTTCGCACGGGTGGCGATGACCCCGGCCGCCGCGCAGGGTTTCGGCAGGCTCGGCCCTCGGTTGGTTCCGACGCTGTGCGTGCCCGCAGACCCGGTCAGCGCTCTGGTCAGCTTCGAGGTGTTCGTCCGCCCGGCGATCCGCCTGATGCTGGGCAAGAAGCAGCTCTTCCGGCGTACGGTCCAGGCGGTGTCCGGGGCGGCGCTGACCTCCCCCGCCGGTCGGCGGCAGTACCAGCAGGGCCGGATGTACCGGCATCCCGACGGTGGATACGTCGCGGAGCCGGTCGGGGATCCCGGCCGGCACCTGCTGCACGGCATGTCCCGGGCGAACTGCCTGATCGTCCTTGCCGAGGACGTGACCGACGTGGCCGAGGGCGAGCCGGTGACGGCGATGCCGCTGCTCATCAACAGCTGATGACTGCCGGGCACCCCGGGTGGCCGGCACGGTTGCAGCACGGCCCGGTGGAGCTGCGGCCGCTGCGGTTGCGCGATGCCGGGCGGTGGAGTTCGCTCCGGCTGCGCAACGAGGCGTGGCTGGCGCCGTGGGAGCCGTCCTCGCCCTACCCGTGGACGCAGCGGCACACCCGATCGGCGTACCTGTCGATGCTGAACGTGTTGCGCAGTCAGGCCCGGATGGGCACGACGTTGCCGTTCGCGATCCTGTACGACGGCGTACTGGTTGGGCAGTTGACGGTGTCGAACGTGGTCCGCGGGGTACTGCGTTCAGCGCATGTGGGGTACTGGGTCGACCAGGAGCACGCCGGTCGCGGTGTGACCACGACGGCGCTGGCGCTCGTCGTCGACCACTGCTTCGGGCCGGTGGGGCTGCACCGAATCCAGGCCGACGTCAGACCGGAGAACGTGGCCAGCCGCCGCGTCGTGGCCAAGCTGGGATTCCGGCAGGAAGCGTGCTACCTGCGGTACCTCGACATCGCCGGTGCCTACCGGGATCACCTGGGTTTCGCGGTGACCGCAGAGGACGTGCCGGAGGGCATGGTACGTCGGCTGCCGAGGTCCTGAGCCGCTCGTTCGCCCCGTTGCGCGACACACCGGGCGGCATCCCCTTCCGCCCCGCTCCCGCTGTCTACCGTGAGCGCGGAACGTGACGGATGTGACAGGAGAGGTGAATGGGCTCGGGGATCCTGCTGGCCGTACTGGTCGTGCTGTGGATCGTCGTACTCGTACCGATGGTGCTCCGCCGCGGCAAGGCCAGCGCGGCAGTGACGAGTGAGAGGACGGGCTCGACGATGCGCGTACTTCGTCGCCGGGGGGCAAAATCAGGGGGTCCGGCCGGCTTGGCCGAGGGGGCCATGGCCGTGCTGAAACGGCCGCTACGAGACCCTCGCGTGGAGGCGGACGTCGTCTCCCGCCGTCGGCGCACCCTGGTCGCCCTGATCGCGCTGGCAGTGGTGTGGGCGCTGCTGGCGGTGTTCTACCGGTCGTACTTCTGGACCGCGCAGATCGTGCTTGACCTCATGGTGTTCGCCTACATCGTGTACCTGCGTCTGGAGGCCCAGCGCGAGGCCGAGCGGCGGGAACGGCGGGCCGTCCGGTTCGCCGGCCGGCCGGCGCCGGCACGTTCGGCGGGCCGCCGGTCGTCTCGGGCTTCAACCGACGACGACGACGACGCCACCGCCCCCATCCCGCGGGTCAAGGACAAGCCGGTCCCGATGGGCTGGACGCCCAACCCGGTGCCGGTCCCGACGTACGTGAACAAGGCCACCGCCCCGCGCCAGCAGCACCGGTTGGACGAGCAGTTGATCAGCATCGACGACGAGGATCCGAACTTTGCCGACGTCGCGGAGTGGCAGGGTAAGCGGGCGGTCGGCGACTGACCC
>JACCZY010000247.1 GCA_013695685.1 Geodermatophilaceae bacterium | reverse complement strand
CTGGGCCGGCCCAGGACCGCATCAGCCGCCCGACGTGGGCGCCGTCGTGCCCGGTGAGCCGGTGCTCGGGGTACCTCGGCAGCTGGCCGCTGAGCATCGGGCCGGCCGCGCGGAACTGCTGCCAGCTGCCCAAGCCGGCGGCCCGCAGCCGGCGCGGGTGCGGCATGCTCAGCACGGCGAGCTGGCGGACCACCCGGGGATGCAGAGCGCCCACCGACCAGGCCAGCAGCCCGCCCCAGTCGTGCCCGACGATCAGGGCGTCGCGCTCGCCGAGGGCCCGCACGAGGCCGGCGACGTCGGCGGCGGCGGTCACGGCGTCGTACCCGCGTGGGGGCTTGTCACTGGCGCCGTAGCCCCGCAAGTCGGGGGCGACGACGCGGAAGCCGCGCTCGGTCAGCGCGCTGAACTGATGCCGCCAGCACCACCAGAACTGCGGAAAACCGTGCAGCAGCAGGACCAGCGGTCCGTTCCCGGCTTCGGCGACATGCAGCCGCACGCCGTTCGCGGAGTAGTCACGGTGGCTCCACGGCCCGGCGAGCAGCACGCTGTTCGCATCGGGCACCGCGGCTACGTGGTGGGTCCGCGGTGCAGCAGCTGCTTGCTGTCCTTGAGCGTCTCGATCGTCCGCTCGGGCTTGCGGACCCGCTTGACCGTTCTGAGACCGAGCATCGCGGCCACCCCGGCGATGACGACGAGCAGGAACCAGACGATCAGGTAGGACAGCCAGCGATAGAGCCCGAGGCCGACCAGGCCCTCGGCGAGCGCGATCAGCAGGAACACCAGGGAGAAGACGAGCACGACGGCGGCCGCGCCGAAGAATGCCGCCCCGAGGGCGCCCTTCTTGGCCGCACTGGTCACCTCGGTCTTGGCCAACTCGATCTCGCCGCGTACCAACGTCGACAGGTGCGTGCTGGCATCCTGGACGAGCTCTCCCAGCGACGGCTGGGCCGGGCCGGGGTCGGGAGTCCACTCGGCGGTTGTCGACGGCGGCACCGGTGGTGGGCTGGGCGGCACGTCGTGCCGGGGCGTGTACTCGGGGCTGATGGTTGCCACGTGCTCTCCAGTCCGTTCGGGTCGGTGGACCCTATCGTGACGTGCGGGTCGGTCACGGTCCATTGGAGCGTACCGAGGCGCGCCTCTTCAGCAGGCCAGCCCCGATCAGAGAAGCGACCGCAGAAGCGATCAGGACGCCGATCTTCACCCGCTCGAGGACCATCGGGTCGTCGAAGGCCAGCTCGGTGATCAGCAGGCTGACCGTGAAGCCGACCCCGCCGAGTACGGCGACCGCGGCGATGTCCCGCCAGCGCAGCTCGTCGTTCAGCGTGGCCAGGCGCAACCGGACCGCCAGCGCCGCACCACCGAAGACGCCGAGGAACTTGCCCGCCAGCAGGCCGACGACGACGCCCAGGGCCACCCGGTCGGTGAACACGCCGCCGAGCGCGGCACCGCTGACGACGACACCGGCGGCAAAGAACGCGAAGACGGGGACGCAGAACCCCGCCGACAGCGGCTGCAGGCGGTGTTCCAGCCGAACTGCCGGCGCTTCGTCTTCGCCCTCGTCCGGCCGCACCCGCGTCAACAGCGCCAGCGCGACGCCGGCGACGGTGGCATGGACGCCGGACTCGTGCACCGCGATCCAGGTGCCGACGGTGATCGGGACGTACAGCCAGGCTGTCCGTATCCGGTAGTGCTGCAGCAGCGCATAGCTGCCGAGCAACGCCGCGGCGCCGAGGAGCGCGAACACCGACAGCGAGGTGGTGAACAGCACGGCGATGAGGATGATGGCACCGAGATCGTCGACGACCGCAAGGCTGAGCAGGAACAGCCGCACCGACCGCGGCAGGGCGCGCGCGGCGATAGCCAGCACGGCGAGGGCGAACGCGATGTCGGTAGCCACCGGGATCGCCCATGCCTGCCCCGCTCCCGGAGCACCGAACATGATCAGTGCGGCCAATCCGGCCGGCACCACGATTCCCCCGATCGCGGCGAAGACCGGCAACATGGCGCTCTTGATCGAGCGCAGTTCGCCGACCACCAGTTCCCGTTTGAGTTCCAACCCGGCGACGAAGAAGAAGACCGCGAGCAGTCCGTCGGCGGCCCAGGTGCCCAGGGACAGGTGCAGATTCAGCGATTGCGGACCGATCTCCGCGTCGCGCACGGCGACGTACGACTCACTGAGCGGGGAGTTGACCCAGATCAGGGCAATCACGGCGGCCGACAGCATGATCGCCCCACCGATGGTCTCGGTGCGCAGGTAGCGGGCGAGCTCGTCGGCAGTGCGCCGGGCGCGGCGCCTCGTTCGGCGAAGGGGCACGGACCGGTCCTTCCGGGGTCGCTGCAGTCAGTCGCCGACCAGACTTCCCGGCACTCCGAGTTTCGGCTCACCCTACCCGCGGCCTGCCGCCTGCCGCCTGCCGCCCGAGCACGAGCGGGGAGGGGCAGGCATTTTGAGGCTATTGGATGCGGTTCTGGTCATCCGGGATCCAGATCCGCATCCAATAGCAACGAATCGCGGTGATCGACGAGGTGCCGGAGAGGGTAAACCCGCTGGTCCAGGCACCAGCTGGTCACCAGTGGTGCGCGACGTCGATCACCAGCCGGGATCCGTTCCCGGGACCGCCCAGGGTGAAGACCCGGAACGGCAGCCGGGCGCGGACGCCGAGACCGATCGTGGTGTAGCCCTCGTAGCTGCCGCCGAAGGACGCCTGCCGGAACGTCCGCCAGTCGTGGACGTTGACGAGTTCCTTCGGGTTGGCCGGGGTGTACGTCGGCGTACCGGTGTTCGGGTCGTACGCCGGGGCCTGCAGCGCGATCTGGAGGAACGCTCCGCCGCGCAGCGCGACGGCGTGGCCCGAGCCCTGGGCCGGCACGGCGGAGACGTACCGGACGGTGTAGCCGGCCGGAGACCCGTCGAAGTCCAGGACGAGCCGGTCGTAGCAGCCGTGCCGACCGGCCCGCACGTCTGCGAGTGGGTCGGCCGACAGCGTGCCGGCACCCTTGTCCAGGGAACCCCACGTGATCCCGCAGTACGGCGCGGCTTGTGCGGTGGATGGGGCCACCACAGCGATGGTGGCGATGGTCGCGGTGACCGCGATGCACTTGATCCAGTTCTTCATCGTGACCCCTTCCTGGGTCGGTGGACCTCGTGGTCGACGTCCTGCGATGAACACGCCGGCCGGCGCGGACGGGTTGCACTGGCGACCGGATCGTGACCGGAAGTTCTCGGCATGTCTTAACATGCATGCAACATCAAGCACTTCGGCCGGGTGGCGGGCTTGGAGCTCATGGACGTGGACGCCGTGGCGCCTGAGTGACAGCGGCGGTCATGAGCCGATCGCGGTCCAGAGCCACCGCGGGCCGACCACGTCGGCGTGTAGGGCGCCGACCCGCTGACGAAGCTCTCGATCGGCGGTCACCACGACGCTGCCCGGATGCTCGCGTATGACGCCCACTATCGCGTCGTCGCCCGACCCGTCGGCAGCGACAACCCGCAGCGACGGGTGCACGGGCACGCTCAGCCGGCTCGCCGTCCCTTCCACCACCATGGTGATACGGGGATAAAGCCAACTCAGACCGACGTTCCGGCCGGGTTTCGGCCAGGAGTCCGGTTCCAGTCCGGACTCCGCCACAACCGCCAGTTGGTCATGGAGGTCCCGGGCGGCGGCGAGTCGTCGGTGCCACCAGCCGTCCGGCCGGGAGCCCACGACGTTCGCCGCGTCGATGATCAGGTGCGGCGGCGGGAAGGCGGCTCGCAGCGCCGGCCAGGTGTCCGCGAACCCGGGATGCAGTGTCAGGTGGTCGACCGCCTGGACGGTCTGCCAGCGGACCTCCACGCTCTCGGCGTTGGCGCTGACCGGCGTCAGCTCCCCGACGGCTTCGGCCAGCACGGTGGCGTAGCTCCACCCGCCGTGGTCGGCGGTGTGCACGCCGGTGAGCCGCACCGAGCCCGAGTCGATGCCGGCTTCCTCGGCCGCCTCGCGCAGCGCCGCCGTACCCACCGACTCGTGGCTGTCCCGCGCCCCGCCGGGAAGCCCCCAGGTGCCGCCATGATGACTCCAGGGCGCTCGATGCTGCAGGACGACCGCCTCAGCGGTGCGGATCAGCAGTCCGGCGGCGCCGTACCGCCCCCAGTGCCGGTGACCGCGAGCGCAGGTGACCCAGCCGTCACCGTCCCCCAGCACGGCTCAGACGTTCAGCCCGTAGTCCTCGGCGATTCCACGAAGCCCCGAGGCGTAGCCGTGGCCGGTGGCGCGGAACTTCCACTCCGAGCCGTTGCGGTACAGCTCGCCGAAGATCATCGCGGTCTCGATCGAGGCGTCCTCGCTCAGGTCGTAGCGCGCCAGTTCCGACCCGTCGGCTGTGTTGACGACCCGGATGAACGCGTTGCGGACCTGGCCGAAGTTCTGGTTGCGGGTGTCCGCGTCGTAGATGGAGACCGGGAACACGATCCGCTCGGTCTGGGTGGTCAATGCGGTCAGGTCGACGGTGATCTGCTCGTCGTCGCCTTCGCCGGCGCCAGTCAGGTTGTCACCGGAGTGCCGGATCGACCCGTCGGGGGTCGCCAGGTTGCCGTAGAAGACGAAGTGCCTGTCATCGACGGCCCGACCAGCGGCGTCGCAGGCGATCGCGCTGGAGTCCAGGTCGAAGTCCTGCCCCGTCGTACTCCGGAGGTCCCAGCCCAGGCCGACGACCACGACGGCCAACCCCGCCTGCCCGGCCTGCTTGGTCAGCGAGATGTTTCCGCCCTTGACCAGGTTGACTCCCATGCCGAGCACGCTATCAACGTCGGGTCGGGTCAGGGGCAGGACTCCAACGCGCTCCGCGACGCCGCCCAGTCGTAGTGGTCGGTGTCCCAGGTCAGCTCGATCTGGAGGACCACGTTGGAGTACGCCGGACCGGCCGGTCGGAGCAGGGCTACCACGTTGCGGTACTCACCCTCCTCCCCGTTGAGGGTGAGCCGCCATGAGCTGATCCGGTCGCAGTAGCTGTCGGCGACGGCTCGCGCCGCCTCGATGGCGCTCGTGCCGATCGGCAGGCCGGCGGGACCGGGCAGCGAACCGGTGGTCCGGTCCGCGGGGTCGATCGTCG
>JACCZY010000237.1 GCA_013695685.1 Geodermatophilaceae bacterium | reverse complement strand
TCGCGGCGGCTCGGCTGCCCTTGACCGCTGAGTTGCTGGGCCCGGTGCCGGTCGATGCTTCGCGGGAGCGGATGCTGGTCCGGGTGCCCCGGGCGGATGGTGCGGCGCTGGCTCGCGCGCTGCACGGGGCGCAGGGGGTGCGCAGCGCCCGTAAGGCGGCCGATCCGGCCAGGGTCCAGCTCGACCCGCACGACCTGGTGTGAGCGCGTCGCTGATGCGGCAGTCTCGCCGTCTCCCTTGGCCACAGATCAGCGCCCAGTCGCAACGTTCACGCGACGCTGTGCTCCGACGCCGCGGTCCGTCGTACGCCGTGCAAAACGTCGATTAGCTCGTCCACATCGCCCACCTCGAAGAGGGCCCCGCTGGGGAGTCGGGACGCCGCGCCCGTGTGAGGCACTCGATGCCGGTTAGCCTGCGTACGGCACCAGGAGGCAACTCCCGGAGGCCGGGACGAGAGGAGCCGGAGTGCCGAGGCTTGCGCATGCTTTGTCAGCGGGTTCGCGTCACCCGTGGCGCGCATCCGCTGACAACTCTTCGCGGCGACCGGCCGCGCTCGCGCATCACCCGGCGTTCGGGGCGGTCCGCTGAGGATCGTCTTCGCCGGTACGCCGGAGGCGGCGGTGCCGAGCCTGCGCGCGGTGCTCGGGTCGGACCGGCACGAGGTGCTCGCCGTGCTCACCCGCCCCGATGCGCCGACCGGGCGCGGCCGGCGGCTGTGGCCGTCTGCGGTTGCCGAGGTCGGCGCCGAACATGGCCTGGAACTGCTCCGGCCGGCACGGGTTAGCGACCCCGAGTTCCTCGCCCGGCTGGCGGTCCTCGCTCCGGACTGCTGCCCGGTCGTCGCCTACGGCGGGCTGATCCCGGCGCCGGCGCTGGCCGTGCCGCGGCACGGCTGGGTCAACCTGCACTTCTCCCTGCTGCCGGCGTGGCGTGGCGCCGCACCGGTCCAACACGCCGTGATCGCCGGCGACGACGTCACCGGCGCGACGACGTTCCGGCTGGAGCAGGGCTTGGATACGGGGCCGGTGTACGGCGTACTGACGGAGCCGATCGGGCCACGGGACACCGCCGGTGACGTGCTGGCGCGGCTCGCTGCCTCGGGTGCCGACCTCCTGCTGGCGACCCTCGACGGGATCGAGGCCGGCCGGCTCGATGCCCGGCCGCAACCGGCCGAAGGCGTGAGTCACGCGCCGAAGCTCACCGTTGCCGACGCCCGCATCGACTGGTCGGCGCCGTCGGTAGCAGTGGACCGGCGGATCCGGGGCTGCACACCGGCGCCGGGTGCCTGGACGACCGTCGGCGACGAGCGGCTGCGGCTCGGGCTGGTCGTCCCGCTGTCCACAGTGGACGTACTCGGGCCTGGAGAACTGCGGATCGACCGCGATGGGGTGGTCGTCGGTACGGCGACCCGCAGTGTCCGGCTCGGTGACGTGCAGCCGCCCGGCAAGCGCTTCATGCCCGCGGTCGCCTGGATCCGTGGGCTGCGTACCCCCCCGGCGGTGCTGCAGTGAGCGTCAGCGAGCGAGGAGCGGAGCGAGCGGTGCGCGCAGCGCATGACGGCGGGCTGGCATGGAGCCGAGAGCTCGCGACGGCGAGGCGGGAATGAGCGGCCGGCGGCCGGCGTACCGGCCCGTGCCGACCAAGGACCCGCGACGGGTGGCCTACGACCTGCTGCGGGCGGTTGCCGAGCGGGACGCTTACGCGAACCTGACGCTGCCGGGCATGCTGCGCGAGCGTGGCCTCGACGAGAGGGACCGGGCGCTGGCCACCGAACTCGGCTACGGCACGTTGCGTGCGCAGGGCCTTTTGGATGCCGTCCTCGCCGCATGTCTCGACCGTCCATTGGAGACGGTCGACGCCACCCTGCTCGACGTCCTGCGTCTCGGCGCGTATCAGCTGCTGCGGACGCGGATCCCTACGCACGCCGCGGTGAACACGTCGGTAGACCTGGCCCGGACCGTCCTGACGCATGGGCAGGTGAGCGTCGTCAACGCCGTGCTGCGGAAGGTCTCGGCGTACGACGAGGGCAGCTGGCTGGAGCGGGTGGCGCCTACGATGGCCGACGACTCGGCCGCCCACCTGGCGCAGCAGTACGCGCATCCGGCCTGGATCGTGCGGGCCTACCGGGACGCGCTGGGCGGGGACTGGGCGGAGACGGCGGCAGCGCTTGCCGCCGACGACGAGCGCCCGCGGGTACACCTTGTCGCCCGTCCTGGCCGGATCGGCCGCGACGAACTGGTGGCGATCAGCGGGGGAGCCCCCGGTCCCTGGTCGCCGTACGCCGTCCGGCTCGAGGGCGGGGACCCCGGAGCGCTGGCAGCGGTGCGGGACGCCCGGGCGGGTGTGCAGGACGAGGGCAGCCAGCTCGCGGTACTGGCCCTGACCGGCACCGCCCTGGACGGCTCCGACCGGAGCTGGTTGGACCTGTGTGCCGGTCCCGGCGGCAAGGCGGCGCTGCTCGGTGCACTGGCCGCGGAGCGGGAGGCGACAGTGCTGGCACTGGAGATCCAGCCGCACCGCGCCAGGCTGGTCGAGCAGGCGACTCGGGGCCTGCCGGTGCGGACAGTGGTCGCCGACGGGCGGCAGCCCCCCGGCGACGGCCACGACCGGGTGCTCGTCGACGCCCCGTGCACCGGGCTCGGGGCGCTGCGCCGGCGCCCGGAGGCACGCTGGCGGCGGCAGCCGACCGACATCCCGCCGCTGGCCCGGCTACAGCGCGAACTGCTGACGGCCGGGCTCCAGGCCGCCCGGCCGGGTGGCCTGGTCGGCTACGTCACCTGCTCGCCGCACCTGGCCGAGACCCGGGCGGTCGTCGCGGACGTCGTCCGCCGTACCGGGGCGGAGCAGGTGGACGCCCGAGGGGCGCTGCCCGGCATACCGGATCTCGGCGACGGACCCGCTGTGCAGCTGTGGCCGCACCGGCACGGTACGGACGCCATGTTCATCGCCCTGCTGCGAACGCCCCGTCCGTGATCATGGGATTCAGCCGGTCCTGACCGGCGAAGCTCCATGATCATCGGGACGGTCGCCGTACAGTGACCGGCGTGCGGCAGCCGATGATCGCCCCCAGCATCCTGTCCGCCGACTTCGCCCGGCTGGGCGAGGAGGCGCGGGCGGTCGAGGGCGCTGATTGGCTGCACGTCGACGTCATGGACGCGCACTTCGTGCCCAATCTGACCCTCGGGCTACCCGTGGTGCAGAGCATGCTCAAAGCCACGAGCATCCCGCTGGACTGCCACCTCATGATCGAGAACCCCGACCGGTGGGCGCCGCCGTACGCCGAGGCGGGGGCGCGCAACGTGACGTTCCACGTCGAGGCGGCAGAGAACCCGGTGCAGGTGGCGCGGGCGATCCGGGCGGCGGGAGGACTGGCTGGTCTCGGGATCAAGCCGAAGACCCCGCTGGAGCCCTACCTCGACATGCTCCACGAGTTCGACACCCTGCTGGTGATGACCGTGGAGCCGGGTTTCGGGGGGCAGGGCTTCATCGCCGAGGTGCTGCCCAAGGTGCGCAAGGCCCGCGACCTCGTCCAGTCGGGACACCTGACCCTCTTCATCGAGGTGGACGGCGGCATCAACGCCGACACCATCGAGGCGGCCGCCGAGGCCGGCGCTGACGTGTTCGTCGCCGGCTCCGCGGTGTACGGCGCTGACGACCCCGGCCGTGCGATCGCCGCCCTGCGACGGAAAGCCCGTGCCGCCGCCGCTTCCTCGCCGTGATCATGGGGAGCCGCCCCTGATCGGCCAGATCCCATGATCATCGACGCGGGGTTGGACCCGCTCGCGGCCAGGAGCAGGACACCCGTGAGAGGATCGCGGTAGCAACACGCGTGCTCCGGGGTCGGTGCAATTCCGAACCGGCGGTGAGCGTCGACGCATGGTGAGTCGCGACGGCGCTCGACAGTCCGCGACCCGACCGCAGCCAGCGGCCGGTTGATCCGGTGAGATTCCGGGACCGACGGTGAAAGTCCGGATGGGAGGCAGCGCGCGGGGTCCGGCTCGCTCTCCGGCGCCGGCCCTGCTCGATCGCCCCGGCGCGCGCTCGAAGCGCGAAGGAGGCGGATCGAGGTGGCACCCGGCAGCATCGACGCGGCGATGCTGCGCGCCCTCGAACTGGGCCGCACGGTCCTCGGGCGCACCAGCCCCAATCCGCCGGTCGGCGCGGTCGTCCTGGACGGCGACGGTCAGATCGTCGGCGAGGGAGCCACCCAGCCGACCGGTGGCCCGCACGCCGAGATCGTCGCACTCCGGGCCGCCGGCGACCGGAGCCGCAGCGCAACGATGGTCAGCACGTTGGAACCCTGCTCGCACACCGGCCGGACCGGCCCGTGCACGGCCGCGCTGATCGAGGCCGGGGTCGCCCGGGTGGTGTACGCAGTCAGCGATCCGACGCCCGAGGCCGGCGGCGGCGCCCTCGCCCTGCGCGCCGCCGGCATCGACGTACAGCCCGACCGGTACGCCGACGAGGCAGCTGCCGGTGCCTTGCGGGCATGGCTGTTCGCGGTCGGCGTCGGCCGCCCGTTCGTCACCTGGAAGTACGCCGCGACGCTCGACGGCCGGGTCGCTGCGGCCGACGGCAGCAGCCGGTGGATTACCGGCGAGCACGCCCGCGCCGACGTACACCGGCTACGTGGAGAAAGCGACGCGGTTCTGGTCGGGTCGGGCACCGTGGTTGCCGACGATCCGCACCTCACCGTCCGCAGCGTCAACGGTGAGCTTGCCGGCCACCAGCCGCTGCGGGTGGTCCTCGACCGGCGCGGCCGCACGCCGGCCACTGCGCGGATCCGCGACGGGGCCGCGCCGACCCTCGTGCTCGACAGCTGCGATCCGGGTCAGGCACTCAAGGTTCTGTACGGCCGCGGCGTCCGCTCGGTGCTGTTGGAAGGCGGTCCCACGCTGGCCGGCGCGTTCGTCGAGACCGGGCTCGTCGACCGGGTGGTCGGCTACCTCGCGCCGGCGTTGCTCGGTGCCGGGCCGGCCGCGCTGGGCTCGGCTGGAATGACGACGATCACCGACGCGCTACTTCTACATGTCGAGGACGTCGCCCGCGTAGGTGCCGACGTCCGCATCACGGCTGTCCCACGCAGGAAGGACTGACATGTTCACCGGCATCGTCGAGGAGCTCGGGGCGCTGCAGCGCCGCGACGACCTGCCCGGAGCGGCCCGGTTGACGGTCCGGGCCGACGTCGTGGTCACCGACGCCCGGCCCGGTGACTCGGTGGCCGTCAACGGCGTCTGCCTGACGGTCGTCCAGGCCGATGGCGACGGGTTCACCGCTGACGTCATGCAGGAGACCCTCGACCACTCCGCCCTCGGCGGACTCGCCGTGGGCGATCCGGTCAACCTGGAGCGGGCGGTCACCGCGCACACCCGGCTCGGCGGCCATCTCGTCCAGGGTCACGTCGACGGCACGGCCACCGTGCTGAGCCGCAGCCCGGACGAGCACTGGGACGTCGTGCGCTGCTCGCTCCCGGCACAGCTTGCGCGGTACGTCGTACACAAGGGTTCGATCACCGTCGACGGGGTCTCGCTGACCGTCAGCGCCCTGGGTCCGGACTGGTTCGAGGTCAGCCTGATCCCGACCACCCTGGAGCGGACCACGCTCGGCAGCCGGCGGCTCGGTGACTCGGTGAACCTCGAGGTGGACGTGATAGCGAAGTACGTCGAGAAGTTACTCGCGGCCGGCGCCGACCGATGAGTGCGGCGCAGACTCAGCCGGTGCGGCACGGCGGCTTCGGCACGATCGCGCAGGCCGTGGCGGACATCGCCGCAGGCAAGGCGGTGATCGTCGCCGACGACGAGGACCGCGAGAACGAAGGCGACCTGATCTTCGCCGCCGAGATGGCCACTCCGGAGCTGGTCGCCTTCATGGTCCGTTACACCTCCGGCTACATCTGCGTCCCGCTCACCGAGGCCGATTGCGACCGGCTCGACCTTCCTCCGATGTTCCACACGAATCAGGACAAGCGCGGTACGGCGTACACCGTCTCCGTCGATGCCCGGGAGGGCATCGGCACCGGCATCTCCGCAGTGGACCGGGCACGGACGATCCGGCTGCTCGCGGACCCGGACTCGACAGCGGCCGACCTGACCCGACCGGGGCACTGCGTGCCGCTGCGCGCCCGCGAGGGCGGGGTGTTGCGCCGGCCGGGACACACCGAGGCGGCGGTGGACCTGGCCCGGATGGCCGGCCTGCGCCCGGCCGGCGTGCTCTGCGAGATCGTCAGCGAGCGGGAGCCGGGCGAGATGGCGCGTCTGGACGAGCTTGAGGTATTCGCGGCCGGCCATGGGCTCACGCTGATCACCATCGCGGACCTGATCGCCCACCGCCGGCGCACCGAGAAGCAGGTGCACCGTGTCGCCGAGGCCAGGATCCCGACCCGGTACGGCGACTTCCGGGCCGTCGGCTTCCGCAGCGACCACGACGACCGGGAGCACATTGCGCTCGTGCAGGGCGAGATCGGCAACGGCGAGGACGTGCTGATCAGGGTGCACTCCGAGTGCCTCACCGGCGACGTGTTCGCCTCGCTGCGCTGCGACTGCGGGCCGCAGCTGGACGCCGCCCTCGCCTCGGTCGCCGCCGAGGGCCGCGGCATCGTCCTGTACATGCGCGGTCACGAGGGGCGGGGCATCGGACTGCTGCACAAGCTGCAGGCCTACCAGCTGCAAGACGGCGGACAGGACACCGTCGATGCCAACCTGTCCCTCGGGCTGCCGGCCGACGCCCGCGACTACGGGACCGGCGCGCAGATCCTGGTCGACCTCGGAGTGCGAACCATGCGGTTGCTGTCCAACAACCCGGCGAAGCGGGCCGGGCTGGAAGGGTACGGCCTGCGGGTGCTCGGCCGGGTCCCGCTGCCCGTGCACCAGAACCCCGAGAACATCGAGTACCTGCGCACGAAACGGGACCGGATGGGGCACCTCATCGACGGCTTGCCGGCGGAGACGGTGCGAGCCACGGACCCCGGCGAGTGAGCCGCGAGGGGGCGCCCGGCACCGGCACCGTGGTCGCTGCCGGCTTGCGGCTCGGGATCGTCGCCAGCCGTTGGCATGCCGAGATCAGCGATGCCCTGCTGCGGCGGGCGCAGGACTGCGCGCAGGCCTGCGGAGCGAGCGCGACGGTACGCCGGGTCAGCGGAGCCCTCGAACTGCCCGTTGTCGCCCAGCGGCTGGCGAGCACGCACGATGCCGTCGTCTGCCTCGGCGTGGTGGTCCGAGGCGGTACGCCGCACTTCGATTACGTCTGCGATTCGGTGACCGCAGGGCTGACCAGGGTCGCCCTGGACGCCCGCATCCCGGTGGGCAACGGCGTACTGACCTGCACCACGACGGAGCAGGCGTGGGACCGGTCGGGGCTGCCCGGCAGCGCGGAGGACAAGGGCTGGGAGGCGACCCTCGCGGCGCTCGACACCGCACTGGTGCTGCAGAGCCTGGAAGGAAACCGATGAGCAAGACGTTCGACGAACTGTTCGCCGAGCTCGCCATGAAGGTCGCCGACGCGGCGCCGGGCTCGGGCACCGTCGAGGCGGTGCGGGCCGGTGTACACGAGGCCGGCAAGAAGGTGGTCGAGGAGGCGGCCGAGACTTGGATGGCCGCCGAACACGAATCCACGCAACGTGCCGCCGAGGAAGTAAGCCAGCTGCTGTATCGGGTTCAGGTGCTGATGCTCGTCCGCGGGCTGACCCTCGACGACGTGTACAAGCACCTCTAGGGAGAGTCGACGTCATGCTCCGCATCGCCGTGCCGAACAAGGGCTCGCTGGCCGAGCCCGCCGGTCTGATGCTGCACGAGGCGGGCTACCGGCAGCGCACCGATCCCAAGGACCTCGTCCTGGCCGATCCCGACAATGACGCGGAGTTCTTCTTCCTGCGCCCCCGCGACATCGCCGTGTACGTCGGTGCGGGAACGCTCGACCTCGGCATCACCGGCCGCGACCTGCTGCTCGACAGCGGCACCGACGCCGAGGAGATCCTCACCCTGGGCTTCGCCCAATCGTCATTCCGGTACGCCGCCCGCGTCGGCACTGCCGCGACGGTGGCCGACTTCGCCGGGAAGCGGGTAGCCACCGCCTACCCGAACCTGGTGGAGAAGCACCTGTTCGAGCACGGGGTGAGCGCTCAGGTGGTGCGCCTGGACGGCGCGGTGGAAGGCGCCGTCCGACTCGGGGTCGCCGACGTTATCGCCGACGTGGTGTCCACCGGTCTGACGCTGCGCCAAGCGGGGCTCGAACTCGTCGGTGATGTCATCGTGCACTCCGAGGCGGTCCTGATCCGGCGGACCGGCGGTGCCGTCGACCCGGCCGTCGCGCAGCTGGTCCGTCGGTTGCAGGGTGTCCTGGTCGCGCGCCGTTACGTGATGATGGCCTACGACGTGCCGGTGGGTCTGCTGGAGCGTGCGTGCGCGCTCACCCCGGGGATCGAGTCGCCGACGATCTCCCCGCTACAGAACCGCGACTGGGTAGCCGTGAACGCCCTCGTGCTGCGACGGGATACCAACCCGGTGATGGATGCGCTGTGGGAACTCGGTGCCCGCGGGATCCTGGTGACCGACATCCACGCCTGCCGGCTCTGACCTTCGGCGCGCCACGTCGTGCGGGAGCTCTTCGAGCGGGCGTGCTGCGATCACGCCCAGTAACGAAAGCGCACGTTGTTGGTGCGGCGCGTTCGCCGTTTGCGCCCCCCTGCGGCTACCGTCGTACGACCTGAGAAGTGGAGTGAAACGTGAAGCCAGACAGTGCTGCCGCTGCGCCGGCCGATGATGTGCTGCTCGTGCACGGGGGAACCCCCCTGCAGGGTGAGATCCGGCTGCGCGGGGCCAAGAACCTGGTGCCCAAGGCGATGGTCGCGGCGCTGCTCGGGCAGGAACCGAGCCGGTTGCGCAACATCCCCGACATCAGCGACGTGGACATCGTCAGCCGGCTGCTGCAGTTGCACGGCGTGGCGATCGTGCCCGGCGACGAGCCTGGTGAACTCATCCTCGACCCCGCCTCGGTGGAGCAGGCGACGATCGCTGACGTCGATGCCCACGCGGGCTCCAGCCGCATCCCGATCCTGCTGTGCGGACCATTGCTGCACCGGCTCGGGCACGCCTTCATCCCGGATCTCGGTGGCTGCCGGATCGGCGATCGGCCGATCGACTTCCACCTCGACGTCCTCCGCCAGTTCGGCGCGGAAGTCGAGAAGCGCCCGCAGGGCCTGCACCTGGCCGCGCCGCAGCGACTGCGCGGCACGAAGGTGGAGCTGCCCTTCCCCAGCGTCGGAGCGACCGAGCAGGTGCTGCTGACCGCCGTACTGGCCGAGGGTGTCACCGAGCTGCGCAATGCAGCCATCGAGCCGGAGATCGTCGATCTGATCGCGGTGCTGCAGAAGATGGGCGCGATCATCACGGTGCACACGGACCGGGTCATCCGGATCACTGGCGTGGACCGGCTCGGCGGGTACCGGCACCGGGCGATGTCCGATCGGCTGGAGGCGGCGTCCTGGGCGTGTGCGGCGCTGGCCACCGGGGGTGACGTCTACGTCCGCGGTGCCGAGCAGAAAGACATGATGACGTTCCTGAACGTCTACCGGACCGTGGGCGGCGCGTTCGAGGTCGAGGACGGGGAGGGAATCCGGTTCTGGCACCCCGGCGGGCAGCTCTGCGCGATGCCGCTGGAAACCGATGTCCATCCGGGTTTCCAGACCGACTGGCAGCAGCCGCTGGTGGTTGCGCTGACGCAGGCGACCGGACTGTCGATCCTGCACGAGACGGTGTATGAGAACCGGCTCGGCTTCACCGAGGCGCTGGCCGCGATGGGCGCCACCATCCAGCTGTACCGGGAGTGCCTCGGCGGTACGCCGTGCCGCTTCGGCCAGCGCAACTTCCTGCATTCGGCGGTCATCAGTGGCCCGACGAAACTGCAGGCGGCCGAGCTGTTCATTCCGGACCTTCGGGGCGGGTTCTCCTACCTGATCGCGGCACTGAGCGCGCAGGGCATGTCCACGGTGCACGGCATCGACCTGATCAACCGCGGCTATGAGAACTTCCTGGGCAAGCTGTCCGACCTCGGCGCCCGGGTCGAGCACCGGCGGTAGGCGGGTCCACCGGTCGATCGATCAAGATCGTGAGGCTGGATGCTACCGAAACCGCTCAATCCAACCTCACGATCATGCTCCACGAGCGGAGGGCTATGGACGGCGTACGGGCCGGTCCGCTCACGCTGCCGGAGGAGGAGCTGACCGAGCGGTTCAGCCGGTCCTCCGGCCCGGGCGGTCAGTCGGTCAACACCACCGACTCACGGGTGGAACTGCTGTGGGACGTCTCCGCCTCCTCCGTACTCGCCGACTGGCAGCGGTCCCGGCTGCTGACGAGGCTGGCCGGCCGGTTGACCGACGGGAAGCTGTCGGTGGTGGCCAGCGAGCACCGATCCCAGTTGCAGAACCGGTCGGCCGCCCGCGAGCGACTGGGCCGCGTCGTCGCCGAAGCTCTGCTGCCTCCGCCGCCACCGCGCCGCCCGACCAGGCCCACCCGGGGCGCCAAGGAACGCCGGCTGGCCGGAAAGCGGCACCGCTCCGACGTCAAACGCGGCCGCGGCCGCCCTGCTCGCGACGACTGATCCTGTCCCGTTGGTCCCCAGCGCGTGGACGCCCGGAAAGCGGCGGCGCCGCCCCGGAATCCCCGGCCACCGCAGCACCGAAACCGCATCCGATCATGCGGTTACCTGCCGTCCGGAAGCGACACCCGACGCTTGTACCAGCGAGGAACTACGTGGTTATTGGATGCGGATCCGGCTGTAGGCCGACCAGTTCGGCATCCGATCCTGCGTTACCGGCCCGCCGGGAGCGACACCTGCACGCAGAGGCCGGTGGGGGCAGCGTCGGCGAGTGACACGATGCCGCCCTGCTGGGTGACCAGCTCCCGGACGATCGCCAGCCCGAGCCCGCTCCCACCGGAGTCCCGGTCTCGCGCATCCGCCAGCCGGGTGAACCGGTCGAATACCCGGTCCCGGTCGGCGACCGGGATGCCGGGGCCGTCGTCTGTCACGCTGAGCAGCACCCTGTCCGCGCCGTCCGCCGCGACACCGAGCACCACCCTGGTGGCGGCGTACCGCACGGCGTTGTCGAGCAGGTTGGCGAGCACGCGGGAGAACGCGCGCGGATCGGCGTTGACCGTTACACACCCTGAAGCCACGAAATCGACCGGAACCCGGGCGCCTGCGTATCGTGCCGTCACGTCACGGGTCAGCTCGGCGATGTCGGTGGGTTCGCCGCGCTGCGGTAGGGCCTCGTCCAGCCGGGCGAGAAGCAGCAGGTCGTCCACGAGCCGGCTCATCCGTTCGACCTCGGGCAGCAGATCGCCGGTGTCCGCCACTCCGGTCGACTGGGCCACCTCGAGCTGAGTCCGCAGGCTGGCGAGGGGCGAGCGCAGTTCGTGCGCGGCGTCGGCCACAAAACTGCGCTGGCGGCTGCTCGCCCGGGCCAGCCGGGCCAGCATCCTGTTCAGGGTGCTCGCCAGGGCGGCGATCTCGTCCTGGGAGTCCGGTACCGGCAGGGTGCCCGCCGCACCGGTGCCGGTGATCTCCTCCGCGCCCAACCGCAGTGCCTCCACCGGCCGCAGCGTGGCGCCGACGATCCGCCAGGCCAGACCGGCGAGCACCAGCAGCAGCAGACCGAATCCGACCAGTAGTCCGGTGCGGACCACCTGCACCGACTCGGCTATGTCACCGGCGGGAGCAGCGACCACAACGCTCTGCCGGTCGTCGGCCGGGCCGGCCTCGACGGCCACCACGCGAACCACACCGGCGACGCCGAAGCGAAAGCCGGGAAGGTACCCGAGCTGGTCGCGGGCGGCGGCGAGTTCCTCGGCGTCGAGCACCGAGACGAGGCGATCACCACCTGCCGAGGCCGCCCGCACCAGCCCGTCCGCGTCGACGACCTGCACCACCGTCGTCCCGCCCGCCGGGATGGGGTCGGGCAGCCGGTCGGCGTCGATGAGCGCCGCGACGTCCCGCGCGGTCTGCATCGCGGCGGAATCGACGGTGCGCTCCAGCGTGGACTCCAGCACCGTGACGAGAACGAAACCGCCGAACGTCAGCCCGATCGCCAGGCCGGCCGTGCCCAGCAGGATCAACCGGGCTCGTAGGCTGAGGTGACCGCGCGGCACCGCTCAGCCGCCGTCGGGTTCGAGTCGGTAGCCCGCACCGCGCACCGTCGTCAGGGCGGCACGGCCGAACGGTGTGTCGATCTTGCGTCGCAGGTAGCCGAGGTAAACCTCGACCACGTTCGCCTCAGTCGCGTCGAAGCTCTCCCAGACGTGCTCCAGCAGCTCCCGCTTGCCGACCACGGCCCCGGCCTTGCGCAGCAGGTACTCCAACAGCGCGAACTCCCGGGCGGTCAGCGGGATGTCGGTGTCCGCGCGGGTCACCCGACGGGTCGCTGGGTCCAGCCGCAGGTCGCCGGCGACCAGGACCACCGGACGCTCGGGTGCCCCGCGGCGGAGCAGCGCCCGCAGCCGGGCAAGCAGCACTACGTAGCTGAACGGCTTGGTCAGGTAGTCGTCGGCACCGACGTCCAACCCGTCGGCCTGGTCGTACTCGCCGTCCTTGGCCGACAGCAGCAGGATCGGGACCCAGTTCTCCTCAGCTCGCAGCGCCTGTACGACGCGGTACCCGGACAGCCCCGGCAGCATGATGTCCAGAAGCACGGCGTCGTACTCCCCGGCGCGGGCCCGCTCGAGCCCGGTGACACCGTCGTGCGCCAGATCGACCGCGAAGCCCTCCGCCTGCAGGCCGCGCTGAAGCGCACGGGCCAGCCGCTCCTCGTCCTCCACCACCAAAACGCGCACCGGTCCTCCATGGCTGATCATGCTGACCCAAGCTGAGAGCCGGCTGAGAGGACGGCCCGCTCTCAGCGTCCTCACAGCATGACTGGCCGATGATGCAGTTCGAGCCTCGGAACGCCTCGCAACGCCTCGCAAGGGAGCGCACCCGTGTCCGTCAGCACCGCCCGTCCCGCCCTGCGATGGGCGATTCCGGCAGCCGTCACGGCCGTCGTACTGACCGCCGGAGTCGCAGGCCGCGCGCTGACCGCCGACGCGGACCCGGCGCTACCGCCGCGTACCGCCGCGCAGCTGCTTGTCGACCTGCAGACCTCCGCGGTGACCGGCCTGAGCGGAACGGTCGTCCAGCGTGTCGACCTCGGCCTGCCGGAGCTGCCGGTGTCCCCCGGCGGGCAGGGCAGCTCGGACTTCACCGCCCTCGTGACCGGGACCCACACGCTGCGGGTCTGGTACGCCGGGGAGCAGCGGCAGCGGATAGCCCTGCTGGGCACCCTCGGGGAGTCCGACCTCGTCCGCAACGGCCGCGACGTGTGGACCTGGTCCAGCTCGTCCAACGAAGCCACCCACCTGCGGCTGCCGACCACCGAGGAGGACCGGCCGCTGCCGACCGACCTGCCCACGACTCCGCAGGAAGCGGCCGAGGCCGCCCTCGCCGCGATCGAGCCGAGCACGATCGTGGTCACCGACGGTACGGCGATGGTGGCCGGCCGGCCGGCGTACGAGCTGGTTCTCCGGCCGAAGGACGGCCAGTCGCTGGTGGAGCAGGTCCGCATCGCCATCGACGCGGAGCAGAAGGTTCCGCTCCGGGTTCGCGTGTACGCCCAGGATGCGACCGGGCCGGCGATCGAGATCGGCTTCACCCAGATCAGCTTCGAGACGCCGGGCGACGAGCACTTCGACTTCCGGCCGCCGCCGGAGGCGACAGTCACCGAACTGCCCCCCGCCGAGGCGGACTCGCCGGCGGCGGAGGCGCCGGAGCAACCGGCGCCGACGGTCGTCGGGGATGGATGGACGGCGGTGCTGGTCACCGATGGGCCGGATATGACGGACTCCACCGAGGAGACGTCCGAGCTCGAGGCGATTCTCGGCGCACTGCCGAGGATCAGCGGCAGCTGGGGCTCCGGTCGGCTCCTGGAGTCTGCGCTGTTCTCCCTGCTGCTGACCGACGACGGGCGGCTGCTCGCCGGTGCGGTGAGCCCGCAGCGGCTGTACGAGGTCGCAACCGGGTGACCACATGACCATTAGCGCAGCACGGCGCGAGGCTGTCCCTAACGTGTCCATGCCGGAGAACGTTGCCTTGGCGGTGAGTTCGGTTGGGCTGACGAAGCGGTTCCGCGGCGGTCAGGTAGCTGTCGACCGGATCGACCTCGCGGTGCCCACCGGGTCGGTGTACGGCTTCCTCGGGCCCAACGGCTCCGGCAAGACGACGACGATCCGGATGCTGCTCGGCCTGATCCGGCCCACCGCGGGGACGCACGAACTGCTCGGCCAGCCGATGCCGGCGCGGACGGGGGCCGTGCTGCCGCACGTGGGCTCGCTCGTCGAGGGGCCGGCGTTTCACCCGTACCTGTCCGGGCGGGACAACCTGCGCCGGCTCGACGCGGCGGACCGACACGCGGACCCGGCCACCGCCAAGGCGCGGATCGGCGCTGCGCTGGACCGCGTGGGGCTCACCGCCGCCGCAGGGAAGCGCTACCGCAACTACTCCCTGGGCATGCGCCAGCGGCTCGGCATCAGCGCCGCGCTGCTGCAGCCGCGCCAGCTCCTCATCCTCGATGAGCCGACGAACGGCCTGGATCCCCAGGGCACCCGCGAGGTGCGGACACTGGTCAGCGAGCTGGCCGCGTTCGGTGTCACCGTCCTGCTGTCCACCCACCTGCTCGCCGAGGTGGAGCAGATCTGCTCGCATGTCGGCGTGATGCACCGGGGCAGGCTCGTCGCACAGTCCGCCCTGGCCGAACTCCGCGCAGGCAGCGCGCCCCGCGTCCACGTCCAGACCGCCGAACCGGCAGCCGCCGAGCGGACCCTGAGCCGGCTCGGCCTGGCTGACGCAGGCCGCGACAGCGACGGTGCCAGCGCGCTGATCGGCACCGCCGACCCGGCCGCCGTGGTGGCGGCGTTGGTGCACGACGGCGTACCCGTACGCGCGTTCGGCGTACGGGCGCCTGACTTGGAGGACGTGTTCGTCGGGCTGACGGGGGAGGGCTTCGATGTCAGTGGCTGAGTCTTCGCGGGCGCGTCGGCCTCGGGCCGTCTCCACCCGCCTGCTGCGCTCGGAACTGCGGCTGATCTTCGAACGCCGTCGCAACATCGCTGGGATGGGCGTGCTCGCGTCCGTCCCGATCATCATCGCGGTGTCGATCGCGATCGCCGGTACGCCGCAGCCCGGCGAGGGGCCGACGTTCCTCAGCCAGGTGACCAGCAACGGGTTGTTCGTCGGGCTGGCCGCGCTGGGGGCGGAGCTGCCGCTGTTCCTGCCCCTCGCCGTGGCCGCGATCTCCGGTGACGCAGTCGCGGGGGAGGCGAACATCGGCACGCTGCGCTATCTGCTCGCCGTTCCCGTGCACCGGACCCGGCTGCTCGCGGTGAAGTACGCGGCAATCCTGATCTTCACCGTCGCGGCGGTGCTGCTGGTCGCCGCCGTCGGCGTGCTGCTCGGCTTCGCGCTGTTCGGCACCGGGCCGGTAACGCTGCTTTCCGGCACCCAGGTCGGCACGCTGGAGGGACTGTGGCGGTTGCTGCTCGTCTGCGGCTACCTAACGGTGTGCCTGGCAGCGTTCGGGGCGATCGGCCTGTTCGTGTCGACGCTGACCGAGCAGCCGATCGGCGCCACGATCGCCGTCGTCGGACTGGCCGTCATCAGCCAGATCCTGGACGCGATCGCCGCGCTGGCACCGATCCACGAGTACCTGCCCACGCACTACTGGCTGGCCTTCGGCGATCTGCTGCGCGATCCGATCAGCACCGATCTGATCAGGACCGGGATGCTCAGTGCGGCGGCGTACGCGCTGATCTTCTGGACCGCGGCGTGGGCCCGCTTCGTCGGCAAGGACGTCACCAGCTAACCCACGCCATTGCCGGGTGGCGCGCCAATCTCCGGCCCTAAGCCGTCAGGGGTAGCAGTAGGAGTCCGACGAGGCGTCGCCGCCCTGCAGCCGCACCTGGTGCGCGCGCAGGCCGCGGAAGTGCTCGCCGTGCACGAAGAA
>JACCZY010000219.1 GCA_013695685.1 Geodermatophilaceae bacterium | reverse complement strand
CTGCGCACCCTGGAGGAGCGGGAGATCCGGTTCGTGCGGCTGTGGTTCACCGACGTACTGGGTTTCCTCAAGTCCGTGGCGGTGGCACCGGCCGAGATCGAAGGGGCCTTCGCCGAGGGCATCGGGTTCGACGGTTCGGCGATCGAGGGTTTCGCCCGCGTATCGGAGAGCGACATGGTCGCCAAGCCGGACCCGGCGACGTTCCAGGTGATGCCGTTCGCCACCGGTGAGGGACCCCCGGCAGCGCGGATGTTCTGCGACATCGCGATGCCCGACGGCGCGCCGTCGTGGGCGGACCCACGGCAGGTGCTGCGCCGGACGATGTCCCGGGCCGCGGAGATGGGCTTCACCTTCTACACCCACCCGGAGATCGAGTTCTTCCTGCTCAAGGACCTTCCCGGCGACGGGCGGGCACCCGAGCCGGCCGACTCCGGCGGCTACTTCGACCAGGCCACGCACGACGTCGCGCACGACTTCCGCCGTGAGGCGGTGTTCGCGCTGGAGGCGATGGGTATCTCGGTGGAGTTCAGCCACCACGAAGTCGCTCCCGGCCAGCAGGAGATCGACCTGCGGTACGCCGACGCGTTGACGATGGCCGACAACATCATGACGTTCCGGCACGTCGTCAAGGAGGTTGCGCTCACTCAGGGCGTCTACGCCTCGTTCATGCCCAAGCCGCTCACCCACCAGCCGGGGTCAGGCATGCACACCCATCTGTCGCTGTTCGAGGGAGATCGCAACGCCTTCCACGACCCCTCCGACGAGCTGAACCTGTCCAAGACCGGCCGCTCGTTCATCGCCGGGTTGCTGCGGCACGCCCGCGAGATCACCGCGGTCACGAATCAGTGGGTCAACTCCTACAAGCGGTTGTACGGCCTGCAGGCGGCGAACACCGTCATGGAGGCCCCGGCGCACGTCGCCTGGGGACAGGCCAACCGATCTGCGCTGGTGCGGGTGCCTATGTACAGCCCGGGCAAGGCGAGTTCGACTCGGGTGGAGCTGCGCTCGCTGGATTCCGCCTGCAATCCCTATCTGGCCTTCGCGGTGGTCCTGGCGGCCGGGCTGAAGGGCGTCGAGGAGGAGTACGACCTCGCGCCCGGCACCGAGGACGACGTGTCGGCGATGACAGAAAACGAGCGTCGGGCGCTGGGGTACGCCGACCTTCCGCACAACCTGTCCGAAGCGGTACGGGTGATGGAGGAGTCCGAGCTGGTCGCCGAGACCCTTGGGGAGCACGTGTTCGACTTCTTCCTGCGCAACAAGCGGGCCGAGTGGGCGGAGTACCGCTCGCAGGTCACGCCGTTCGAGCTGGCCCGGTACCTACCGGTCTTGTAGGCCTGCGGGGTTGCGCCGGGGCGGTCGGAGCGGTTCGCTGACAGGGTCGCCTACCTGGAGGTTGCCATGCTGTCCACCGTCCGCCGCGGACTTCTCGCTTTCACACTGGTCGCCGCGTCTCTGGTCGCGACCACCGGTCCGGTCTCCGCCGCACCGGCACAGACTCTGGGTGCCGGCACCCTGGCGGGTCTGGACATGGAGCGGGTGACAATCCCGCAACTGCAAGCCGCGATGAACGGCGGTCGGCTGAGTTCGGCGGGGCTGACCAGCTTCTACCTGGACCGGATCAACCGCATCGACCCGCTGGTGAACGCCATACTGGCGCTCAACGGCAACGCCCTGAGCCAGGCTGCCGACAGCGACCGCGTCCGTCGTACGTCAGGCCCCCGCAGCCTGCTCGAGGGCATCCCGGTGCTGCTCAAGGACAACATCGACACCGCGGACCAGGGTGCGACCGCCGGTTCGGAGGCACTCCTTGCGTCGCGGCCCGACGACGCCGCGCTCGTCCAGCGGCTGCGCGCTGCCGGAGCGGTGATCATCGGTAAGGCGAACCTGTCGGAGTGGGCGAACTTCCGTGGATTCGACTCGACCAGCGGCTGGAGCGCCGTGGGCGGGCAGACCAACAACCCGTACGTGCTCGACCGCAACCCCTGCGGGTCGAGCAGCGGCTCGGGTGCCGGTGTCGCGGCCAGCCTCGCCGTTGTCGCGATCGGCACCGAGACCGACGGGTCGATCGTCTGCCCGGCCGGCCAGACCGGCGTCGTAGGGCACAAGCCGACGCTCGGCCTGGTCAGCGGCGACGGCATCGTCCCGATCTCGCATGAGCAGGACACCGCCGGCCCGATGGCCCGCAACGTCACCGACGCAGCGATCGTGCTCGACGTCATCGACCGCGTGAACCAGGACTACACCGACGCGCTTGACCCCGACGCACTGAGCGGGGCCAGGATCGGCGTCTGGTCCTCCGTCACCGGCGACACCAGCCCGGACGTGGATGCGCTGTTCGCGCAGACCGTCGATCGGCTGCGGCGGCTCGGCGCCACAACCGTCGAGGTGGAGCCGCCGTATCTGGACAAGGTCGGCAACAACGAGTTCCCGGCGCTGTTGGTCGAGTTCGCGCACGACATCGACGTCTACCTCGCGGAGACCCCAGGCGCGCACCCGGAGGACCTGGCCGGACTGATCGCGTTCAATGAGGCACGCGCGGAAACCGAACTGCAGTACTTCGGCCAGGAGATCTTTGAAGCCGCCCTGGCGACAGGCGGCGACCTGACCGACCCGCGGTACCAGCGGGCTCGAACCGTCGCGACGGCGGCTGCGCAGCGCAGCATCGACGAGACGCTCGCCAGGTATGACCTCGATGCGATCGTGGCGCCGACGAACAGCCCGGCCTGGGAGACCACGCTGGGGGAGGGGGACGCCTTCCTCTTCGGCTCGTCCTCGCCGGCTGCGGTGTCCGGCTACCCGAACGTGTCGGTGCCGATGGGCTACATCGGTCCGCTGCCGATCGGCATGTCCGTGTTCGCCGGCGCCGGCGACGACGCGGCTGTGCTCGGCCTGGCGTTCGCCTGGGAGCAGGCCACGCAGGTACGCCGGGCGCCGACCTACCGCGCGACCCTCGGCTGACCCGTTGCCGTCGCTTCGGGCGGCTCGGGGATAGCTTGGTCGGGTGAGTGATCCCCGTGCCCTCGTCGTACAGCTCTGTGACGACGACGGGCCCGGGCGCCTCGGCGACTGGCTGCGGGCCGCCGGACTCGAGCTCGACGTGGTCCGGCCCGACCGGGGTGCGCAGCTGCCGCTGGAGCGGATCGGGTACGACGGGGTAGTCGTACTCGGCGGGCCGCAGGCCGCCTACGACCCGCCGGTGACCGCACCGTATCTGGATCCGGTGATGGCGCTGCTGCGGCGTGCGGTCGCAGACCGGGTTCCCACTCTGGGCGTCTGCCTCGGCGGGCAGCTGCTCGCCCGCGCCCTCGGTGGCGTCGTACGGCGTGGTGAGCGGGGTCCCGAACTCGGCGCGCACCTCGTCGCCAAGCGCGACGTGGCGGCCGAGGATCCGGTCTTCCGCAGCGTGCCGTTCACCCCCGACGTCATCCAGTGGCACTACGACGAGATCGCCGAACTGCCGCAGGCCGCGGTGCTGCTGGCGAGCTCACCGGCGTACCCCAACCAGGCATTCCGGATCGGTGAGTGCGCGTGGGGGCTGCAGTTCCACATCGAGACCACGCCGGAGATGGTCACTCGATGGGCCGAGCAGGACCGGGAGCAGGCAACCGCCCTGGGTTTCGACGTCGACGCCGTGGTGGCCGGCGCCGTCGCCGCGCACGATGACGTGGAGGACGTCTGGGCCCCGGCGATGAGCCGGTACGCCGGGGTGGTGCGCGAGGCCGCGCGTCGTACGGCGGCGAGGTGACAGCGGCCGGACAGCCACGGGCACCCGCCCGGCTGTCCCGGCCCGGATTCACCGATGCCCGACGTGCCGCCGACCTGCTCGCGGGTCTGCGGCTGTGGGATCTCGGCGCCGACCACCCGGTCGACAAGGCCGCCGGGCGGGTGGTGGAGGCACTCGCCCGGGTCGGTGACCCGGACCTGGCGCTGCTGGCTCTGGTCCGGCTGGTGGAGGTGGCGCCGGACGCGGACGAGCTGCTGGCAAGGCTCGCAGGCAGCGCCGGGCTACGGGGGCGCCTGCTGGGTGTGCTCGGCGCCAGCCAGGCACTCGGGGACCACCTCGTCGCGAATCCGGGACAGTGGCGGCGGCTGGTCTCCGAGGACAACGCCGCGAGCCGCCCCACCGCGCTCGCGCTCACCCGGGAGCTGTGCCGGGCTGCCGGCGTAGACCCGGACGAGCCGGATGGGCCGGCCGGGGGTGCCGGCTCCGCCGAGCCGACCGGCCAGGGCGGCACGCCCGCAGCCGTCCGGGCCCTGCGTACGGCGTACCGGGGGGCGCTGCTCGACCTTACCGGCCGGGATCTCACCGGCTCCGCCGCCATGGAGGACGCCGCCGCCGAGCTGTCCGACCTCGCCGCGGCGACGCTCACAGCCGCGCTGGCGCTGGCGCGGTCCGGGCTCGCAGTGGAGGCGCCGGAGTGCCGGCTGGCAGTGATCGGGCTCGGCAAGTGCGGCGGACGCGAACTGAACTACGTCAGCGACGTCGACGTCGTCTTCGTCGCCGAGCCGCCGGCCGAGGGTGTCAGCGATGACGCGGCACTGCAGACCGCCACACACCTGGCCACCGAGATGATGCGGATCTGTGCCCTGGTCGCCTGGCCGGTCGACGCGGCGCTGCGCCCCGAGGGGAAGTCCGGTGCGTTGGTGCGGACGCTGACCAGCCACGAGAGCTACTACCGGCGGTGGGCGCGGACGTGGGAGTTCCAGGCGCTGCTGAAGATGCGTCCGGTGGCCGGCGACGCGGATCTGGGGCGCCGGTACGTCGAGGCGCTGCAGCCGCTGGTCTGGACAGCGGCCGAACGCGAGGGCTTCGTCGAGGACGTGCAGCAGATGCGCCGCCGAGTCGAGGAGACCCTGCCCGCGGCGATCGCCTCCCGTGAGCTGAAACTCGGTCCCGGTGGTCTGCGCGACGTGGAGTTCGCCGTCCAGCTGCTGCAACTGGTGCATGGGCGTGCCGAGGAGTCCCTGCGCAGCCCGACCACGCTCTCGGCCCTGCAGGCGCTGTCCGCCGGCGGGTACGTCGGGCGCGCGGACGCCGAGACCCTCGCCGCGGCGTACCGGTTCCTGCGGACCGTGGAGCACCGGTTGCAGCTGCAACGGTTGCGGCGTACGCACCTGCTGCCCGAGGACGTTGCGGAGCGGCGCTGGCTGGCCCGGTCGCTGGGTTTCAGCGCCGGCGGCGGCAGTTCCGCGCTCGAGCTCTTCGACGCAGAGCACGCAGCGCACGCCCGCGAGGTCAGGCGGCTGCACGAGAAGCTGTTCTACCGACCGCTGTTGCTGGCGGTGGCCAGGGTTCCGGGCGAGGAACTGCGGATGTCGCCGGAGGCGGCGGGCGGCCGGCTGGGCGCGCTCGGATACGCCGATCCCGACGGGGCGCTGCGGCACATCGAGGCGCTGACGGCCGGGGTTACCCGCAAGGCGTCCATGCAGCGGCTGCTGCTGCCCGCGATGCTGCGGATCCTCGCGGACTCACCGGCACCGGACGCGGGCTTGCTGGCCTACCGGCATGTGTCCGAGCAGCTGGGCAGCAGCCCCTGGTATCTGCGGCTGCTGCGCGACGAGGGGCAGGTTGCGGAACGGCTGGCGACGCTGCTCGGCTCCAGCCGTTACGTGGCCGACCTGATCGCCCGGGCACCCGAGGCGCTGCGGCTGCTGGCCGACGACGACGAACTCCTGCCCCGGCCGGGCGCAGCGCTGGCGTCGGCGATGTGCTCGACCGCGGCACGGCATGAAGAGCCCGCCGCTGCGGTGCTCGCCGTACGCCGGCTGCGCCGGCACGAACTGCTCCGCATCGCCTGCGCGGACCTGCTCGAGCGGTGCGACGTCGAAGACGTGGGTACGGCGCTGTCGGCGGTTGCAACGGCGACCCTGCAGGCGGCGCTGACGGTCGCGCACCGGGAGGTAGCAGACGACGGGGCGGAGTTGCCGACCCGGTTCGCGGTGATCGCGCTGGGTCGGCTGGGCGGGGGAGAGCTGGGCTACGGCTCGGACGCCGACGTGATGTTCGTACACGACCCGCTGCCGGAGGTGTCCGAGCAGGTGGCCGGGGACGCCGCGCACGCGGTGGCCGAGCAGTTGCGCGCGCTGCTCGCCGCACCGGCGCCCGACCCGCCGCTGCTCGTCGATGCGGGTCTCCGGCCGGAGGGCCGTAACGGTCCGCTCGTGCGCAGTCTCGCGTCGTACCGGGAGTACTACGCCCGCTGGTCGTCGGTTTGGGAGGCCCAAGCGCTGCTCCGTGCCGCCCCGGTGGCGGGCGACCCCGATCTCGGCCGACGGTTCATCGAACTCATCGACCCGATCCGCTA
This sequence comes from Geodermatophilaceae bacterium, assembly GCA_013695685.1. Taxonomy (GTDB): domain Bacteria; phylum Actinomycetota; class Actinomycetes; order Mycobacteriales; family Geodermatophilaceae; genus JACCTY01. The sequence goes on along the minus strand of JACCZY010000219.1, from coordinate 3,356 downwards.
CCCCGCCGCGGGCCTCAGCGCGGCCGATGCCACCGAGATCCGCCGGATCAAGGCGCGCGTCGACGCCGAGCGGCTGCCCCGCGGCGCCGATCCCGCGACGCACACCAAACTCGGTCGCGGTGGGCTCGGCGACGTCGAGTGGACCGTGCAGATGCTGCAGTTGCAGCACGCGGCGCGGGTTCCCGCCCTGCGGTCGGCGTCGACGTTGGCGGCCCTGCGGTCGGCGGCCGAGGCGGGTCTCCTGCAGGCCGACCAGGCAGCCGCGCTGGAGGCCTCCTGGCGGTTCGCCACCCGGTGCCGCAACGCGATTATGCTGGTCCGTGGCCGGGCCGGCGACCAGTTGCCGCGCACCGGCCGCGACCTCGCCGGCGTCGCCAGGGCGGTGGGGTATCCACCGGGCCGCGACCCGGGGGTGTTCCTCGACGACTACCGGCGGGCCGCACGCCGCGCCCGCGGCGTCGTCGAGAAGGTCTTCTATGCCTCACTGTGAACGATCGCGTCTGGATCGGACGGGGCTCCGGGCCGACCGTCAGAGCCGCCGCTGGGGAGGCACACCTCCGGGCGGGATCCTGGGGAGGACCCAGGTGGGGTTGGAGAAACCGACTACCTTCTCCTCGCTGTCCCTGATCGCCGCCCGCAGATACCGACCGGCACCCGGCTCGAAGTCCAGCCACACGCCGCCCTGGTGCACGTCCCGGGCCGGGACACGGACCGTTGTGACGGCCGGGTCCGGCTGATCCGGCCCGGCGAAGTCGACCTCGCCGGTGACCAGCTCCAGCGTCGAGTCCGCCGGCAGATCGCTCACCGACACCTTCATGGGTACCCGGGCATCGGTCGTCACCAGTACGCCGCCCATCGCGCGCACCCCTTGAGCCGAGATCTCCATCCCCCCGCGCCAGCCCGCCGGATCGCTGAACCAGATCCGTCCGCCGCTCAGCGCGTCGACGAGTTCGGGTGCCTCGGTCGATGCGGCCCAGGCGGTGGTGATCCAGCGGGGGACCCGGGCGAGCCAGTCCTCCCCGGTGTGGTCGTCGCTCACGCCGGTGGCGGTGATGAAGACGCCGTTGCGAGCGGCGATGTCGTACGCGTCGGTGACCTCGTCGACGTTGGCGCCGCAACCGACCTCAAGGATCTCCGCACCGAGATTGCGGGTCTGCACCAGCATCCGGCCCAGGTCGCGGGGCTGGCGGTAGACGCCACCGAGCGGGTGGTTGTGCGAGGCCACGCCGCCGTTGGCGTGGACCAAATCGACCATCGCCATGGCGGCGCCGAGGGACTCGTCCTTGAGCGGCGGCCCGTCACCGTAGTCGGGCAGGAAAGCTTTGCCACCGAAGCGGTTCACGTGCCGGACGAGGGACAGCTCGGCTCCCTGGTACTGACGCACGCTCGGGTATCGGTCCGCGTAGGCGGCCATCAACCCGGCCTGTAGCCCCAGTGCCTGCTGGTCCTCGCGGCGGCCGCGCAGGAAACGCAACCGGTCGACGACAACCCGTGCGGTGGCGCCGCGGCGGGCGCGCACCGAGAGCCGCAGGCGGTAGAGCGCGGCGTCCCCGGCGACGACGTCCGGCCACACCGCCGCCACGTCCTCGGCCAGCCGCAGGGTCAACCGTCGCCAACCGACACCGGCCCGCGTCGCCACGACGCCCAGCAAACCGGACTCCTCGGTGAACCGGCCTGCCCCCGCCCCGATCCGGTACTGCAGGGTGTACTGGCCGGCGGGCCGCCCATTGCTGGCCGGACGGTACGACGACAGCACTTCGACGAGCAGCTCGGCGTCGGGCCCGAGCGACTCGGCGAGGACGTCCAGCACGAGCGTGGTGGCGGCAATGCTCGTGGAGTAGGTGGAGTTCCAGGCGGTGCCCTCGTACTGCAGCCGCCCCCACTCCTCACCGACGCCCTGGGCGGCCAGGCGCAGCGCCTTCCCCGGCTCGGCGGGGGAGTGCGGATAGTCGACGAATGTGCCCGCGGCTCCGCCGAGCGGCCCGGACTTCGTGGGCACCCAGGTCCAGTCCAGATCGTCCTCGACCTCCGTCATGCCCTCGAAGCGCACCGCCTTCCGGTAGCCGTGCGCCTGCACCCGGAAGTCGTGCTCGGTCCACCAGATGACGTCCACTCCGGTGCGCTCGGCCTGGTCCAGGTGGGTGTCCATGCTGGCGGTGTCCTCGCTGAAGCACGCGTGGATGTGCATCGCCATCCTGACCGGCACGAGTCCCGCGGCCGGCGTCGGCGCGGCCGCCGCAGTGACTCGCAGCGATCGGCCGAGACCAGCCGAGGCTGCTCCGGTCGCGAGGGCGGCGCCGAGGCCGAGGGCCTGCCGGCGGCTGACGAGTGCGGACATGGCTACTTCTCCCGTAGCGTTCTTCCGCAACGCTGCGTTGTTCATCGCGGTTTAACGATTCGAAACCAGAACACTACTCCCGGTGCAGTAGGCATGCGACCGTTCGGGTAGTTGCGACGATGACCCGCAAGGCGTGAAGCTGGGCTTTCTGCTGCCAGAACAGGAAACTGCGCTCACGGATGCGATCCGGGCTGCGTTCGATCTCGACTCAACGGCGCCCATTGCCCACTCCGAACGTCCGCTACTGGCGCGGTGAGCGGACCGAGTGAGGAATGGCTGAGTAACGCCCAGGTCCTGACCAGCTGCAGTTCTTGCTACATGTCGTAGTACATCGCGAACTCCCCAGGCGTGATTGGCGATCGTCGGCTGTCGTTGAAACATGCCGCTGACCTGCACTTATGCCGTTTGGCGGTGATGGCCAAAGTGGGCACCTTACGGACGTGCTGAGGAACGATTGAGTAACGCGGAGGCTATGCAACCCGTCCAAGTCGGCTCGCTGCAGTGCCCGAGGAGGCTTGAGCACCGCCGACTCACGCGAATTTCTACAGCGCTTCCCCTGTGCTTACGCAGTCTCGCGCACGCGCCCTTCGTGACGCGGTCGCGACAAGTTGACTTGGAACGGTGCGCGGTGAGCCGGTCATCGCGGAAAGCGCCCGTAAGCACGGAGTGAGCGACGGAGACATCCTGCACGCCTATGCCAACCCGATCCGGGTGTTCGATCTTGATGAGGGCTTCACGCTTCACGCTGGTCATCGGAGCCAACCCGGCGGCCATTCTCCTTAAGGTCGGTGTGGTCGAGGGAGCGACGGCTCCAGGCGTCGCTCATGCCATGCGATCTCGGCACAGTTCGAAGGTGATGATCATGCCGCGAACGGTGCAGGACATCCTGGTCCACGGCGACGAGCTGGCCGAGCGGTTCGAGGAGTACGACCCCACCCCCGACGACGAGCGGGACCCCGAGATCTTCCTCGCCCTGCGGAGGGCCGTTCTGGGCCGTTCCGAGGCCGAGAGGTCGGTC
>JACCZY010000205.1 GCA_013695685.1 Geodermatophilaceae bacterium | reverse complement strand
GCAGGACGGGCCGACGCAGCGGACCGGACCGGCTGGCTCGCGCCGTGAGCGTCACCGGCCGGACCGCTGCGGGCCTCGGGCGCGGCGATTCCGGCGCGGCGCGCGACCACCGCGTACTCAGCTGCGGCCCCCCGTGCACCGTCCTCCAGCGACGTGGCCCGGGTGACGCCGACCGGTCGGGCGGTCCCGTCCGCGCCGATGCGCAGCACCCGGTAGTCCACCGGTCCGGCAGAGATCGACGGCTGCCACGAGATCGTGGCCCCGTCGGGCATGACATCGACGCGGACGCCGGTGGCAGGCGCGACCCCCGCGTCCGTGAGCGCCGCTCGGGTCGGTTCGTGGTCCCCGACGCCAGCGAGGACGTCGAGCAGGGCCAGTTCCCGCGTCGTGCCGGCCAGCTGCAGGGCAGCTGCGAGCGCCGCATCCGCCTCGGCCAGCCGCTCGCGTGCCTGCGCCAGCAACCCCTGCGCGGACTGCCCCCGCGGGCCGGGTACGTCGCGGGCCACCGCGACCAGTCGCTCCAGTGCCGTACTTGCCTCGGCGTACCGCTTGGTTGCGACCGCGCTGACGGCGGTCCGCCAGCGCTGCTCGGCCTCGGCGAGGATCGCGTCGACCTCGTCGCGCACGGCCCGGATCGGCGGCATCATCCCGCCGGCGGACGCCCGGGCCGCGCCGACGTGCGACCTCGCCGCCAGCACGAGGCCGTCGCGGAGCGCCGCACGAGCCAGCGACAGCTCCCGATGCCAACCCGATTCCGGCGCTGCCGCCGGTGTGCTCGGTCGAGCGCTCGCAGCCGGGGCGCACGTGCCGCCCACCGGCTGAACCCGCACCGGTACGCCGAACTCCGCCGCGAGCTGTGCCAGCACGGACAGCGCCCGATCCCGGTCGAGGCCGGCGGCCTGCGCCTCACCGAGCAGGTGCGCGTGGTCGTCGGAGGTCAGCTCGTCCTCGACCAGGACGGCTGCGGCCACCCGTGACCGGAGCCGGGTCAGGACGTCCGAACGCACGCTGTCGAGATAGCCGTCCGGATCACCGTTGACGAGCAGAACCGTCACAGCCGCCAGCAAATCGTCGACGAGCGCCCGGCGCCGGTCGGGTCGCAGTTCCCGGTTGCGGGCGGCCATCGCGTCGCGGCGCTCGCGCACCCGCTGACGGTCCGCGCCGGGCGGTAGCCGCAGCAGGTCGTACAGGCTCGCCGCCGGCGCGGTCCCGTCCAGCTGCCCCAGTTCCTCGAGGTCGGCCCGGACCTGCCGGTGCACGCCATCGTCGGACGCGGGGGCCGGTCGCCCCGCCCGTATGACGCGGTGCCGGCGCAGCCTGGTGTTGAAGCCTGCGTCGTCCAGCCCGGCGGCGAGTGCGAACCGGCGCAACCCGTCCAGCTTGTCCTCGGGAACACCGCCGAAGCGCTCCACCAACCGGCGCAACGCCGCGTCCAGTCCGGCGTAGCGCTCCTCCTCGCGCCTGAACCGATCGGCGACTGTCCGTTCCGCGAGCCACTGACGCCCGTCCCGGGTTCGCATCCGAGGGGCGATGTCGGCATGGATCGCAAGCATGGCGATCACCACCCCGCGGTACTTGGGATGGTCGCGCTGCTTCTGCCAAAACGCCCACACCGCGTCGATCTGCGCAGCCACCGCTGCGTCGGACAGCGCAGCCCCCTCGGCCAGCGGCAGGTCGTAGATCTCGAACGGGTCGGACTGCTCAGGGCCGCCCCGGGCGTCGACGGCGGCGAGGACCCGCTTGCGGTAGGCGTTGCCGTCGAACGCAGGCAGCGCACCGGCAACGGACATCAGACCTCCCGGCGGTGCACCCGAGCCGGTCGGGCCCGGCGGTGCGCCCCAGCCGGCCGGTCAGGCATCAGTTCTCCCGGCGGCGAAGCCGGTCGACCTGAGCCCGCTCCCGCGCCACGTCGGCCTGGCTCAGCGCGGCGCTGGTCTCGATCCGAACCTTCAGCGGCCGGTCGGTGAGGCCCTCGTGCAGGGCGGTGAGCTCGAGTATCCCGTCGAAGCCCATCCGCAGCGTGACCTCGATCTCGCTGCCGGCCGGATACCCCGGCGGGATGTCGACGATCGACGCCTCCGCGATCAGCTTGCCGTCCTCCGGCCGGGGCGACTCCGACCCGCCGCCCTGCTCCACGACCCGCAGCGTCACCACCGGCTGGTCGTCGTACACCGTTCCGAACGACCGGCGGACGGCGACGGGTAACCGGTCGTTGCGATGCACGAGGAACACGACGCCGCCCTCGCCGTATCGGTCCAGAGCCAGCACACCGAAGCCGCGCGAGCAGACGTTGAGCACTTGGACCTCGACCGTACGGCGGACCTCGTCGGCGCTGAGCCCGTAGGCCTGACCCAGCCGCTGGCACGCCGCATGCAGGTCGGCCGGGTCAGCCAGCTCGATCGGGCTGCCGTCGACCAGCTGGCCGCGGGTGATCAGGTCGGCGGCCAGCAGCCGCTCCAGCGACTTCTTGCGGCCGTAGATCGCCGCACCCTTGGCAACCGCGAGATCCGGATCGTGCAGTTCGGCTGGTACGCCGAGCTCGGCGGTCAACCGGGCGGCGACCGCCGGCATCCGGCTGGAGCCGCCGACGAGCAGGACCCGGTCGATGCCCTGAACGCCCCGTTCGCGAGCCGCCGTCACCGCGGAGCGGGTCAACTCCATCGTCCGGTCGAGCAGGCCGGCGGTGAGCCGTTCGAACTCCGCGCGAATGACCGTCACGTCCAGGCGTCGGCCGTCGTGCTCGACCGGTACGACGACGCTGTCGCGCCCGGTGAGTTCCCGCTTGGCACGCTCGGCGGCCAGGATCAGTGCCTGGCCGCCGGCGCTGTCGTCGAGTGGGTCCTCCGCGTCTGGGTGGGCCGCGGTGAAGGCGTGGGACAGGTGCACGGCGAGCTTCTCGTCCCAGTCCGCACCGCCGAGCTCGTGGTCGCCGTCGATGGCCACCACTGCCAGCCGCCGCTGCGCCAGCTCGACGATCGACACGTCCACCGTGCCGCCGCCGAGGTCGTAGACGAGGGCTACCTCGGCATCCTCGGTGCCGCCGGCCGTGCGGCCGCCACCGAGCCGGGCGAATCCGTAGGAGAGCGCCGCCGCAGTGGGTTCGTTGATCACGTCCAGCACTGTCAGGTCGGCGTACTCCCCCGCCAGTTTCGTGGCCCGTCGTTCCTCGTCGCCGAAGTACGCCGGCACGGTGATCACGACGTCCCGCACCGGCCCGGCGGTGCTGAACCCGGTCTCGCTGACGAGCGCCTTGAGCACGAGGCTGCTCACCGCGGGCGCCGACCAGGACCGGCCGTGGCTGACGAAGCGCCACTCGCCGTCGCCCATCCGCCGCTTGACCAGCGTGCAGACGTCCTCGGGCTGGGCCCGGGCCAGGGCCCGGGCCGGCTCGCCGGTCACGTAGTCGTCCGGCCCGACGAACAACACGACACTGGGCAGCGTCACCGACCCGTCGAGCAAGGCAACGACCTCGGGTGCCCCGTCCGGGCTCACCTGGGCCAAGCAGCTGTACGTCGTGCCAAGATCGATGCCGTAGACGGTGCCCGAGGATATTCGGGAGCCGCTGACCATGCCGAGGACAGTAGCGGCTGGCACGCGGGGGCTGGCGCCCGCCGCCGACCGCGGGGACGGCTAGGGTCGAGCCACGAGCGGCGAGCCGGACCGCGGCAGCAGAAGGAGCGAATCCAGATGGGCATCGACTACACCAAGCGGCCACAGACGCCGGCGCAACCGCCGGTCCCACCGCCGTCGGCTCCCCAGGCTCCGCCTGCGTACGGCGCGCCGCCGCCACCGCAGCAGCACCAGCAGCAGGGCGGCAACGTGTCGCTGTCCAAGCTGACCCTCACCAAGTCCGCGCCGTCGGTGTCGCTCAGCAAGACCGGCGGGGGCGGCGGCGTACTGCGGGTCAACCTGAACTGGAACGCCCGGCCGGAGGGTCAAGCCACCGGCGGCTTCTTTAAGCGCCTGGCGGCAGGAGCATCGTCGGGTGCGATCGACCTCGACCTGGGTTGTCTGTACGAGTACGCCGACGGCTCCAAGGGAGTCGTGCAGGCCCTCGGCAACGCCTTCCGCGGCCAGCATCCGCTGCCTTCCGGGGAGTCGATCATCTGGCTCGACGCCGACGACCGGTCGGGCACGAACACCGGCGGGGAGAACCTGCACGTCGACCTGCGGCACACCGCCTCGATCCGCCGGATAATCGTGTTCGCGCTCATCTACGAGGGCGTCCCGAACTGGGGCGCCGCGGATGCGGTAGTCACAATGTTCCCCGTGTCCGGGCCGCAGATCGAGGTACGCCTCGACGAGCACGATCCCCGAGCGCGGATCTGCGCCGTCGCGCTGCTGGAGAACCGAGGCGGCGAACTCGTCGTCAACCGCGAGGTCCGCTACATCAACGGCGGGCAGGACGTGCTCGACCGGCAGTACGGCTGGGGCATGAACTGGAGCCCCGGCCGCAAGTAGCTCACCGCGCGGCCCGCACCCGTTGCCTCCAGAGCGCCTCCGTCTCGGCATCGGCCAGTACCGCGTCGAGCAGGTCCGGCTCCACCCGGCGCACGGGCAGGGCACCGTCCACGGGCAGCAACGGCTGTGAGCACAGGTCCCGGGTGAGCAGCTGCACCGTGGCCAGCCCGCAGGCGTAGGGCAGTTCCGGCAGCGCCGCAGCGAGGGCGAGTCCGGCGGCGATGCCGACCGAGGTCTCCAGCGCGGAGGACACCACGACCGGGAGGCCGCAGGCCTCGGCGACGGCGAGCGCCCGGCGCACGCCCCCGAGCGGCTGCACCTTGAGCACGACGATGTCCGCCGCCGCCAGACCCGCGATCCGCAGCGGGTCCGCCGCCGTCCGGACCGACTCGTCCGCGGCCAGCGGCACGTCCACCCGGCGGCGGACCGCGGCGAGTTCGGCCAGGGTGGCGCAGGGCTGCTCGACGTACTCCAGTCCGAACCGGTCCAGCGCCCGGATGGCCCGAACCGCCGCGTCGACGTCCCACGCCGCGTTCGCGTCCACGCGGATGCGCCCGCCGGCGCCCAGCTCGCCCCGGACGGCCGCCACCCGGTCGAGGTCGTCGGCCAGGGACTGACCCGGCTCTGCCACCTTGACCTTGGCCGTCTTGCAGCCGGCGGAGTCGCGGACGATCCGGGCCGCCTCGTCGGGGCCGACGGCAGGCACTGTCACGTTGACCGGAATCAGGTCGCGAAGCGGCGCCGGCCAACCGTCGTACGCCGCCTCACACGCCGCCGCCCACCACCGTGCGGTGACGGGCGGCCCGTAGTCCAGGAACGGGGAGAACTCCCCCCAGCCGGCCGGGCCGCGGAGCAGGACTCCCTCGCGTACGCCGATACCGCGAAACCGCGTTCGCATGGGGATCGAGAACACGCGAATGTCCACTGTGGACTCAGCGGTTCCGGCCGGAGGCGTGGGATCCACCGGGATTACTGTATTCGGATGCCCTCCCGGCCCCTGCACGCTCTGCGGCTACCCCCGGGTCGGCAGGTACTCGAGGCGCTGGCGGCCGCGATCGGCGGCGGCCCCGCAGTCCTCCCGCTCGACCCGAAAGCACCGGCCGCCCGGCGAGATCGCCAGCTGGACCTGCTGCGTCCGCACGCGCTGGTCGACGGGGACGGCACCCACCAGCTGGCGGGCGCCGAGGACGTGGACGACGACATCGCGGTCGTCGTCCAGACATCGGGATCCTCCGGCACGCCGAAGGGTGTGCAGCTCACCGCCGCAGCGTTGCTGCACTCGGCCACCGCCACGTTGTCGAGGCTCGGCGCGGCACCCGGCCAGCGGTGGCTCTGCTGCCTGCCCACCCATCACATCGCCGGGGTGCAGGTGCTGCTCCGGTCGCTGGTCGCGGCCTCGACGCCAGAAATCTGGTCGGCCTTCGACGACGTGGCCGGGCTCGGCACCAGTTCCGCGGACTACGTCTCGCTGGTACCGACGATGCTGTACCGCGCGTTGGAGGCCGGCGTCGACCTGACCGGCTTCCGGGCCATCCTGCTGGGCGGCGCGG
>JACCZY010000189.1 GCA_013695685.1 Geodermatophilaceae bacterium | reverse complement strand
GCCTTGCCGGGCGCCTTCCCCGCCGTCACCTTGCCGGCGGGCGATCTCTTCGCCGCCGGCCTCGCCCTACGGGCCGCCGTGCCGGTCGGGCGCACCGCCTCCGCATCCGTGCCGCGGCCGGATGCCTTGCGGGCCTCGACCCGCTTGCGCAGCGCCACGTAGGCCGGCTCGCGCTCCTTGAGGTCACACAAGATGGGAGAGGCCAGGAAGATCGAGGAGTAGACGCCGGTCGCCATGCCGACGAACAGCACGAGGGCAAGGTCCTTCAGCGTCCCTGCACCGAGCAACCCGGCCCCGACGAAGAGCAGCCCGGCCACCGGCAACAGCGCGATCAGGGATGTGTTGATCGAGCGCATCAGCGTCTGGTTGACCGCGAGGTTGGCCGCCTCGGAGTACGTCGTACGCGAGCCGCCGAGGATGCCGCGGGTGTTCTCGTCGACCTTGTCGAAGACGACCACGGTGTCATAGAGGGAGAAACCGAGGATCGTCAGCAACCCGATGACGGTGGACGGCGTGACCTCGAACCCGACCAGCGAATAGACCCCTGCTGCCACGATGAGGTCGTTGACCAGCGCAGCCAGCGCCGCGACGGCCATCTTGGGCTGGAACCGGATCGCGATGAAGACGGTCACCGCAACGAGGAAGACGATGAGGGCCTGCAAGGCCTTGTTCGTGATGTCGCCGCCCCAGCGGGCGCTGACCGCGGAGTTGCTCACCGACGTGACGTCGATGCCGAGCGTCTCGGCGACCGCACCGGACACCTCCGCGGCGGTCTCGTTGGACAGCTCCGGCGTACGGAGGATTATCGAGTCCTGCCCGACGACCTGGGCGGTGGCGACCTCCACCCCCGTGGACTCCGCGGCTGCCTGGGCCTCGTCGAGTTGCTGCTCGGTTCCGGGGAACTGGAAGGAGTTGCCGCCTTCGAACTCGATGCCGAAGTTGAAGCCCCGGAAGATTATGGAGCCCAGGCATACCGTGATGAGGACGGCGGCGGCGATGTACCAGCGCCGGCGCAGACCGATGAATTCAAAGCCGAGTTCGCCGCGGTAGAGGCGGGCTCCGATGCTCATCGCTGGTCCGGCTTGTGTGCTGCGTTGGCTCATGTCAGGCCTCGCTTCCGCTGGTGGCGGCGGCGCCGGACCGGCGCCGCGCCGCGGCCCGCTCGCGAGCACCCGAACCAGGGTCCTCGACGGTGGTCGTTGGCGCGGCCGCCTGGCCGAGCCCCGAGAAACGGGCCGAGCTGAAGCTCTTGTTCCGGGCAAGCAGGCTGACCAGCGGGTGGGTGAAGAGGAAGACCACGATCAGGTCGAGCACGGTGGACAGGCCGAGGGTGAACGCGAAACCCTTCACCTCACCGATCGCCAGGAAGTACAAGATGGCGGCCGCGAGGAAACTGACGGCGTCGGCGGACAGGATCGTACGGCGAGCGCGTACCCACGCCCTCGGTACGGCGGACCGGATCGACCTGCCCTCCTGCACCTCGTCTTTCAGTCGTTCGAAGAAGACGACGAAGGAGTCAGCGGTGATGCCGATGGCCACGATGAAGCCGGCGATGCCGGCCAGGGTGAGGGTGAACCCGATCTGCCGTCCGAGAATCACCAGTACGGCGTACACGACGACACCGGACAGGATCAGGCTTGCGATCGTGACCAGCCCCAGCAACCGGTAGTAAAGCAGCGCGTAGATGAAGACCAGGGCGACCCCGAGCCCGCCGGCGATGAGGCCCGCTTCGAGCTGTTCGATGCCGAGTGTCGCCGAGACCGTCCGGGCCTCGGACTGGGTGAAGGTCAACGGCAAAGAGCCGTACTTCAGCGAGTTGGCCAGGTCACGGGCGGTCTCCTCGTTGAAGTCGCCGGTGATGCTGGTCTGGCCCTGGATCGTTCCCTGGATCTCCGGCGCGGAGATGACTTGGCCGTCCAGCGTGAAGGCGACCAGGTTCGCTGGCGACTGCGGCGAGACCGTGGGGTTGTTCTGCGAGGTGTACTGCGCCCAGGTGGCCTGAGCCTCGCCGTTGAAGTCGAGCAGGACCAGCCAGCCCTGCAGCCCCTGCGTGTCGAACGTCGCGTTGGCATCGTTGACGCTCGTGCCCTCGATGATGGCCGGCGCGAGCAGGTACTTGGTCGATCCGTCGCTGCTGCAGGCGGCCACGTAGGACTCCGGCAGCTCAGGTATGGCGCCCGGCTCCTGCTGCGAGCAGTCCAGTGTCGTCAGCTCGGCCTGCGCCTCTTCTATGGTCTTGGGCTCGCCGCTGCCGCCGGCTCCCGGCGCACCGGTCGATTTCGCTGGTGCCGAGGTGGCGGGCGCGGACGTTCCCGGATCCGGCGTGGCCGGCGCCGTCGTCGTGGGGTCTCCAGGGGCGTACTCCGGCGGCACCGCCCGACCATCCGGTGGCGGTGTCGTCGTGGGCCCAGGGGCGGCGCTGGCGCCAGGAGTCGTCGGTACGGCGCTGCCGGTGGGATCCGCGGTGCCAGAAGGGTCCCCGGTACCGGTGGGCTCACCGGTGCCGGTGGGGGCGGCGGTTTCGGTCGGCAGCTCCTGTCCAGCCGGGATGGGCGGGGCCACCAACGGCCGTAGCCGCAGCTGCGCGGTCTGCCCGAGCTGTTTCGCCTGCTCACCGTCCTCACCGGGAACCGAGATGATGATGTTCGAATCGCCCTGGGTGACGACCTCGGCCTCCGCCACGCCCAGACCGTTGACCCGCCGCTCGATGATCTGCCGTGCCAGCTCCAAGCTTTCCGTGGTGGGCGGCTGGCCGTCGGGGGTCTGGGCGGTCAGGGTGACCGTCGTACCGCCGATCAGGTCCAGGCCGAGCCGCGGAGTGCTCTCCGAGCCGACGAAGAAGACCAGGGCATAGAGGATTGCAAGGATCGCCAGCAGCGCGGCGAAGTAACGCCCTGTCTTGAGCTGGCCGGGCGGTGCTGCCAACGAAATTCTCTCCTCGGTCGTCCGGTGGGGTTCAGCACCGTGCTCTTCGAACCGGGCGGTGCCCCATCAGTATCCCCCCGCGTCTGTGGGAGCGGTGTCGAATCAGCCGTCGGCCGCTTCGCCGTCGGACGCCTTGCGGTCGGACGCCTTGCGGTCGGACGCCTTGCGGTCGGACGCTCTGCGGTCGGACGTTCTGCGGTCGGACGTCTTGCCCAGGTCGGACGTCTTGCCCAGGTCGACGCCGCCGCCCTCTGCGGCGTTGTCCTCCGCTGGGGTCGGCACCTCGAGCACGGCTGCCCGCGCGAAGCGCACCATCGTCCCGGCGGCGATCTCCACGTCCAGGGTGGTCTCCTGCAATGCCGCGACCGTTCCGTACAAGCCGCAGCTGAGCATGATCGGCGTACCGATCCGCAAGGCCTGCTGCATCGCCGCCTGACGTTCGGCCAACTTCTTGCGCTGACGGGCCGGCAGGATGAAGAGCAGCACAAAGGCCAGCACGATGAGCAGTACGGGCAATAGCTGCTCCACCACAGATCCTTTCCAAGACGTTCACCGACTGTAGGCACACGATGCCGCGGGCGAGTCTAGGCGCCCGCTCGCGCCCAGCCAAAAGCCTTCATGATCAACTCGGGGTTATGGTCGTAGTTCAAGGGGCGACGGCAACCATAAGCCCGAGTTGATCGTCAGTTGTCGAAAAGGGTGTGCTCCGGCGTCGTTGAGCCCCCCACCCTGGCCACGCCCGGCGGCTGCAGCCCAAGATGCGTCCATCCGGCGTCGGTCGCCACCCGGCCGCGCGGAGTCCGAGCGAGCAGGCCAGCTCGCACCAGGAACGGCTCGGCCACCTCCTCCACCGTCTGCACTTCCTCACCGACCGCGACCGCGATCGTGGACACCCCGACCGGGCCGCCCCCGAAGCGGCGGATCAACGCGTCGAGCACCGAGCGGTCCAGCCGGTCCAGCCCCAACTCGTCCACGTCGTAAACGGCGAGGGCGGCGCGGGCGACCTCCCGCGTGACGACGCCGTCGGCACGCACTTCGGCGAAATCGCGCACCCGCCGGAGCAGCCGGTTAGCGATCCGCGGGGTTCCGCGCGAGCGGCCGGCAATCTCGCTGGTCCCGTCTGCCAGCACCGCGACGCCGAGCAGGTCGGCGCTACGCCGGAGCACCTGCTCCAGCTCCGCAGCGCTGTAGAAGTCCATGTGGGCGACGAACCCGAACCGGTCCCGCAGCGGTCCGGTCAGCAGCCCCGACCGCGTCGTGGCCCCTACCAGGGTGAACGGCGCCACCTCCAGCGGGATCGCGGTCGCGCCATGCCCCTTGCCGACCACCACGTCGACCCGGAAGTCCTCCATCGCGACGTAGAGCAGTTCCTCGGCCGGCCGGGCGATGCGGTGGATCTCGTCGATGAAGAGCACGTCGCCCTCGGCGAGGGAGGACAGCAGTGCCGCAAGATCCCCGGCCCGCTCGATGGCCGGCCCGCTGGTGACGCGGACGGGGGCGCCGAGCTCGGCGGCGATGATCAGCGCCAGGCTGGTCTTGCCCAGCCCGGGCGGCCCGGACAACAGCACGTGATCCGGCGGGCGGCCCCGCCGCCGGGCGCTCTCCAAGACCAGCTCCAGCTGCTCGCGCACCCGCACCTGGCCGACGAAGTCGGCAAGCCGGCGGGGACGCAACGAGGACTCGACCTCCCGCTCGTCGACCTCGGCGTACGGCGACACCAGCGCCTCGCCGTCCACCTCGGGGCGTCCCGGCGCCGAGCCGCCCTGGTCTGCGGTCAACGGTTGCCCAGCACCCGCAGCGCGCTGCGCAGCAGTACCGCCAGCTCGACGTCGGCCGCTGCCTCGGGTTCGACGGCGGTGACCGCGTCATCTGCCTCCCTGGCGGTCCATCCGAGCCCGACTAGGGCCTGTCGCAGCTGATCTCGCCAGGGAGCCGACGGGGTGATCGGACCGGGGGTCGCTCCCGGTACGTCGTCGCTGAGTGATCCGATCCGGTCACGCAACTCGACGATCAGCTTCTCCGCACCCTTCCGCCCGACGCCGGACACCCGGGTGAGGGTGGCGATGTCCGCAGTGGCAACGGCCCGGCGGATCTCCCGCGGCGGGTGGATCGCGAGCATCGCCTGCGCCAGCCGCGGGCCCACGCCGTTGGCTGTCTGCAGCAGCTCGAACATCTCCCGCTCGTCGTCGTCGGCGAAGCCGTACAGCGTGAGGGAGTCCTCGCGCACGACGAGCGACGTGGACAGCCGCCCGGTCTCACCGAGCCGCAGCCTGGCCAGCGTCCCCGGGGTGCATTGCACGGTGATGGCGAGACCGCCGAGCTCGATCACCGCGCCGTCCGGACCCAGTGCGAGTACCTGGCCACGCACACCGGCGATCATGAAGGCCCCCTGCTGGTCGTCAGCGCCCGGTCGAGCTTGGCCTGTGCGCCGCCACGCCAGATCTGGCAGATCGCGAGGGCAAGGGCGTCGGCGGCGTCGGCTGGTGCCGGTGCGGCGGTGAGGTTCAGCAGTCTGGTGACCATGGTGGTCACCTGCGCCTTATCCGCACGGCCCGACCCGGTCACGGCCGCCTTCACCTCGCTCGGCGTGTGCAGTACGACGGGCAGGCCGGCCGTGGCGGCCACGAAAATGACCACGCCCGACGCCTGCGCCGTACCCATGACCGTCCGGACGTTGTGCTGGCTGAAGACCCGCTCGACGGCGACGATGTCCGGGCGGTGCAAGGTGATGGCCGCACCGATGCCGGCGGCCAACGCCATGAGCCGCATACCCACCTCCCCGGCGGGCGATGTTCGGATCACCCCGTGGCCGATCTCGGTCAGAGCGCGGCCGGGCCTGCCCTCGACGACACCGAAACCGCACCGGGTCAGTCCTGGGTCCACGCCCATCACCCGCACCACTGTCTTCCCCTCACCGAACAGACGTTCGATACGGTACTGGCCCCCAGTGGGGCGTCGCGAACGACACGCGGAACAGTGGCCGAGACCCGCTGACTGTGGACGAACGAGTGGACAAACCTGGGGAAACTCGGGCCAGACTGGGGATAACACCCAGGCAGCTGTGGATCGGTGAGAAACCGGCGAGAAACTCAAGGAAATTCGGCCAAAACCCTTGCGGGACAAGCGGTTTGGCGACTAGACAATGCATCACGTCACCGGCAACGGAAGACCGAATCTCGGAGTCACATCCGGGTGGGCGAGGCACCGGGCAACCGGGGCATCGCACTAGGACTGCCGACACTGGAGACGTGGCGCACAGGAATTGGCCGACGAGCGATCGACGGCCGGAGCCAGTGCTGCCGGGCCGGGCCCCTCCATCTCATACATGGAGGGGCCCGGTTCTTGTGCGTCTTCATTGTGCGTCTTCATCGTGCCCGGCAGAACCCGCTCGGCCGATCCCGACACGCCGACGGCTCCTCCGGCGGATGGCCACTGCTTCTGTAGCCCATCCGGATGAGAGTTGTTTCATGCGTGGTTCATGTGGCCTTCATGCCACGGCCGCACTCTGGTCGCATGACCGCAACCCGATCCCGGCCACGGCCGCTGCGCCTTGTCGCCGACCCGACGGCGGAACGGGCAACTCATCAGCCGCGGATCGCCCTGTACTCCCACGATGCGCTCGGACTGGGACATCTGCGCCGCAACCTGGCGCTGGCCGGGTCGCTGTGCGCGAGCACGCACCAGCTCGGCCGTCCCGACGTACTGTTGTTCGCCGGCGCACTGGAGGCGACCGACTTCGCTCGCCCGGACGGCTGCGACCTGGTCACGTTGCCCAGCCTGCGCAAGGACGCTGACGGCAGCTATCGCGCC
>JACCZY010000165.1 GCA_013695685.1 Geodermatophilaceae bacterium | reverse complement strand
TCAAGGAGGACGCCAGGGCATGCCCGACGGTCAACGAGTTCCTGACTGTCGAGGTGACCGCTGTCGGGTCGGCCATCGGCGACGAGTTCGTGGTGTTCGCCCTCGACGCGGAAAGCGGCGAGGACGGCTCGGTGGAACGGATCTGGGTGACGATCGCCCGCGAGGGGAACGTGCTCGTCGCCGCTGCACTGGATCGCGACCCGGGTTTCACCGGAGACGTGAGCGGTGACGAGCAGCTCAGCCGCGTGGCAGCCGAGGCGAATGTGGAGCACCTGCGAGCCAGCTGACGACGCGAGGCGCGCGGCCCCACCTTCCCCGGAGGCCGTGCGCCTCGCGACGTCCGCCGCCGCAGTCCGCCGTCGCCGACTTTGCCTGTAGGGCGGGCGCACCACCGCCGCGCAATGGGTTCAGGTGAGGCCGCGGGCCGACCGGACCACGTCGACGATGGCGCCGATGATGTCGGTCAGGCCGAAGTCCTTGGGCGTGAACACCCGGGCCACTCCGCACTCACGCAGCCGCCGGGCGTCACCGTCGGGGATGATCCCGCCGACCACCACCGGTAGGTCGACCATTCCGGCCTCGCGCAGTCCTTCCACGACAGCGGGCACCACCTGCAGATGCGAGCCGGACAGCACCGACAGCCCGACGACGTGCACGTCCTCCTCGACCGCCGCCGACACGATCTGTGCCGGCGTGAGCCGGATTCCCTGGTAGATCACCTCGAAGCCCGCGTCACGAGCGCGTACGGCGATCTGCTCGGCGCCGTTGGAGTGCCCGTCCAACCCTGGCTTGCCGACCAGTATCCGCAGCCTGGCACCCAACTCCGCACCCGTGGACCGCACCCGCTCACGGACCGCGGTGAGTTCCGAGCCGGCCTCGCCGACCTGCCGGGCCGCACTGACGCCGGTCGGCGCCCGGTATTCCCCGAACACCTCGCGCAGCGCCTCCGCCCACTCACCTGTGGTCACACCGACGCGGGCGCAGGCGAGCGACGGCCCCATCAGGTTCTCGTCGGTCTTGGCCGTGTCCCGCAGCGCGTCGAGCGCCGCCGACACCTCCGCGGCGTCCCGCTCCGCCCGCCACGCCTCGAGCGAGTCGATCGCCGCGGCCTCCACCGACTCGTCGACGGTCATGATCGAGGTCTCCAGGTCGGCGGTCAGCGGATTCGGCTCGGTGCTGTCGAACCGGTTGACGCCCACCACGACGTCCTCGCCGGACTCCAGCCGGCGCCGCCGCTCGGCAAGCGAGCCAACCAGGGCGCTCTTCATGTAGCCGGACTCCACCGCCGCAACCGCGCCGCCGAGCTCCTGGACCCGGTCGATCTCGGCCCGGGCTCCCGCAAGCAGCTCGGCGACCTTGGCCTCGACGACGACCGAACCCTCGAACAGGTCGTCGTACTCCAAGACGTCGGTCTCGTAGGCGAGCACCTGCTGCAGCCGCAGTGACCACTGCTGGTCCCAGGGGCGTGGCAGCCCCAGCGCCTCGTTCCAGGCGGGCAACTGCACCGCGCGCGCCCGGGCGTCTCGCGACAGCGTCACCCCGAGCATCTCCAGGACGATGCGCTGGACGTTGTTCTCCGGCTGCGCCTCGGTCAGCCCGAGGGAGTTCACCTGTACGCCGTACCGAAAGCGCCGTTGCTTGCTTTCCTGAATGCCGTACCGCTCCCGGGTGAGGCGATCCCACAACGCGACAAAGGCCCGCATCTTGCACATTTCCTCGACGAAACGCACGCCGGCGTTGACGAAGAAGGACATCCGGGCGACCACGTCGCCGAACCGCTCCGCCGGCACCTGGCCCGCGTCACGCACGGCATCGAGCACGGCGATCGCCGTACAGATGGAGAAGGCGATCTCCTGGACGGGTGTCGCGCCGGCCTCCTGCAGGTGGTAGCTGCAGATGTTGATCGGGTTCCATGTCGGCATCGTGGTGACGGTGTGCGCGACGACGTCGGTGATCAGCCGCAGTGACGGCGCCGGTGGGAAAGCGTATGTCCCCCGCGACAGATACTCCTTGATGATGTCGTTCTGGGTGGTCCCGGTCAGCTTCGTCAGGTCCGCGCCCTGCTCCTCGGCCACCACCTGATACAGCGCGAGCAGCCACATCGCCGTCGCGTTGATCGTCATCGACGTGTTCATCGACTCCAGCGGCAGCTCCTCGAACAGCGCCCGCATGTCACCGAGGTGAGCGATCGGTACGCCGACCTTGCCGACCTCACCCCTGGCCAGCTCGTGATCGGCGTCGTACCCGGTCTGCGTCGGAAGGTCGAAGGCGACTGAGAGCCCGGTCTGGCCCTTGGCGAGGTTAGTACGGTACAGCCGGTTGGACTCAGCCGGCGAGGAGTGCCCGGCGTACGTACGCATCACCCAGGGGCGGTCCGGCTCAGCAGAGGACGGGTAGGGCACGGCAACCTCCCGGCTCGGGCTGGGTATCGGAGTCTATCGACGCCGCGCCGGTGACGACCCACAGCGATCCCTGGCTCAGCTCGCAGGCTCTCAACTCAACGGTTGCGGCCACTCGTGCCGCGGCAGTAGCTCGCGCAGTGGCACCGACTCCTCGCGGCCGAGTACGACGAACGTGTCGATATTGGCCGGGTCGATCTGGCGGATGAACTCCCGGCAGCGCCCGCATGGCGGCAGGACGAGGAGCGCGCCGTCGGCTTGGCGAACCACTGCGACGATGACCGCGATCTCGTACTGCCCCGCCGTCACCATGGCGGCGATGGCGGCGTGCTCCGCGCAGAAACCGGTCCCTGACCCGGTGTCGATACAGACACCGGTGAACATGTCACCGGTTCGGGTCACCAGGGCACTGGCTACGTCGCCGAACAGCCGATCGCCGACCCGGTGCGGGTTCAGCAGTCGTGCAGCTCTGGCGATGAGTTGATCGTTCGACACCACGGCGCCCCTCCGGACTGGACTCATGCCCTTCGGCAACCGGGCGTCCACGGGCCCGGCCGGGGACAGTAGCGTCACCCTGTGACGCCGCCGCAGAGCAGCCTGCACTACACCGTCGGTCCGGTGATCGCCGTCATCGCCGTCCTCATCATCATCGCGTTCATGCGATGGGCGTTCAGTCAGAAGACCCGCTACGACCCGTTCGACCCAGATTCGAGTCGGCGAGCCGCCCAGACTGCGGCGGACTTCACCGGCCTGCTGCAGCCCGTGGCGGCGCTGCCCCGGCGAGACCAGGCGCTCGCCTTCCGGGCGGTGCTCTCTGACGCTGGGATCCGCTCGACCATCAGGGAACCCGCACAGGGCCGTGCCGAGGTGCTCGTCTTCCCGGCCGACGCGGACCGAGCGCGCCAGCTCGCCGGACCGTTCGCGACCCCGTCCTAGGATCTGCACCATGGCCGTGCATCTGACCCGCATATACACCCGGACCGGAGACGGCGGGCAGACCCGGCTCGGCGACATGAGCCTCACGGACAAGACCCACCCGCGGCTGGCGGCGTACGCCGATGTCGACGAGGCAAACTCTGCGATCGGAGTGACCCTGGCGATGGGGGAACTCGCCGACGATGTGCGCGCGGTGCTGACCTCGGTGCAGAACGATATGTTCGACGTGGGGGCGGACCTGTCTACACCGATCGTCACGGATCCGGAGTACCCGCCGCTGCGGGTGACCGAGGCCTATGTGGAGCGCCTCGAGACGGCCTGTGACGAGTTCAATGAGCGGCTCGACAAACTGGACAGCTTCATCCTGCCCGGCGGTACCCCCGGCGCCGCCCTGCTGCACGTCGCTCGCACCGTCGTACGCCGGGCAGAGCGCTCGGGCTGGGCGCTGGTCGAGGTCGACGGCGAGCGCACCAACACCATCGCGGTGAAGTATCTGAACCGGCTCTCGGACCTGCTGTTCATCCTGGGCCGGGTCGCCAACCCCGACGGCGACGTGCTCTGGGTGCCCGGCGCGAATCGCTGAGGCCGCCCGCGCCGGGTGCAGCCATACTGTGGCGCATGCCCGACGAGCGCCGCCCGTCCGATATCTCGACCCTGCTGACCATCGGTATAGTGATCGCGCTGTGCCTCGTGGCCGGGCTGGGTCTGGGTTGGGTGCTCGATGCGGCGGTGGGCACAACTCCGGTGTTCCTGCTTCTCGGACTCCTGCTCGGTATCGTCGCAGCCTGCTGTTATACGGTCGCTGAGTTCCGCAAGCAGCTCGGACCCTAGAAGTGACGAGAGGTACGTCGAGGTGAGAGGCCAGCCGTGCAGCCCGAGCTGACTGTCCCGACCGTCGCCGACGCCAACTTCCGCAGGTCGGTTGTCGTGGCCTGTGTGCTCGGAGTCGTGGGCCTGCTTGCCTCGGTCCCGCTCGGCTACCTCACCGCCGCCGTGTTCGGCTGCGTCGGGCTGGCGCTGGGCATGCTCAACTCGCGGTTGGTCCAGCTGTCGGTCGTACGATTCGCCCAGGGTGCGTCCTCCCGCCCCAAGCGACAGTTCATCGGCTCGGTTGTTAGTCGGCTGGCCCTCATCACCCTGCTCGCCCTCAGCCTGGCTCTGCTGTTTCAGCCCGAGGGCCTCGGCGTCATCGTCGGGCTGGCGGTCTTCCAGCTGCTCATGATCATTGTCGCCGCGCTGCCGATGATCAGGGAGATGAAGGGATCATGACGGTACTGGCCGCCGAGGGGATCGAGATCGGGGTGCACCCGACCACGACGTTCCTCGGTCTGACGTTCAATCTCGACACCATGCTGGCGACGGTCATCGCCGGCGCCGTCGTCGTGGGTCTCGGGCTGTTCGTGCGATCCCGGGTCACCGCAGGCGTTCCCAGCGGCGCGCAGCTCTTCCTGGAGGGTGTCAACAGCCAGGTGCGCAAGCAGGTGGAGCAGAGCGTCGGCATCAAGACGGCGCCGTTCGTCATCCCGCTGGCGATGACGCTGTTCCTGTTCATCCTCGCCGCCAACTGGCTTGCTGTGCTCCCCACCGAGCACTATGTCCCGCCGCCCACCGCCGACGTCAACTTGACCTTCGCGCTGGCCCTCCTGGTGATCGGGGCAGTGCACGTCACCGGTGTCCGCAAGCGCGGCGCCGGAACCTACATCAAGCACTTCGCCCAGCCGTACTGGTGGCTGTTCCCACTCAACATCATCGAAGAACTCGCCAAGCCGGTGTCGCTGGCCCTGCGGTTGTTCGGCAACATCTTCTCCGGGGGAATCATCATCTCCCTGATCGTGGGCCTGCCGGCGTACGTGCTGTGGGCTCCGACCGCCACATGGAAGCTGTTCGATCTGTTCATCGGGCTGATTCAGGCGTTCATCTTCGCCTTGCTGACCGTCCTCTACTTCGGATCGGCCACGAGCGAGGAGGGGCACTAGGCGAGCATCTGCCACCTCGTAGTCGGCGCCCTGCCGAAACCCCCGCAACTTCCGCAGAACCTAAGGAGCTTTCATGGCTGTAAGCGACAGCAGCGTGCAACTGGCCGGCGCCTTCGTCGGCGGCGGCCTGGCCCTGGCCGGCGGTGCCATCGGCGCCGCCATCGGTGACGGTATGGCCGGTGCGGCGACGATCTCCGGCGTGGCCCGCCAGCCCGAGGCCCAGGGCCGGCTGTTCACTATCTTCTTCCTGACAGTCGGTCTCTGTGAGGCCGCCTACTTCATCAACCTCGCCTTCATGGCCCTGTTCGTCTTCGTGCTCGGCCCGGTGTGATGGATCGTCTGCGCGTCATGGAGGTTCTAGCTGCCGCCTCCGAAGGAGGCGAGGAAGAAGGCGGCGGCAACTTCCTCGTCCCGAACGGCACGTTCCTGTTCGAACTGCTCGCGTTCCTGCTGATCCTCTTCATCCTCGGCCGGTTCGTGGTGCCGCCGATCCAGCGGGCCATGCGGCAACGCCAGCAGATGGTGCAGCAGGGCATCGATGACGCGCAGCAGGCACGCGAGCGAAACGAAGCCACCCAGCGGGCGTACCGCCAGGAACTCGATGAGGCGAGGGCGGAGGGTGCCAAGATCCGCGAGAAGGCCCGCGCCGATGCCGATCGACTCGCTGGGGACAAGCGCGAACGTGCTCAGCAGGAAGTCGCCGGGCTGCACGAGCGCGGCGAGGCTGAACTGGAGTCTCAGCGGGCCCGGGCGGCCGTAGAACTGCGCGAGCAGGTCGGGGACCTCGCACTGACGCTGTTCACGCGAATCCTGGGCAGCCGCACAGCCGCCGACGAGCGGCTCTTGGCGACGATGGACGGCTACCTGCAAGATCTCGAGCCCGTGAGGGCAGACCGGCAGGAGTCCTCAACCCCCGCGGGACGAGGAAGTGGCTGATGGCCACCATCATCGCCGAGCTCTTTGCCTTCGCCATCGTCGTCTTCGTCGTCGTCCGCTACGTCGTGCCGCCAGCACGGCGGGCCATGGCGGCCCAGCAGAAGGCGGTCGCCAAGCAGGTCGAAGATGCACAGCGTGCACACGAGGATCTGGCGGCGGCGCAGAGCAGGTACGACGAGTCCGTCGAGGAAGCACGCATAGAGGCGGCCAAGGTCCGTGATCGGGCCCGCGCCGAGGCCGACTACATCTCCGATGAGCTGGCCGAGCGGGCCGAACAGGAGGTCATGCGCATCCGGCAGCGCGGCGAGGACCAGCTGGACACGCAGCGAAAGCAAACAGTCCGGGAGCTGCGCCGCGACGTGGGTCAGCTGGCCATCCAGCTCGCCGGCCGCACCGTCAACGAGGCGCTCACCGACGACCGTCGTCGGGCATCGACAATCGATCGTGTCTTGGACGAGCTCGAGGACATGTCTGAGCCCGAGCGCTCATCCTCCCCGGCGCCGGCCCGCAGTCAGCTGATGCAGGGCGTCAGCCGCGATTCCCTGACCGCCGCCCGCAAGCGGCTGGATACAGAGTTCGGTGCGGCGGACGAGCAGGCACTCAGCACGCTCGGCGACGAACTCTTCGCAGTGGCCGGGCTGCTGACGCGCGAGCGCACTCTCCTGCGCCACCTGGCCGACCCTGCCATCCCGGACACCGCCCGAGCCGATTTCGTCGACGCGATGCTCGGGCAACGGCTCGCCGCGCAGACGCTGTCGACCCTGCGCGATGTCGTTCGAGGTCGCTGGTCGAAGCCCGATGATCTCCTCGACGCAGTGGAGGCCCTCGGACGCGAAGCTCTCCTGAAGGTGGCAGAGGGCAGTGGCAGCCTCGACCAGGTCGAGGACGAAGTTTTCCGGTTCGGCCGCATCCTCGCCGGTGATACGAAGCTGAACACCCTGCTGTCGGACCGGAGCGCGACCGCGGAGCGTCGCGTGGCGCTGCTCGATGCCGTGGTCGCGGACAAGGTCACCCCGACGACACTGCAGCTGCTCCACCACACGGTGCGAACTCCCCGAGGACGCAGCCTGTACGTCGTACTGGAAGAGCTAGCCGCCGTGGTGGCCGCCCGCCGTGAGCGGTCCATCGCACGGGTGACCGCACCGGCGCCGCTCAGCGACGCGCAGCTGCAGCGACTCGGCTCGGTGCTCGCCCGCATCTACGGCAGGGACGTGTCCCTGCAGATCGAGGTGGACGGGGATCTCCTCGGCGGGCTCGTCGTCCAGGTGGGAGAGGATCTCATCGACGGCAGCGTCTCGGCTCAGCTCGAGCGCGCCCGACAGGGTCTGCCGCAGTAGCTCGGGAACCGGGGGGCAGGGGACGACCTCAGACGGACTGGCCGGCCGCCCGCAGCCGTGACGTGGCACGGAGTGCGGCCTGCCGATCCTCCTCGTCGTCGCTGGCCAGGTCGGACTTGTCCAGCGCCCGCCGCGCCCGCTCGACGTCGATCTCGTCGGCGAACTCCGCGAGCTCGGCGAGGATCGAGACGCCCTTCTCGGTGACAGACAGGAAACCCCCGTGTACGGCGACCATGAGCTGCTCGCCGCCCTCCTCGTCGATCCGTACGACGCCACCATCGGCGAGCTGCCCGAGCATAGAGATATGCCCAGGCAGGATCCCGAGTTCACCCTCGGTGGTGCGGGCCAGCACCAGGCTGGCCTCGCCGGACCAGATCATGCGCTCGACCGAGACGAGCTCGACGTGCAGGGTTGCCATCCGGGTGCTCCTTCGACTTCCGTCGTCCTGCGATCCTAGCCAGCCGCCTCAGGCGACACCGTCGCGACCTGCGACAATGAGAACCGTCGGGAGGAGAGACAGCGCCAGTGCGGCGGGTCCGTACCGGAGGCGAGTCGCCCCCGACCACGCCGGGTCGGCCGCGTGCTCCTTCGCCGCGGCCGGCCCGTCGCCGCCGGGCATCCGCACTGCCCGGCCACCGCACGCTGCACTAGCTACCGAGCTTCTTGGCGTTGCGTTCGAGGTCTTCCAGCCCACCGCACATGAAGAACGCCTGCTCCGGGAAGTGGTCGTA
>JACCZY010000072.1 GCA_013695685.1 Geodermatophilaceae bacterium | reverse complement strand
CGGCTGAAGGCCACGTACGCACCTGTCAGCGTGGTGCCGCCCACGACGATGTCACCGTCGACCCTGGACGCCGTCGTGGACTGCGAGCGCGCCAGCTCCTCGGCCGACGGCTGCGTCGGCAGTGGGTGCAACAGCAACGTTGCTGGGTCGAACCACGACACCGTGGTCGGCTCGCAATCCCGGTTGCAGATCACCGGGCCACCCAGGACGAGGACCCCCGCGGCCGCCAGCGGCAACGGGTCCGCGCGTTCCACCGGGAGCCGTACCCAGCTCCGTCCACCGTCTGTGGACCGCACCACGTCGGCCAGGGTGTCGACGTCGAGCAGCATGAGTTCGTCGAAGCTCGGCGCCATGAGCCGGTTGTAGCCGTCGGCCATGGTGGGGAGCCAGCGCACCGCCTCCCACGTCGCTCCGGCATCCGTGGTCGTCAGCAACCGGCGTCCACACCACCTAACCGCCGACGAGCATCGCTGCAGCACCGCGAACCCGTGGAGATCGTCGACGAAGGTCACCTCCTCCACGTTGTCCACCCCCCACTCCGCCGGCAGGGGCTCAGCGGCCGGCTCCCCCGGCGGCTCGGGGGCCGCCACGACGGGAGTGTCAGTGACCTCCGGTGGTACCTGTGGTGTCCGCAGCTGCCAGCCGAGCAGGGCCAGCACGGCAATGGCGGCGACCACCACCCACATTCCGAGACGCGTCGGCGTACCGCTGTCGAGCACGTCGGTGTACTCCGGCGCGTTCTCCCGACCGGGCAACGTGGCTCACACGTCCGGCAACGTCAACGGCGTCCATGTGCGGCCGTCGGTGGACAGGTGGTAGCTCTCCTCGCCCCGGTAGTTGAACACCGTCGCGAGAACCGCACCGTCCGGCGCCGTCTGGGCTAGCCATGGACCGCCCGCCACAGTGCCGGCCTCGGCCCAGCGAGTTCCAGCGGCACTGCTCAAGAAGATCCGTCCGGGCAGGTCGGTGGAGATGAGCTCACCGCCGATCACGCCCGCCGGGATCCACACCTGCTGGTCCTCGAACCGCAGATCGGTCCACGTGACGCCGGCGTCGTCGGTGCGAAACCCGTACGTAGCCTCCATTCCGAGGCCGCCGAACACCTGCATGAACGCGTAGGCCCGCCCCCCACCCGCGGCCATCGCCTGGGACTGCTGGATCCTCTGGCCTTTCGCCAGCGGAACCTCCAGGCGGGTATCGATCCAGGTCTGTCCGCCGTCTGCGCTCATGGACACCAGCCCGGCCGTGCCGGCGGCGGCGGCGGCCACGATGTCCCCGTCCCACGCCGTCGACAGGGTCGACCGGTCACGGTGTGCGCCATCCCAGGGCTGGCTCGGCAACGGATGCAACTCCTCTGTCGCCGGGTCGATCCACACCAACGGCCCCGGACAGTCCGTCGAGCAACGCCGGCCTACATCGTGGACCAGCAGCGCACCGGCCGGCGCTGCGGCCGGGTCTGCGCGGGTGATCGGAAGCTGGCGCCAGGATCGGCCACCGTCGACCGAACGGACAACGCTTGCGAGCGAGACGTCGAGCACGGTGAGGTCGCGCTCGGATTCGGCCACGAGCAGGTACGCCGTCTGGGCATAGGAGGGGAGCGGACCGCGGCTCTGCCAGCTCGAGCCACCGTCGGTCGTGGCCAGGATGCGGCGCGGACAGGGAACGCCGCCGGGCGCCTGGGCGCAGGTGGACTGGACGATGAAGCCGTGCTGGTCGTCGACGAAGGTCAACTGCTCGGCGTGGTCGGTGGACGGGGAGACATCGGGTATCGGCTCGCCCACCACGGGCGGTTCGGCCGCGTGCGATTCGACGACCCGGTCGAGGGCCTGCTCCGAATCGGATCCCATGACGTTCCAGCCGATGAGCGCGAGCACCGCGACTACCGCCGCCGCGATCCACCGGACCGGCCGGTCGGGCGTACCGCTGTCGAGCACGTCCTCATGCGGGTCGGCCACGTCCCCGAGCTGGGTCACAGCACGACTATCCCCGCCGTACCGACTACGGACAACCGGATCAACGAACGTGGGACTCGACGAACGGCGGCTTCACCACGCGCATGACGGTCGCCTTGCCGCGCACGTCCACGGCCACCTCGTCGTCGGCGGCCACACCAGACGAGCGGTCCAGCAGCGCCAGCCCGATGCCCCGGCGCAGGGTCGGCGAGTACGTCCCGCTCGTCACCTCACCGATCGTCGTGCCGTCGTCGGCGACGATGGGCATGTGCGCCCGCGGGATGCCGCGATCGAGTGCCTCCAGCCCCCACAGCAACCGGGCCGGCTTGGCGGCGCGCTCGGCCGCCAGGACGTCCCGGCCCCAGAAGGCCGGCTTGTCCCAGGCCACCGCCCACCCGCTGCGCGCCTGGTTGGGCGAGATCGACAGTGACAGGTCCTGCCCGTGCAACGGGTACCCCATCTCCGTGCGGAGCGTGTCGCGCGCACCAAGGCCGCACGGCCGCGCCCCCCCTTGCACGAGCGCGTCCCACAGCGGCCCTGCGTCATTCCAGGGCGCGACCAGCTCATAGCCGTGCTCGCCGGTGTAGCCGGTTCGGCAGCTGATCACGTCGCGGCCGTTGAACTCGCCGGATACGAAGCTCATGTAGTCGTGCTCCTGCGGCAGCCCCGTGTCCGCCAGTAGCTCGGCGGAGCGCGGTCCCTGTACGGCAAGGATCGCCCAGTTCTCATGCTCGCCGGTGACTGTGACGCTGTCGGGCGCCGCCGCCTGCAGCCGCCGGACCACCTCGGCGGTGTTCGCGGCGTTCGGAACGAGGAAGACGTTCTCCGGACGGAACAGGTAGGCGATCAGATCGTCGACCACTCCCCCGCTGTCCTCGTCGCAGCACAGCGTGTACTGCGCCTGCCCCGGCTCGATCCGGCGCAGATCATTGGTCAGGCAACTGTTCACGAACTCCGCCGCCCCACCCCCGGCGACCATGGCCTTGCCGAGATGGGAGACGTCGAAGATTCCGACGTCCTCGCGCACCGCTACGTGCTCCTTGAGTACGCCGCCGCCCGACGCGGTGTACTCGATCGGCATCTCCCAGCCGCCGAAGTCGGCCATCTTGGCGCCCAGAGCTGTGTGCCGCTCGTGCAGCGGAGATCTCCTCATAGCGCATGACGCTATCGCCGCGGTCCTCAGTGGGTCAGCGCACTCACCGGCCGTGACTACCATCTGAGACAACAAACCCGTGCCGCATGAACGAACGGAGCGCTGGTGACTGCCCTCACGCTGACCGACACCGACCTGGCCGACCTCACCGCCGACGCGGTGGTGATCGGCCTGTTGAACGGCGAGGGAGGTCCGTCGCTGGCTCCCGGCGCAGAAGCCGTGGACGTCGCTCTGGGCGGCCGACTGCTCGACGCACTGGTCGCGCTCGGGGCCTCCGGTGCTGAGGACGAGGTGGTCAAGCTCGCCACCCTCGGCGCCATGAAGACCCCCGTCATCGCCGCCGCCGGACTCGGCAGACACGACGGCGCGGTCACCGAGGAGGCGGTACGCCGTGCCGCGGGTGCTGCCAGTCGTGCGCTCGGTGGCCGGGCGACGGTGGCCTCGACCCTGGCGCTGGTCAACGGCGAGCCGACACCGGGGATGGTCCAGGCGGCCGGCGAGGGTTCGCTGCTCGGTGCCTACTCGTTCAGCGTCTACAAGAGCAAGCCGGCGCCGGCGCACCGGCAGCCGCCGAGTGCGGTCCAGCTCGTCGTACCGTCGGCCAAGGACCGCGCCACCAAGGCGACTGCCAAGCGGGCGAGCGCCATCGCGGACGCCGTCGCGCTGTGCCGGGACCTGATCAACACCCCGCCGAACGACCTGTTCCCGGCCGAATTCGCCGCCCGCGCCGAACGAGCCGGCGGCAAGGCCGGTCTCGACGTGGAGGTGTTCGACGAGAAGGCCTTGAAGAAGGGCGGCTACGGCGGGATCCTCGGCGTAGGAATGGGCTCCTCGCGCCCGCCGCGCCTGGTCCGGATGTCCTACCGGGGCCGCGGGGCCAAGACCAAGATCGCGCTGGTCGGCAAGGGCATCACGTTCGACACCGGTGGTATCTCCATTAAGCCGGCCGCGGCCATGGAGAACATGAAGAGCGACATGAGCGGGGCAGCCGCGATCGTCTCGACCATGACGCTGATCGCCGCGCTGAAGCTGCCCGTGGACGTGGTGGCGACGGTGCCCATGGCCGAGAACATGCCGGGCAGTACGGCGTACCGACCGGCCGACGTCTTGACCTTCCGCAACGGCACCAAGGCGGAGATCCTGAACACCGACGCCGAGGGTCGGGTGATCCTCGCCGACGCCATCGCGCGCGCCTGCGAGGACTCTCCCGCCTACCTGATCGAGACGTCCACGCTTACCGGCGCGCAGGTGGTCGCCCTCGGCAACCGCACCGCGGGTGTCATGGGCAGCGACGACTTCCGGGAGCGTGTGATTGCGGCCGGACGGCGCAGCGGCGAAGGCATGTGGGGGATGCCGCTGCCGCCCGAGGTGCGCAAGGGGCTGGACTCCGCGGTGGCGGACTTCGCCAACGTCGGTGACCGCAGCGGCGGGATGCTCGCCGGCGGGCACTTCCTGGCCGAGTTCGTCACCGAAGGGATCCAGTGGGCGCACATCGACATCGCCGGGCCGGCGTACAACACCGGCTCGCCCTGGGGCTACAACCTCAAGGGCGGGACGGGCGTGCCGGTACGGACGCTGCTCGAGCTGATCGAGGACATCGCCGGTAACGGCTGAGCGCACATCGCCGGCAACGGCTGAACCGCCGCAACTCAGGATCTGGACCAGAACTCTCGGCCTAGCCGATGGCCCTATCGCTGTCACGGTGGTGAGGGGGCCGATCGGCAACATGGCCGTACGTGACTCGTTGCGAATCGTCACGCCCTAGCCCGCGGAGGTTGACAACCCCCTCGCGCGGGCACGCAAGGGTAAGACACCCCAACGGGAGGTAGCAGCATGCACTTCGTACGCCGTGGTTCCGGTCCGTCCGTGGTCCTCGTGCACGGTCTTGGCTCGAGCCTGGGCAACTGGGACCCTGTCGTTCCGGCGCTTGCGGAGGAGCGGGACGTGGTCGTAGTGGACCTGCCCGGCTTCGGTCAGACCCCTCCCCTCTCCGGCGAGGTGTCGATTGCCACGTTGACCGACGCTCTCGCCGGGTTCCTTGAGCGCGAAGACCTCGCCGACAGCGACATCGTCGGCAGTTCGATGGGCGCCCGGATGGTGCTCGAACATGCCCGGCGGGGACACCGCGGTACGACGGTAGCCCTGGACCCTGGTGGTTTCTGGACCGATCGGCAGAAGCCATTCTTCCGAGCATCGATCACGGCATCGGTCGGTCTGGTACGGCGGATCCAGCCACTGCTGCCCGCACTGACCCGCAACCGGGTGACCCGGACGCTGTTGATGGCGCAGTTCTCGCACAAGCCGTGGAAACTGCCGCCGGATCTAGCGTTGCGGGAGTTGCGCGGCTTCGACCACTCGCCGTCGCTCGACGAGGCGTTGCGCTCACTGGTGAACGGCCCGGCTCAGGAAGGAGCGCCACGAGGAACCCTGCAAGGCAAGGTCGTCATCGGCTGGGGCCGCAACGACAAGGTGACACTGCCGAGCCAGTCGGAACGCGCCCTGAACCTCTTCCCGGATGCGTCGCTGCACTGGTTCGACAGCTGCGGACACTTCCCGCACTGGGATCAGCCGGCGGAGACCGTGCGGATGATCCTGCGCAGCACCGGCTGATCTCGTGGCCGCCGACCCCGGTCACGGCACGTGTCAATCGCGAGGGAGACGTTGATTTCCCAGCATCCAACTTTGCCAATCACTCCGCCGCCCAGGACCGTGCGCGCCCGCGACGATCTCCCGGTTCAGGAGTTGCCGGGATCGATCACCGAGTCGTCGGCTTGCGCCTCGTCGTCTGTGGTCAGCGTCGGTCGGTCCGCCGAACCGGACTCGTCTGGTTGGCTGCCTGCCGGCCCGGTGGCGGACTCGTTCTCGCCATCATGTGGATGCTCATCGGGGTGCGTCATATTCTCCCTTTCGCCGCGGAGGTACCGGCGCCCATTGTCCCCTGACGGCCCCGCTTCCAGGCGGTGACGAGGAGTACCTCCAGCCGGCGCGGTCCGTGCACGCCTTCGACCCGCTGCAGCTCGATGTCGCTGGTGGCGCTCGGCCCGCTGATCCAGGTCATCGCCCGGGTGGGATCCAGTTCCGCGATGGCGTCCGGCACCGTGGCCACCACCTGATCCGCCCGGACGACGACGAGGTGGTAGTCGGGCACGAGGCTCACCGCCCGCCGGCCCTGCCCCGCGCCGCCGTCCAGCACGATCGTTCCGGTCTCGGCGACGGCGATCCGGCAGGTCGTGAGGACTCCGTCGACGGCATCCAGCTCGGCCGACGACAGCGGCGGGTCGTCCGCCACCGCCACCCCCGCCGGCAGCCACTCGGCCGGGAAGCCGGCCGGTACGACGACGCTACGCACACCGGCTTCCACCAGCGCCGAGGCGATCACGGGGGCGACGTGATCCGGCTCCACCCGGCCGAACGTGGCCCGGTAGTCGACCAGCCGGTCTTCGAACAACGCCACAAGCTTCGCACCGCCGCGACCCTCGCCGCTGGCACCGCGATACGTCCGCCGTACGTCGACAGCGACCGACTCGGGAACCGCTGCGGCGATCCGCGCCAGGATCTCCTCCCGGGCGTTCACGTCGACCCGTGGGTGCGCACCCACCAGTCCCGGAACGTCTCCGCCGGCGGCGCGGGCAGGTCACGCGCCCGGGTCCATGCCGACATCGGCGGGGGCAGCCGGCGGATCACGCCGTTGCGGGCGAGCAGCCGACCGGCCCGGCCGAGCCGGAGCGCTGCGGCGTACAGCCTGGGGCGGCGCATGAGCCACGCCGCACCCACCATCGCGATCCGCTCTGGGTTGGGGCCGGACGCGGCGACGACCTCGGTACGCAGGTGCACGAGCATCGTCGGGATGTCGATCGCGACCGGGCAGACGTCGTAGCAGGCACCGCAGAGCGACGAGGCGAACGGTAACGACGGATTCTCCATGACGCCGGTCAGCTGCGGGGACAGCACCGCGCCGATCGGGCCGGGATAGACCGAGCCGTAGGCATGCCCGCCGGTCCGCTCGTACACCGGGCACACGTTGAGGCAGGCCGAGCAGCGGATGCAGCGCAACGCCGCCCGGCCGTGCGGGTCGGCCAACGTCGCCGTGCGGCCGTTGTCCAGCAGCACCAGGTGGAACTTCTGCGGGCCGTCTCCGGGATGTACGCCGGTCCACATCGACGTGTACGGGTTCATCCGCTCCCCCGTGCTCGATCGCGGCAGCAGCTGCAGGAACACCTCGAGGTCACGCCAGGTGGGTACGACCTTCTCGATCCCCATCACGGTGATCAACGTCTTCGGCAGCGTCAGGCACATCCGCCCGTTGCCCTCGGACTCGACCACGGCAAGCGTGCCGGTCTCGGCGACGGCGAAGTTCGCACCCGAGATCGCGACCTGCGCGGAGAGGAACTTCGCGCGCAGATGCAGCCGAGCGGCCTCAGCGAGCTCGCGCGGCTCGTCGGTCAGTCCGGCCGGCGCCGGCACGCCGGCGCGGCCCATCTCACGCAGGAAGATGTCACGGATCTCGGTACGGTTGCGGTGGATCGCCGGCACCAGGATGTGGCTCGGCAGATCGTCGGCGAGCTGCACGATCAGCTCGGCGAGGTCGGTCTCCCAAGCGGCGATCCCCGCCGCTGCCAACGCGTCGTTGAGGCCGATCTCCTGAGTGGCCATCGACTTGACCTTGACCACGTCGGTCTGCCCGGTGGCACGGACCAGGTCCGTCACGATGCGGTTCGCCTCGTTGGCGTCGCGGGCCCAGTACACCCGCCCCCCGTGCGCGACCACCTGCTCCTCCAGCTGGACCAGGTGGTAGCCGAGATCGGCGAGTACGGCATCCTTGATCGCCGCCCCGGCCGCCCGTAGTTCTGCCCAGTCCGGCACCTCGGCCACCACGGCCGTCCGCTTGGCCCTGATGGTCGCCGTGGCACGGCCCAGGTTGCCGCGAAGCTGGCTGTCCGCGAGGGCCTCCCGGGCTGCCTTCGGGAAGGAGCGGTCGCCGCGCAGCTGCCCCACGCCGGACGGCGCATGCGTCGGCATTCCCAGAAAGGTCATGTGGCGGCCAGGATCTCGGCCAGGTGCACGGTGCGTACCCGCGCACCACCGCGGCTCAACCCGCCGCCGATGTGCATGAGGCAGGAGGAGTCCCCCGCCATACACACCGTGGCCCCGGTCGAGAGCACCGCCTGAGTCTTGTTGAACAGCGCTACCTGCATGTTCACAGCCTGGCAGCACCGGGCAGGTCCTGCTGCGGCGCGTTGATACCCCTGACCAGTCGCCGCAGGTCAGCTCGAGATCATCGCGGCCGGTGTCAGCGGCGACCTCGCGTACACGGTCGGGTGCGAGCTGTACGACGCCGCGCAGTTCCACTCCTGCCACGCGCGGTCGCCGTGGATCCAGTGCAAGCGCTCGGCACCGGGTTTGGCTCGGGCGACACCGAGCGAGCCGCCAGCCGGGTCGACGCCGGTCACCTCGAGGCCGCGGTCGGCAAGAAGCAGCGCGAACGTTCCTGTCCCGCAGCCCACGTCCAGCACACGGCGGGCGCCGAGCTCGTCAGCGATGGCGGCGTACACATCAAGGTCGCTGCGGTCGTGGTCGAGCGCGTCATAGATCGCGACCAGCCGCGGGTGCTCGAAGATGTCGTCCGCCACGCGGCCGACCATAAGCCTGCCCACGCCTTCCTGACCCGCAGTCTTGTCTCTGTTGGGACGCCAGGAAATGAACCTGGGATCCCTTGACCCACTCACCTCTCGGGTGTGTCTTCTCGTCTGTCGCCGACGTCGGGACCTAGTCAATGCTGCCGCGGGTCACGATCCATTCGGTGGCTTGACCGGTCACGGCGTTGATGTGGTCGTAGTCGGAGTCATAGTGCAACACGGTCGCACCCGCAGCTTCAGCGATCGCCGCGATGAGCAGGTCGGGCAGCTTCACGGCACGGTGCAGTCCGCGGTGCGCAAGCTGTCGCTGCACCTGCAGCGCCCGGTCACCTGCCGCCGGCGTAAGTGGCAGGCTCGGATAGGCCTTGGCCCGAGTGGTGGCCCAGTCGTCGTACTCGGCCGGCCCACGCGCAGAGTGCAGCAGCTCAAGATCTATCAGCGGACAGGTACACATCGTCTGCCCGGCCAGTTTCGCCGTGATCGCTGCAGCTACCTCGGGTTGGCGGGCGATCCGAGTCCACACGCTGGTGTCCACCAGAACAGACGCGGCCGGGTGGCTCACCGTGTCCACGAGTCAGCGCGAGCACTCTCCAAGACGTCGGGTTCGGCCCAGACGCCGGTCCGGATCATGTCGAGCTCGCGTCGCTGCGCTGCGGCGGCGACGGTGGCACGCAGCGCAGCCGTGACCGTGTCCTTCTTCGTGCGGGTGCCCAAGACCTCGCTCGCCGCAGTCAACAGGTCCGGGTCGACGTCCACCAAGGTTCGACTCATGACTCGATGGTAGCTAATTGCGGCGGATTCAGTTGTGTGACTGAGCATGGATCTGTCGCGTTCACCCCTTGAATCCATATATCAATCAGGCTGGCGACGCATTCCGAAGGGGCAGCGCCGCCTCGGCGGCCTGGACGAGATGATCATCAGCCTGTACGCGGGTGGGATGACCGTCCGCGATATCGGCACCACCTGCACCGAACCCTGAGCACCGAGTTGTCCCACGACACCATCTCCAAGATCCCAGTCCTCGCCCGACTCACCCCCGCCGTGCACAGCGTCAGTCGACCACAGCCGGGGATCTCGGAGCCATCACGCCGACCGAAACCAGCGCGTCGCCGGCCCACCGGGCCTCAGTCCAGTCCAGGAGCAGGCGGGAAGGCGGCCAGCCGGATGGAGTTCTGCTCTATTGCCTGGCGGATCTTCGGGTTACACAGGACCTCGAGTTCCGTTGTCCGCTCCGTGCAGTAGACGGACTCGAAGTCGTCCTCCTCTCCCGGATGGCAGCCCAGCTCGGTGACCCCCGTACCGAGCGAGGTGATGATCCGCTCGAGGGCGGCGACGGTGATGCCCTCGGGCCAAGGCTCGCCGGTGCCGGTCTGGCCGTAGAAGTCGCCGCAGTAGAGGATGTCGGCGCTGCATGCGCGGGTCGGGATACCGAGCCGACCCGCCGCCTCGAGCAGAACCGTCCGTACCGGCTCCTGTAGGTGGACGTGTTGATGGGAGTCCACATGGCCAGAGACACTCTCGTGCCGACCCGATCCGCGTGGGTACGCAAGGCGGAGTTCGTTCGTCGGCTGCGTCAGCGGACCAGCCTGAACTCCTCGGAGTTCCACAGCGGCCCGGCGTTGGTGGCATTCGGGGCGATTCCCTCGAAGTCGCTGCTCCACGCGGTCACCGTGGGGTACTGGTACAGCGGAATGGTCACCATCTCCTCCCACAGCAGCCGGTCAGCCCGGTTGGCCAGGTCGGCGGCGGCTTCGGCGTCGACTTCGGTGGAGAGCTGGTCGAGCATCCCGTCCACTGCAGCGTTGGAGACGCCGGCGTAGTTCTGGGCGCCGCCGGTCCGATAGAGCGCGAAGGATCCGGCCACGTACGGCGACGAGGTCCAGGTGAACAGCGCGATGTCGAATCCTCGGGACTCCAGGCTGGTCGGCCGGTCCGGGCCGCCAAAGATGTCCGGGTCGAGGGACTTCGTGATGGCAAAGCCGGCCTCGGCGGCCTGCACGGATGCCAGGTCGATCGTCTCCTCGAACAGCGGGCTGTTCGGCAGCGTGGACAGGGTCAGCCGCAGTGGGCCGTCCCGTGGGTGGGCATAGAGACCGTCAGGGCCGAGCCGGTAGCCGGCGGACTCCAGCAGATCCTTCGCCCCGGCGATGTCAGGTGCGTTGTACTGCGCCGGGGCCGTGTCCTGATACTCCGGCTGGGTGTTGACGTAGAACCGGTTGTTGAGCACCTGCGCGCGGGCGTCGAACTGACCGGCCGTGGCCCCGACCAGTTCCGCGCGGTCCAGACTCAGCGCGAAGGCCCTCCGCACCTCGGGCTTGGCCAGGTGCACGTTGACCGTGTTGAGGTCCAGGTGCAGGAACGACAACCCGAAGGTGACATCGAGTTTGACTGCGGGCGCGAGCTGCCGCAAGGCTTCGGCCAGGTCCAGCTGCGGCTTGGCGCTGATCAGATGCACCTCACCGCTGCTCAGCGCCGCGACGGTCACGTTCGGCACCGCGGTGTCGGTCGTCTGGTGTATGAGGCGCTCCAGCCGCGGGCCGTCGCCGTACCACCGCGGGTTGGGAGTCAGCGTCACCGTCTGCTGGCCGACGTCGATGTTCTCCGTCTGGAGTTGCCACGGGCCGCCGGAGATGTCCTCCGGCAGCCCCTCCGCGACCGGCCAACCGGTCGTCGTGGCCCCGCAGTTGGCGGCGTCGTCGCCCTCGTCCATCACATGAGCCGGGAACAGGGTGAACAGCGACTTCCAGTCCGCGAACGGCCCGGCGAAGGTGACCACGACGGTGCTCTCGCTGGTACCGGTCCGCACCGACACGATCTGGTCGTAGCCGACCGTGCTGAGCAGTGCCGGGCAGCCGCCGTCGGACGGGTCGGAAGAACGCTGGAGCCGCCAGGTGAACTCGAAGTCGTCAACCGTGATCGGCTCCCCGTCGCTCCACACCGCATCCGGGTTCAGCGCGTACGTCACGATCTGACCGGTGTCGGTCTCCTCAACCGTCGGCTGCGAGGCCAGCAGGTCATCGTCGAGGCCGATCGTGTAGTCCGGCTGAGAACGGAACGGTGCCGGCAGCACCCGGATCAGGATGTTCGCGACAGCCATCGAGTTGCCCGCGCCGATCAGCGGGAACAGGTTCTCCGGGAACGGTGCGCCGTCGCTGTAGACCAAGGTGCCCGACCGCTCGTCCCCGGTTGAGGCTGCGCACCCCGTGCCCGCGACCACGAGGACGACGCACTCCACCACGGCCGTGACCAGTCGCCTCCGCATGCCGCAACCCTTCGACGGGTACGCGGCGAGCGTAGCGATCCACTCCGCTCACAGGATCGCGAACGCACGCACCTGACGGTGGCCTCCACCCCCGAGAGGTACGGGTGGAGGCCACCGTCCGGCGGTCAGTCGGCGGGCTGGAAGTAGTGCGTGGCACCCCACTCCGCCGCGTAGTGGCCGAGCAGATTGCCGTCGATCATCCCCCGCCGGAAGTGCAGGCCGAGCCAGATCCGGGCGTTCATCGTCTCCCGGTCCAGCCGGGCGGCG
>JACCZY010000266.1 GCA_013695685.1 Geodermatophilaceae bacterium | reverse complement strand
ATGCGGCAACGGCCGGCCAGCTGCACCTGCAATACGACGCAGGTCAGCGTCGTCCAGCGCCGCCAGTAGCTGGCCGGGAAGGCGTTGAAGTAGGTGGCCAGGGACATCTCCCGGCCGGCGTCGATCGTGGCCGAATTCCGGTCCACGACCTTCGCCGGGCTGTTCGTCTCGTCCAGATATAGCGTGCGCACCTTCAACGGGTCGGCCGGGCGCGGCATGATCACCCGCTGCAGCAGCGTCACGGCCTTGCCGGGTCGGAGGTCGTCGACCGCCGGCTCTGCCACGATGTCGGGCGAGACGGTATCTGGGGTCTGTGTCATCGGGCAGTCGATCCTCTGATGTCTAGTCGTCCAAGCGGCCGTCGAGGGACCGGTCCTCGGCGAAGTAGGGGCGGATCCGGTTGTCGTACATGCTGAGCGCCGACCCGATCGCCATGTGCATGTCGAGGTACTTGTAGGTGCCCAACCTCCCGCCGAACAACACCAGCCGCTCGTCGGCTTCGCGGGCGGCCAGCTTCCGGTAGCGGCTGAGCTTGTCCCTGTCCTCGGCTGTGTTGATCGGGTAGTACGGCTCGTCATTGCTGTCGGCGAACCGGGAGAACTCGCGGAAGATGACTGTCTTGTCGATGCGGTAGTTCCGCTCCGGGTGAAAGTGCCGGAACTCGTGGATCCGGGTGAACGGGATGTCCTCGTCGGCGTAGTTCATCACCGGAGTCCCTTGAAAGTCCCCGACCGCTAGCACCTCGTGCTCGAAGTCGAGGGTGCGCCAGCCGAGTTCACCCTCGCAATAGTCGAAGTACCGATCCAGCGCGCCGGTGAAGACGGTGGGCACCCCCTCGGGCAGGTCCGCCCTAACATCGAAGTAGTCCACCCCGAGGCGTACGTCGATGTTCGGGTGGTCACTCATCCGGCGCAGCCATGCCGTGTAACCGTCGACGGGCAGGCCCTCGAAGGTGTCGCTGAAGTACCGGTTGTCGTAGGTGTAGCGGACCGGCAGCCGGGCGATCACCGCAGCGGGCAGCTCGGTCGGGTCGGTCTGCCACTGCTTTTTGGTGTAGCCGCGGATGAACGCCTCGTATAGTGGCCGGCCGATCAGCGAGATCGCCTTCTCCTCCAGGTTCCGTGCCTGCTCGACCTCGATCTCCCCGGCCTGCTCGAGGACCAGTGCACGCGCCTCGTCGGGGCTGAGGTGCCGGCGGAAGTAGGAGCCGATCGTCCCCAGGTTGATCGGCATCGGATAGACGACGCCCTGATAGACGGTGAAGACACGGTGCTGATAGCCGGTGAAGTCGGTGAAGCGGTTCGCGTAGCGCCAGACCCGTTCGTTGGATGTGTGAAACAGGTGCGCGCCGTACCGGTGGATCTCGATCCCGGTCTGCGGTTCGATCTCGGAGTACGCATTTCCCCCGATGTGGTCTCGGCGGTCGAGCACGAGGACCCGCTTGTCCAGGTCACTCGCGACTCGCTCGGCGATGGTCAGGCCGAAGAAGCCGGACCCCGCGATGACGAGGTCACAGGGGGGAAAGGAAGGCACGGTGGCTGAGCTTACCGCCCCGGCTCGCGGGCCTTGGCCGTTGCCGCCGTCGTCGTCACCTCGGGCAGACAACCGCTGATATACCGTGAACTGAGCGCCACAGCGATCGTCAATCCTCCGGAGAGCCTGCATGACCACGCCCGGCACCTACGGCGTCATGCTCGTTCTCGCCAATGTGCTCATGCTTTTCGGACCCGGCGCGATCGTCTGTGTCGCGGCCCGGCTGCCCTGGTGGTCGGCGCTGGCGGCCGCCCCGCTCGTGACCTACGGGCTGATCGCGATCCTGGCTCCGGTGGTGTCGGGATTCGGCTGGGCGTGGAGTCCGGTGTGGCTCGGTGTCGTCACGCTCGTCGGGGTATTGGTCGTCCTGGCCGTGCGGCTGGCGGCGTCTCTTCTCGACGCCCGTCGGGGGGAGCCCGCCAGCGCCCATGCCCCGTCGCCGGGGGCGGCCCTGCGGTCTCGGTGGCGCGGTGATTTGGCGATCGCCGGCAGCGTCGGGGGCGCAACGCTCATCGGTGCACTCGCGGGGGTGCGCGCCATGGGCGGCCCGCACCGGGTTAATCAGCACTGGGACTGGATTTTTCACGCTAACGCGGTTCGCTTCATTTCCGAAACAGGAGACGCGGATCCGTCCGCGCTTGCCGCCCTCAACGACTACGAAGCCGCCTCGTTCTTCTACCCGAACACCTATCACGTCCTCGCCGCTTCCGTCGGTCAGCTGACCGAGGCCACTGTCCCCGAAACGCTCAACTCGCAGTTCCTCCTCCTCGCCGGCGTCACGGGTCTCGGGTTGGCGGTGCTCGTCCGCCGGTACGGTGCGGGCATCGGCCTCGCAGTCAGCGTCCCGATCACGCTCGCCGCCATCTCGGCCTTTCCCTACGATCTGCTGGACTGGGGGCCGCTGCTGCCCTACGCCACCGGTCTGGCGCTCGTACCGGCATTCCTGGTCGTCCTGACCGACCTCATCAGGGACCGCAGTCCCGCGGTGTTCCTGATCGTCGCGTGCGGTGCTGTCGGCCTGCTCGGTGTGCATCCCGGTGCGGCGTTTACCGCCCTCGTCTTCGCCGCCGCCATGTTCGCCTACCGGTGGCGGCGGCAACCCGGTCTCATCAAGGCCGACGCCCTGGTCCTGGGTCTCGTCGGCGTCCTCGCCGTGGCTCTCGGCTCTCGATACGTCCTGGGAGCGCTGACGGCCCGTACGTCGGCGATCGGGGACTGGCCGGTGGTTGGGACCCCCGGTGCGATGCTGGGGCAGTTGCTGACGCTCAACATTGGGAAGGAGTACCCGCAGTACTGGCTCGTGCTGTTGATGATCCTCGGTCTGATCGGCCTTCGGCAGTTGCGGGAGCTCTACTGGGTCCTGGCTGCCGGGGTCGTCTTCTGCGTGCTCTTCGTGATGGCTGCGTCGTACGAGGGGACCGTGGTTGGGGTTCTCACCGGCCCCTGGTGGAACGACCGCTGGCGCCTCGCGGCCGTGGTCGGCGTGGCGATGGCGGTCCTCGCGGCGCACGGCGTGGTGACCGCCGCCGAGTTGCTGACGGTGGGCTTCCGGCGGATCGCTCGCCGGAGCGAGGCGCCGCGGCACTCGTTCGCGGTGGCTGTCCTGGCCGTCCTGCTGCTCTTCGGGTTGGTCAGCCAGGGCTTCTACATAGACGCGAACGCCGAGCGCATGTCGGTGGCGTACGTGCAGACACGTACCGTCTCAGCCGCCGAGGACGAGGCCATGCAGGTGCTGGCGGAGATGGTGCAGCCCGGCGAACGGGTGATGAACGATCCGCTGGACGGCTCGGCGATGATGTACGCCCTCTATAACATCACGCCGATGTTCGGGCATGTCGTGGCTCCGGAGAGCATTCCCGACATGGGGCCGGATCAACAGCAGCTGCTCGGATCGTTCAACTGCCTGGACAGCGACCCGGAAATTCAAGAACTGGTACGCCGCTACGACATCGGCTATGTCTTTCTCGGTAATGACTTCGTACAAGCCAGATTCGAGCGGGTCAACGGCTTGCGGGACCTGATGGCGGTCGACTCGGTGACCCGGGTCTATGACGAGGATGGCGTGAGCATCTACACCGTGGAGTTGCCCGCGACATCCAGCGGCCGGCCCGGCAACGACAGCTGCTCGTCGTCCGG
>JACCZY010000041.1 GCA_013695685.1 Geodermatophilaceae bacterium | reverse complement strand
TGGATGCTGCAGCGCCGGCTCAAGGGCCTGAAGCTCTTCTACAAGAAGCCGATGCCGACCTGGGGCTCGGACCTGTCCGGGATCGACTTCGAGAACATCAAGTACTTCGTCCGCTCCACCGAGAAGCAGGCCACCACCTGGGACGAGCTGCCCGCAGACATCAAGAACACCTACGACAAGCTCGGCATCCCGGAGGCGGAGAAGCAGCGCCTGGTCTCCGGCGTCGCGGCGCAGTACGAGTCGGAGGTGGTCTACCACCAGATTCGCGAGGATCTGGAGGAGCAGGGCGTCCTGTTCCTCGACACCGATACCGCGTTGCGCGAGCACGAGGACGTCTTCAAGGAGTACTTCGGCTCGGTGATCCCGGTCGGCGACAACAAGTTCGCCGCCCTCAACACCGCTGTCTGGTCCGGCGGCTCGTTCATCTACATCCCGAAGGGGGTGCACGTCGACATCCCGCTGCAGGCCTACTTCCGGATCAACACCGAGAACATGGGCCAGTTCGAGCGGACGCTGATCATCGTCGACGAGGGCGCGTACGTGCACTATGTCGAGGGCTGCACCGCGCCCATCTACTCGAGCGACTCGCTGCACTCCGCGGTCGTCGAGATCATCGTCAAGAAGAACGCGCGCTGCCGCTACACGACCATCCAGAACTGGTCCAACAACGTCTACAACCTGGTCACCAAGCGCGCGGTCGCCCACGAGGGCGCCACCATGGAGTGGGTCGACGGGAACATCGGGTCCAAGGTCACCATGAAGTACCCCGCCGTCTGGATGATGGGGGAGCACGCCAAGGGCGAGGTGCTCTCGGTCGCCTTCGCGGGCGAGGGGCAGCACCAGGACGCCGGCGCCAAGATGGTGCACGCCGCCCCGAACACCTCCTCCACGATCATCAGCAAGTCCGTCGCGAGGGGCGGCGGTCGTACGTCGTACCGCGGGCTCGTGCAGATCGCCGACGGGTCGCACGGTTCACGCTCCACGGTCAAGTGTGACGCGCTGCTGGTCGACTCGATCAGCCGCTCGGACACCTACCCGTACGTCGACGTCCGCGAGGATGACGTGTCCATGGGGCACGAGGCGACGGTGTCCAAGGTCAGCGACGACCAGCTGTTCTACCTGATGAGTCGCGGGCTGACCGAGGACGAGGCGATGGCGATGGTGGTCCGCGGCTTCGTCGAGCCAATCGCGCGGGAGCTGCCCATGGAATATGCCTTGGAGCTGAATCGGCTGATCGAGCTACAAATGGAGGGCTCGGTTGGGTAACGCTGTCGTTCCCCGACTACCAGCCCCACACGTGGGTGCCGGCGGCACAGCTTGTTCCTCGGCATCAAGGACCACCGTGACGTCGAGTCCCCCAGTAACGGAGATCTCCACACCGTGACGACAGTTCAGAAGCCGCTTGACGTGCGTCCTGGATTGGTTCGCTCCACCAGCGTCCAGGACTTCCAGCAGATCACCGGGCGCGAGGAGCAGTGGCGGTTCACCCCGCTGCGCCGCCTCGGCGGCCTGCACGACGGCACCTTCACCCCCGGCGGTCAGATCACCCGTGAACTGCGGGCTCCCACCGGGGTAACCGGCGAGACCGTGCCGGGCGACGATCCGCGGGTCGGGTGCGTGCTCACGCCGTTCGACCGGGTCAGCGCACAGGCATGGGAGTCCGCGCCGGAGACCTACGTCCTGTCCGTCCCGTCCGGCGCCGAGCTGAGCGAGCCGGTCCGCCTGACGGTCACCGGTCAGGGCGGCAGGGACGCGGCGGCGTTCGGGCACACCGTGATCGACATTGGCCGTGGCGCCGAGGCGTCGGTGGTCCTGGACCATCGCGGCACGGTCTCCTACGCAGACAACGTGGAGGTCTCCATCGGCGACAACGCCGGCCTGATGCTGGTCAGCATCCAGGACTGGGACGGTGACGCCGTTCATGTGTCGCACCAGAAGATCCGCCTCGGCCGCGACGCCCGGCTTCGCCACATCGTCGTGACGCTCGGCGGCAGCCTGGTCCGGATGTCGAACACGGTGGAGTACGCCGACCGAGGCGGAGACGCCGAACTGCTCGGGTTGTACTTCGCCGACAGCGGACAGCACCAGGAGCACCGGCTGGTCGTGGAGCACACGGTGCCGGACTGCCGCAGCCGGGTGGAGTACCGCGGCGCGCTGCAGGGCGAGGACGCGCATGCCGTCTGGGTCGGTGACGTCATCATCCGGGCCGGGGCGACCGGCACCGACACCTACGAGCTGAACCGCAACCTGGTGCTCACCGACGGAGCCCGCGCCGACTCGATCCCCAACCTGGAAATCGAGACCGGTGAGGTAGTCGGTGCGGGGCACGCCAGCGCGACCGGCCGGTTCGACGACGAGCAGCTGTTCTATCTGCAGTCTCGCGGCATCCCGGAGCACGAGGCCCGCCGGCTCGTCGTACGCGGCTTCTTCGCCAGCCTGCTGGCCAGGATCGGTGACGAGTCCGTCAGCGGCCCGCTGATGGATGCAATCGAGGTCCGCCTGACCAAGGGCGCCTCCTGATGGGATTCACCCGCGCCTGCGCTCTGACCGACGTGGACGAAACCGGTGCGCTGCACGTCGAGATCGGCGACGTACCGATCGCGATCGTGCGCACCGAGGGCGAGGTCTTCGCCATCCACGACGTCTGCTCGCACGCGGAGGTCGCGCTGTCCGAAGGTGACGTGGACGGGACGACGATCGAGTGCTGGCTGCACGGATCCTGCTTCGACCTGCGCAGCGGCAAGCCGACCGGGATGCCCGCGACCACTTCCGTGCCGGTCTACCCGGTGCGGATCGAGGGGGCCGACGTGTACGTCGACGCCTCCACGGCACTGACCGAACCCGAGGAGACCTGACGTGGCCACGCTCGAAATCCGCGACCTGCACGTGACGGTCGGCACCGGCGAGGAGGAGAAGGAGATCCTCAAGGGGGTCGACCTGACCATCTCCGCCGGACAGACCCACGCCATCATGGGTCCCAACGGCTCCGGCAAGTCGACGTTGGCCTACAGCGTCGCCGGTCACCCGAAGTACACGGTGACCAGAGGCAGCGTGACCCTCGACGGCGAGGACGTGCTGACCATGAGTGTCGACGAGCGGGCGCGGGCCGGGCTGTTCCTGGCCATGCAGTACCCCGTCGAGGTCCCCGGCGTCTCGGTGTCGAACTTCCTGCGCTCGGCGGCAACAGCGCTGCGGGGCGAGGCTCCGAAGATCCGCACCTGGGTCAAGGAAGTCAAGGCGGAGATGAGCGCGCTGGGCATCGACCCGGTCTTCGCCGAGCGCAACGTGAACGAGGGCTTCTCCGGCGGGGAGAAGAAGCGGCACGAGATCCTGCAGCTGAGCCTGCTCAAGCCGGCGATCGCGATCCTCGATGAGACCGACTCCGGACTGGACGTCGATGCGCTCCGCGCCGTCGCCGAAGGGGTCAACCGGGTCAGCGCATCGGGTGACGTGGGCATCCTGCTGATCACCCACTACACCCGCATCCTGCGCTACATCAGCCCCGACTTCGTGCACGTCTTCGTCGACGGCCGGATCGCCGAGGAAGGCGGCCCCGAGCTGGCCGACCGGTTGGAGGCCGAAGGGTACGAGCGGTACCTGAAGACACCGGCATGAGCGTCGAGACGACGTTCAGCGCCGCCTTCGATGTCGAGGCCGTCCGCAAGGACTTCCCGATCTTGGAGCGCACGGTCCGCAACGGCCGCCGGCTGGTCTACCTCGACAGCGGCGCTACCAGTCAGCGCCCGCGCCAGACCATGGACGCCGAGCGGGAGTACTACGAGCGGCACAACGCCGCCGTACACCGGGGTGCGCATCAGCTGGCCGAGGAGGCCACCGACCTTTACGAATCCGCGCGG
Organism: Geodermatophilaceae bacterium; assembly: GCA_013695685.1. Classification (GTDB taxonomy): domain Bacteria; phylum Actinomycetota; class Actinomycetes; order Mycobacteriales; family Geodermatophilaceae; genus JACCTY01. Next base: position 5,168 of record JACCZY010000041.1, on the reverse strand, counting down.
GAGCGGATCGGGGCGTTCGTCGGCTCCCCTGGCAACGAGATCGTCTTCACCAAGAACTCCACCGAGTCGATCAATCTCGTCGCCTACTCGATGAGCAACGCTGCCACGTCGGGCGCGGCGGCCGCCCGGTTCGTCGTAGGCCCCGGCGACGAGGTGGTCGTCACCGAGATGGAGCACCACGCCAACCTGCTGCCGTGGCAGATGCTGTGCCAGCGCACCGGTGCGACGTTGAAGTGGTTCGGCCTGACCGACGACGGGCGGCTCGATCTGTCCGATGTCGACGGTGTGATCACGGAGCGGACGAAGGTCGTCGCCCTGGTCCACCAGTCCAACATCCTGGGTACCGTCAACCCGCTGGAGCAGATCACCCGCCGCGCACACGAGGTGGGAGCGCTCGTCGTCCTCGATGCCGCGCAGTCTGTCCCGCACATGCCGGTCGACGTACGCGACCTCGGGGTGGACTTCCTGGTCTTCTCCGGTCACAAGATGCTCGGTCCGAGCGGGATCGGCGTGCTGTGGGGCCGCCACGACCTGCTCGACGCGATGCCGCCGTTCCTCACCGGCGGGTCGATGATCGAGGTCGTCCGGATGGAGGGCTCCACGTTCGCCCCGCCGCCGCAGCGCTTCGAGGCCGGCGTACCCATGACCGCGCAGGCGATCGGGCTCGGCGCCGCGGTGGACTACCTGTCCGCGCTGGGCATGAGTGCGGTTGCTGAGCACGAACGAGAGCTCACCGCGTACGCGCTAGAGGCACTACAGCAACGGCTGAGGGGGGTTCGGATCATCGGCCCGACCGACACCGTCGCCCGCGGCGGCGCCGTGTCGTTCGTGGTCGACGGCATCCACCCGCATGACGTCGGCCAGGTGCTCGACGACCAGGGCATCGCCGTACGGGTGGGACATCATTGCGCCTGGCCGGTCGTACGGCGCTACGGCGTGCCGGCCACGACGCGGGCGACGTTCTACATCTACAACGACACCAGCGATGTCGACGCGCTCGTTGCCGGCGTCGAGCACGCACAAAGGTTCTTCGGGGTCGCGTGATGCAGCTTGGAGCCCCATGCAGTTAGAGAGCATGTACCAGGAGATCATCCTGGACCACTACCGCGATCCGCACGGCCGAGGTCTGCGCGAGCCGTACGACGGCGAGTCGCACCAGGTGAACCCGACCTGCGGCGACGAGGTGACGCTGCGGGTACATCTCGACGGCGACGTCGTCCAGGATGTCTCCTACGACGGCCTCGGCTGCTCGATCAGCCAGGCCTCGCAGTCGGTCCTGCACGACCTCGTCGTCGGCAAGCCGGTGCCGCAGGCACTGGCCATCGGCGCGGACTTCCTGACGCTGCTGCAGAGCAAGGGGGATCCGGATGTGGCCGAGTCGATGGAGGAGTCCCTCGACGACGCGGTCGCCTTCGTCGGCGTCGGGAAGTACCCGGCCCGGATCAAGTGCGCGCTGCTGGGCTGGATGGCCCTGAAGGACGCGTTGGGTCAAGCCCGCATAATCGAATCTGGAGGCCGCGATGAGTGACAAAGCTTCGATCGACGACGTCGAGGAGGCCATGCGTGACGTGGTCGACCCGGAACTCGGGATCAACGTGGTCGATCTCGGTCTGGTCTACGGCATCCATGTCGATGACTCCAACGTCGCGACGTTGGACATGACGCTGACCTCGGCAGCCTGCCCGCTGACCGACGTGATCATGGATCAGACCATGGCCGCCCTGACCGGCGGCCCGGGCCAAGGACTGGTCGCCGACGCCAAGATCAACTGGGTCTGGATGCCCCCGTGGGGCCCGGACAAGATCACCGACGACGGCCGCGAGCAGTTGAGGGCGCTCGGCTTCAACGTGTGACCTGCCGGCCGATGATCATGGAGTTTGACCGGTCAGGACCGGTCAAACTCCATGATCACGGTGGCGTGAGGTTGCTGCCGGGACGCATCCGGTCACGCGAATGCTGGACGGCGTGGCCGCCGGTCGGTTCCCATTAAGCGATGGTGCGGCCGAGGTTCACACCCAACCCCCGGGACGGTCAGCCGCCGTGCTGTCCTTCTCCGCCCACCACGTGATAGCGGCGGACGTCAGCCCGGACTGGTGCGCGAGCACATCGACGACACGGACATCGGCGCTGCGATGAAGCCGCCGTTCCTGACGTCGATCGGGGATCTTCTCGGGCGTCGAGCCGGCGCTGGACCTCGTCCCCTTGGATGGGGAGCACCTGGACTGCGGCGCGTGCACGAGCCGCGCGGCATCACCGATGGCAGGCTCGTCAAGGGCGCCAACATCGTGGGTGCGGCCATGGTCGTCGAGGAGATCGCCTCCGACGCCAGCCGATCGCGTTCGCCTAGCGGGATCCAGCTCGCAGTGAGCGGCCGGTCCTTGCCGTCTGTCCTGTAATCGGCCCGGGCGGCCGGCGCGAACCGCAGCGCGCTGCCACATCGACAAGCAGGCGCACCGACAAGAAGGAGCAAGCTCATGACCAGAATCACCGTCAGGGCAGCAGCGACCGCCGCCGTGGTCGCCGGCAGCTGGTTGGCTCGGCCGCCTCCCGCGCTGGCCGCGACCGCCGCAGCCGGGGTCACCTCTGGCGAGTTGCGGCCATTCGCCGCGGGCGTGGGACTCGACATCGACGGACGGGTCTGGATGTTCCGTACGCCGAACGGCCGGACACTGGTCTGCCTGACCGCCAGCGGGCTGCACCCCGCACGACGTACCCGTCGCACGTGCACTCCGCGCCCTGTGGCGTCGACGATGCCAACGGGCATTTCAAGTTCGACCCGGCCGGTCCCGCCGAGCCGCCTAACGAGATCTGGGTCGGCCCGTTCAGGACCAACGGTAACGGCTCGGCAGTGGCAAGCACCCGGGTCGACGCCGTCGCCGGGCCCGGGGCCGTCGCCGTCGTCGTCCACGCACCGGACGGTTCCAAGGTCGCCTGCGCCGACCCGAGCTGAGCGGTCCGGCCAGCCTGCCGCGGCTCTATGTCCCTGCGAGGCCTAACCTGACCGTCAGATCGGTCGGCCTGGGCCGGAGACTGTCCGTCGGTTGAGCCCACGTGACAAGCAACCGGCCACTTACTAGGCGGTCTGCACCCAGATCCCGAACACGTGCTTGACGCCGTCCAACTCGCCGCCGCCCGCGAGGTGCGCGGCCTTGTTGCGCACCTTGTGGGAGTCGCGAACCTTCATCACCAGTGCGTCGAGGTAGACGATCGGGGAGATTTCATTCAACGGCCGGGATTCCGGTCTTTAACCTCCCCCCGAACATCGTCTCGGTGTTCTGGAGACACTCCGCGACCCGGCCCCTAGGATGCCTGAGCCTCATAGGGGCAACTGCAGACCGCGGACCCAGATCAGATGAGGGCGAGCGAGTAGAGCACGAAGTACTTGCCACCGGTGCGGCGATCGCACTCCCTGTGCTCTTCGGTTCCGGACTGGACATGAGCGGCTTCCTTCCGTGGGGGCGGATGTGCGGATTCAGCTGATGCGGTAGGGCTCTGCCCGGTCATGGCAGGGCGTGAGCCCGTGGCCGGCGCGGTCCTCAGCTGGGCGCAGCGTGCCCCCCGAGGGGTCGAGCGTTCCGTCGAAGAGCATCGACTCGATCCGCACGTGGGCGTGGAACCATTCGAGGTGGCGCAGGTTGGGAACGGCCGTCAGGGCGGCCAGGTGCAGATGCGGTGCGCAGTGCCCGGATACCTCCAGGCTGTACGACGCCGCGACCGCGGCCACCCGCAGCAGTTCGGTGATCCCGCCACAGCGGGTCACGTCGACCTGCAGGCAGTCGACCGCCCGGGCCGAGCACATGCGTTGGAAGTACGCCAGGTCGTAGCCGTACTCGCCGGCCGTGACGTCCGCGGTTGCCTGTCGACGGACCTGGCGCAGACCGGACAGGTCGTCCGAGGAGACCGGCTCCTCGAACCAGCGCACGTCCCAGTCCTGAAGCTGGCGAGCCACCCGCACCGCCTGTCCCGCCGTGTAGCCGCCGTTGGCGTCGACGTACAGCTCCGTCTTGTCGCCGATCGCCGACTGCGCCTGCCGGACCCGGTCCAGGTCGCGGTCCACCCGCGTTCCCCACCCCTCCCCGATCTTGATCTTGACCCGGGGGATGCCCTGCTCCACCCAGCCGGTGAGCTGCTCGGCGAGTCGTACGTCGTCGTACGTCGTGAAGCCGCCACTGCCGTAGACGGGGATCTCGTCGTGGACGGCGCCGAGCAACCGGTGCAGCGGCAGGTCGAGCAGGCGCGCCTTGAGGTCCCACATCGCCAGGTCCACCGCGGAAAGCGCCATGCCACCGATCCCGGGACGGCCGACGTTGCGCAGCGAACGGACCATCGCATGCCACGCCCCCGGAACATCGAGGACGTTGTGCCCCTCGACGACCGGGGCGAGCTGGTCGCGGACCACCACTGCACAGGCCGCGGCGCCGTAGGTCCAGCCGGTGCCGACCTCGTCCCCGGCACGAACGGTGACCAGCACCAGCGTGGTGGCATCCCACCCGAACGTGCCGTCGGCCTCCGGCGCGTCGGTCGGCACGGTGAAGACGGCAGTGTCGACCGAATCGACGATGTTCGAGTCCCTCACGGCGAGGGGTCGCTGGCGGTGCCGGGAATGACCTCGGCCAGACAGCCTGGCCGTTTGGTGAGCGAGGCGAAGCCGGCGGTGGCGTAGGCGGAGATCTCGTCAAAGTAGACGACGCCGCACCGCGCCAGCGGATTGAACGGGTTCGCGCTGTCGCCGCGGCTGATACCGGCGTTGACGGTGACCACTGGCGGAAACCCGGTGTCGAAGCTGAAATTCATCGTCTCCGACCGGGTCCCGTTCGCCAGCACGTAATCGGCCGGGCCGGGCGGGTTGATGTCCAGGCACATCGACCCGCTGATCACGTCACCGGGCGCGACCGGCAGGCCCACCGAGTCGACACCCAACGCTTCACCGTGACCTCCCACACCAACTGTTCGGACCTGGCCTATGCAGCTGTGGAAGCTTGCCGGCCGTTTCGTCTCAATCCAGCGCAGGCACGATCTCGGACCAGATGGCGTCCAGGATGTCAGTGGTTGGCCCTCGATAGTGGGAGGTGATCGTCACGCATACCTGCTGCCGGGGCAGCACGATGCTGAACTGCCCGTAGATGCCGTCCATGCGCCAAGCGCCGTCCCGGTCGCACAACCAGACA
>JACCZY010000026.1 GCA_013695685.1 Geodermatophilaceae bacterium | reverse complement strand
ACGATGCGACCGTCGTTGCGATAGGACCACCCGTGGTACGGGCAGCGGAAGTGCGAGGCGTTGCCCATCTCCGCGCGGCAGACCTGCATCCCGCGGTGCAGGCACATGTTGAAGTGCGCCCGGATCTCGCCCTTCTCGTCACGGGTCACGATGAAGGAGTCCTCGAGCACTCGGCGGACGACATAATCGCCGGGTTTGGCAATTTCGGACTCGTGGGCCACGAATACCCACGCACGGCTGAAGATCCGCTCCTTCTCGAGGGCGAAGATCTCTCCGTCGTTGTAGATGTGGGCCGGGATCATGCCTCGCCGTACGTCTGCCAGAACGGTGCTCTGGTCGGTCATCCTCGGCTCCACTCAGGTGGCGTCGAGGAGCAGGTCGGCAGCCTTCTCACCGATCATGACCGTGGCGGCGTTCGTGTTCCCGGACGTGATCTCGGGGAAGATGCTGGCATCGGCGACTCGCAGCCCGTCCACTCCGTGGACACGTAGCTGCGGGTCGACGACGGCGGATTCGTCGGTTCCCATCTTGCAGGTACCCACCGGATGGTACTCAGAGTCCATCATCTGTCGAAGGCACGCCTCGAGTTCCCTCTCGTCGCGGACATCGGCGCCTGGGAACAGTTCCTCGCTCCTGATGGGTGCGAACGCGTCTGATCTGCCGAGTTCCCTCGCAACCGCCAGTCCGCGGAGCAGCGCCGCGCGGTCTTCGCTGTCCGTCAGGTAGTTGAATCGCAGCGTCGGGTGGACGGAGGGGTCGACCGACTGGAGACGCACCTCACCGCGGGACCGAGGTCGGGTGGGGCAGACGATGATCTGCCATCCCGGGCCGCGATCGAGCAGCGCCGGGTTGACGAGGGTTGCGGCGAAGTGGAACTGGATGTCGGGGCCCTGGGGGTCCGAGGAGGTGTTCAAGAAACCCGCGACCTCAAGGATGTTGCTGGCGGGGTCGATCTCGGTCGGCGAAGGATTGCCGAAAGCCACATCGATCCGGGGGTGATCGTGGAGATTGGCCCCGACCCCCGGGAGGTCCACCTCGACCGGTACTCCGAGTTCGGTCAGATGCTGGGCCGGACCGATGCCGGAGAGCATGAGGAGCTTGGGGCTCTCGAAGGCTCCTGCGCACAGCACGAGCTCACGCCGGATGAGCGCCTCGATCGTCTCGCCATCGCGAACGTAGTCGAGCCGGCTCGCACGTCCGTCGGTCAGCACGATCCTCGTGGCCAAGGCGTTCGTGGCCACGGTCAGGTTGGGTTCGCCGAGCACCGGCCGCAGGTATGCCTCCGCACTCGTGATGCGTCGGCCGGACCTGATATTGACCTGGAACGGGCCGAACCCGTCCTGCATGGCACCGTTGAAGTCCGGATTCGCAGTGAACCCGAGCTCCGTGGCCGCATCCAGGAACGCCTCGGAACGCGGGTCCAAGGCGGGGTTGTCGCTTACCGCCAGCGGACCGTCGCCGCCGTGGTACCGGTCGGCTCCTCGGCTGTTGGCCTCGGCACGGATGAAATAGGGAAGGACGTGCTCATAACCCCAGCCGGAGTTGCCCGCAGCCTCCCAGCGGTCGAAGTCGTGCCGGTTACCGCGGATGTAGATCATTCCGTTGATGGCACTCGACCCCCCGAGAACCTTCCCGCGAGGGTGGTAGATGCGGCGGTCGTCCAGGCCGGGTTCCGGTTCGGTCAGGTAGGCCCAGTCGATCTCGGTACCAAAGAGCGCCGGAAGCGCTGAGGGTACGAAGATCTCGGGCCGGGTGTCGTCACCGCCAGCCTCCAGCAGCAGCACCTCGAGTGACGGATCGGCCGAGATGAGGCGGTTCGCGACAACCGATCCCGCCGACCCGGCGCCGACGACGACGTAGTCATAGTCCGGCATGCGTCTCCAGTTCAACACTGTCGTGACCTCTGACGCCACGGGGCATTGCAGCAGGGTCTTCTACGATACAGAAATCAGTTCTGCTTACCGCTAGTTCCGAGCCTTGTCAACGGATCGCGGACGCTGTCGACCGTCCCGGTCAGGCGAGTTGGTACATCTCATAGGTCAGGATGGCGCCGTCGCGAACGCCCTTGGCCACGGCCTGGATGCCGTTGAGCCACAGGTAGCGCTCGTCGCCGGTCTCGAACACCGGTGTGGTGAGGAGGACCCCGCCTTCGGCCGGCTGCTTGGCGGCCTTGCCGCGGTAGGTGATCGTGATGGCCGCGCCGTCGTCGGTCATCAGCAGGAGGCGGGCATCGACGCTGACCGATCCGTCTGCGTTGAGCATCAGCCAGTCGTGCGCCATCTTGCCGTGTTGGCGGGCGCTCACCCGTTCGCTGTCCCATCGACATGACAGCGCCTCTCCCACGATGCGCGTCCCCGCCGGCGTGCCGGCGATCACGGTGTGTTGGTCGATCTCGATGGTCAGTGTGCCGAGGGGGAGCAGGTCAATGGGCACGGCATCCTCCGGTGTGGGACCGACCTTGACAGCCGGCGCCTGAGGCCATAAACATGGGCAGCATACAGAAGCTAGTTCTGTTATCAAGAAACCCGAATGTTCCGAAGGTGGCGAACACTCCCGACGTATGAACGGTCTCGCCGTCTCCCTTGCCAGCCGCAGCGCTATCTCTGCTGCGGAAGCCGCCGACCTCGCGCGTAGGGCCGAGGTGGCCGGTTTCGACGCGGTGTTTCTCGCCGAGCGTTGCGCGGACAGCCTCGCTCTCGCCCACAGCGCGTTGCTTGCGACCGAGCGGATCACCGTGGGGACCGCGATAGCCAACGCCGCCGTACGCCACCCGGCCATGACAGCCTTGACCGCGGCGACTCTCGCCGAGGAGTCCAATGGGCGGTTCCTGTTGGGGCTCGGAGTGGCCAACGCCGCGCTGAACGAGCGGGTGTTGGGGCTGCCGGCGATCCGACCGGTGGCATACATGCGCGAGTACGTCGGGGTGCTCCGCTCGGTCCTTGAGGGCGGCGTGGAGCCGCTGCCGGGTGAGTACTTCCCGCTCGCCGGCTTTGCTCCGGATCGGCGGTCGAGTGCCCGGATCCCGGTCTTCCTCGCCGCTCTCCTGCCTCGAATGCTGGCGCTGGCCGGTGAACTGGCCGACGGCGTTTTCCTGAACCTGCTGTCCACCGCTGCACTCCCGGCGGCTCGCTCGCAGATCGACGCCGGACTGGCCCGCGCCGGTCGAGCCCCCGCTGATATCGTCGTGGCCTGCATTCTGCCGTGTTGTATCTCGCTGGACGCCCACGCTGCGGCGCGCGCCGCGCGGCAGGTCGTTGCCGAATACGCCATGCACCCTGCAGCCGGGGCGGTGTTCTCCGACAGTGGGTTCGCCGATGAACTGCTGCGGGTCCGCGAGCGGATCGCCGCGGGCGACAAGAACGCAGCCGCAGCGGTGAGCGACGCGATGATCGACGCGCTGATCGTCCACGGTGGACCCGACGTGCTCCCCGAACGCATCCAGGCGTACCGCGACGCCGGTGTCGACCTGCCGGTCCTGTTCCCCATGCCGGTCGACGACGGCTGGACGGCCTCGATGAATGACGTGATCCGTTACGCATCGCCCACCGGCACGTCCGCACCCTAGAGAAAGGACGCTTAGCATGCCTGAGTTCCAGCGCCCCACCGGCCTCAACCACGTCGCCTATGTCACCTGTGACACCGCTGCGACACGAACGTTCTACACCGAGATGCTCGGGATGAATCTGGTCGGCTCGGCCGAGGACGAGAAGGTCGGCAGCACTGGCGAGGCCGGCCGCTTTCTGCACACATTCTTCCAGCTTGGCGACGGTTCCTGCGTCGCCTTCTTCGAGATCGAGGGCGTCGAGAAAGACCACCACGAGAGCCAGCTGCCGCGCTGGGCCCCGCATCTGGCGCTGTCCGTGGGCAGCCGCGAGGAACTCGACTCCGCGCACAAGCGGCTCACCGACAATGGCGTGGAGGTGGTCGGTGTGGTCGAGCACGAGGGCATCTGGTCGTCCATCTACTTCTTCGACCCCAACGGTGTCCGGCTCGAGCTGACGTTCCAAGGCCGTCAGCTCTCCGATGACGACGCCGCGCACGCCGCGAGTTCCGTAGACGCCTGGATCGCCGGTCACCCAGAAGCAGAAGTCGCGGGGTGAGCGCCCCGGCCCCGAAATGCTGCGGTCGTCCGAGCCGATGACCCTGTCATCTGCGCGCATCGAGCTGTCTGACGACACGGCCGTCGCAGAGTTCTTCCTCCAGCACGGCTGGACCGACGGTCTGCCGATCGTCGCTCCCACGCCACAGTTGGTCAGCGCGTTCGTCTCCGCCGTAGGCCTCGAACCGGCTGAGGTACTGGGCCAGATCCCCGAGCAGAACCGGTCGATCACCGTGGAGAAGCTCGCCGTTAACGCGGTGATGGCCGGCTGCCGCCCGGAATACATGTCCTTGCTGGTAGCCACGGTGCGGGCGCTGACCCGAACGCCGTTCAACCTGCACAGCACGACCGTCAGCGGGGCCACCGCGCCGCTGCTGATCGTCAGTGGACCGGTGGTGACCACGGTGGGGCTCAACTCCGGTTTCAGCGTCTTCGGCCCCGGGCATCACGCCAACGCCACGATCGGGCGAGCGGTACGCCTGCTGCTGCAGAACGTCTGTGGTGGGCTGCCCGGCCTGATCGACAAGTCGACGCTCGGTCACCCGGGCAAATTCAGCTACTGCATCGCGGAGAGCCAGCTTCACAACCCCTGGGCGCCAGCACACTCCGATCGCGGCGTGGCAGCCGCCGGCAGCGCGGTAACCGTGTTCTCCGGCGAGGCGCCCATCTTCGCCCGCAATGACTGGGCGGAGGCGCCCGAGCCGATCCTGGCGACGATCGCCGATGCGATGCTGCCCTCGCACTTCACCGGCGGTGGGGTCGTCGTCGTACTCGGGCCGCTACATGCCGCAGCCATGGCAAGGTCGGGGATGTCGAAGGCCGATGTGCGGCAGAGCCTCTTCCAGCGGGCACGCCGCAGCCTGAGCGACCTACGCAGCGCCGGTCGAGTCTCGGGTGAGCCTCAAGCCGACGACGACACCACCTACCGAACGGTGGTGCCCGCTGCTGACGACATCCTCGTGGTCGTCGCCGGCGGCCATCTCTACGGCTACTCGGCGGTGGTCCCGTCATGGGTAGGCGGTCACGAATCTCTGGCGGTGACCGAGGGACTCGACGAGGAGGAGTTGGCTCGATGCGTGATCGAGCCGCCCACCCCGACAGCACAGGAGGTGTCATGACCACGCATGTGACGGTGCTTGATCCGACCGAGACCGGGGCCCGTTCTAGTAGTACCGAACTCGTCCTGCCGCCGGCGGACCTGAACGGAGTGCGCCTGGGCCTGCTCGACAACGGCAAACCCAACAGTGACCGGTTCCTGTCCCTGCTGGCCGAGCGGTTCAGCGCCGATGATGCGGTGCTTTCCCGCACCCTGCGCAAGCCGAGCATCGGCCGGTTGGCTCCGGTGCCGTTGGTCGAGGAGCTGGTGGAGGCGTGCGATCTCGTCGTGACCGGCGTCGGGGACTGCGCGGGCTGCTGCTCCTGCTCGGTCCAGGACGGCATCGCCGTCGAACGGCGAGGTGTGCCGACCGTTGTGATCGTGACTACGGAGTTCCTGACCACCGCTCGGATCGCCTCGACTGCGGCCGGGGTCCCGGACTATCCGTTCACAGTCATCGATCATCCGCTGGGCTCGCTGACGCCGAGCCAGCTGGCCCAGCGCGCCGACGTGGCAATGGCCCAGATCCGTGCCCGGCTCGCCGCCAGGTGACCCGCCTCGAGGGACGCGTGGCCATCGTCACCGGCGGCGCCCAGGGGCTGGGCCTGGAGTACGCCGATAGGTTGCTGCGTGCCGGTGCCAGGGTCGCGGTTGTCGATGTCGCCCATGAGGCGGCCGTCGTGGCGGCCGCGGAACTCGGCCGGCGGTGCGGCGAAGATCGCGTGCTCGCGCACACCTGCGACGTCTCCGACGAGACGGCGGTGGCCGCGATGGTGCAGCTGGTCACGGATTCCTGGTCGGGTCCGCTCATCCTCGTCAACAACGCCGGCGGTGCGTTGCTGCCCTCGGCTCCGGTGGAGAGTTTCAGCCGGGCCGAGTGGGATCGCGTACTCGCGGTCAACCTCAGCGGAGTGTGGTTGTGCGCCAAGGCTGTTGTGCCGTCGATGCGCGCCGACGGGTACGGAAAGATCGTCAACATCACCTCGACCATGGTGTCCAAGGGCTGGCCGGTCGGACTTGCGCCTTACATCGCGGCCAAGGCAGGTGTGGTCGGCCTCACCCGGGCGCTGGCCAAAGAGCTCGGCCCGGATGGGATCCGGGTCAACGCCATCGCCCCGGGCTACGTACCTGTGGTCACCAAGAAGGCGGTGCACAAGCCCGACGCAGCCGCCGCGCTGCGCGAGCGGATTGCCGGGGAGCAGTGCCTGCCCCGGACCCAGGTGCCCGCGGACCTGGCTGGGTCGATCGAGTTCCTCAGTTCGGCAGACTCCGATTTCGTCACCGGTCAGGTGCTCAACGTTGACGGAGGGTGGACCTTTGGCTGAGCCAGCTGCGGTCTCTGCGCCGGCTGCCCTGGCCACACCGTTTGTGCCTGCTCCTCGTCCAACGGATCTCGACGGCCGAGCACTGGGAGTGCTGGACACCGGGGACGAGGACAGCTGTCGCTTCCTCGACCTGCTCGTCGCCAGACTGGAGAAGCGACACTTTCTGTCGGCCGTCG